>NZ_JBIUTD010000004.1:0-446971 GCF_044741705.1 Kitasatospora sp. NPDC088134 | reverse complement strand
CCGGATCAAGGCCGTCATTCCGGAGAAGGCCGACCAGGCCGCCAACCGGAAGAAGAAGGGCAGCGCGGGCGGTCGGCCCGTCGCACACGACGCCGAGCTCTACAAGGACCGCAACACCGTCGAGCGCCTGATCAACAAGCTGAAGGCCTGGCGGGGCATCGCCACGCGCTACGACAAGAAGCCCGAGAGCTACCTCGCCGGCCTCCACCTCCGGGCCTCGATGATATGGATCAAGGACCTCACCAAGCCCAATCCTTGATCACAATCAGATACACGCCCTAGGGCGCGTTCGGGTAGACCAGGACGATGTAAGCGCCGTAGAACGCGGAGACGACCGCTGCCCCGGCCAGGATCAGCGCCACGGTGGCGCGGCTGCGCAGCCTGGCCAGACCGACCGCCAGCGGCAGCAGCAGGCCGAAGGCGGGCAGCAGGAAGCGCGCCCGGCAGTTGAAGTAGGCCGCGTCGCCGAATGCCAGCACGAGGATCCCGGCGCTCAGCAGCACCAACGGCAGCGGCTGCCGCTGGATCAGCGAGACCCCGAAGAGGATCACCGCGGCGAACAGCACGACCGCGACCATGACGTCGGCCAGCCAGACCTGCCCGGAGTTGGTCAGCAGCCCCTGGAAGGACCTGAAGGTGGCCCGGCCGAAGTCGAACTCCGACTGCCACGCCTCCTGGATCTTGAAGTAGGCGTCCCACCGGCCCTTCTGCAGGCCGACCCAGCCGATGTAGCCGACGGCGCCCGCCGGAGCGATCACCATGGCGACCAGTGGACGCCACCACGCGGACGCCCGCTGCTCGACGCTGCGCCGCCGCCAGGTGCACAGCTCCCACAGGGCCGCGGCGCCGATGGCGCCGGCCACCGCGAGGCCGGTGGGCCGGGTGAGTCCGGCGAGCACCGCGAGCAGTCCGGCGGTCAGCCAGCGGCGGCAGATCGCCTGGTACACGGCCCAGGCGGCGAAGGCGGTGAACACCGGCTCCGAGTAGGCCATGCTCTGCACGGCGGCGTGCGGGAGCACTCCCCAGAGGACGGCGGCCATCACGCCGGTGCGCCGGTTGTAGAGCTTGGCGGCCACCGCGTAGATGCCCCAGGCGGCAGCGAGCGAGCCGGCCCAGGCAACCAGCAGTGCGGCCTGGCTGATCGACAGCGGCAGCAGCCACGCCGTCCACCGGGTCACCGTGGGGTACAGCGGGAAGAACGCGTACATCTCGTAGTCGCCGTGCGGGCCCGGGATGGGCGCGACACCGGCGTAGCCGAGCCGGGCGATCGACTGGTAGAGCGGCGCGTCCCACAGGACGCTCAGCCGGTGCAGTCCCGACTCGGGGCGGCCGCGCGACCACAGCACCACGACGAGCACACCGAGGGCGCGGGCGGCGGCGTACCCGAGCAGGGCGGGCGCCGCGCCCCGCAGTGCGGCCGCGGACCTGGCCGTCCGGCCGCGTCCCCGTACGACCGAGCGGGCCGACGTCCCGGATGCCGGACCGGCTTCACGACTCGGTGCGGATGATGTGTCCGTACCCACTGAGGGCTCCTGCGAGGCTGCACCCCGTCATTGACGGAGTAGTGAGACAAATAACGTGGCGTACAGTACAGCCCGATCCCGGGGTACCCGCGGTCCCCCGTCCCCGGCTCAGCTCGGGTGCGGCCGTTCCATGAGGGTGACGGTCAGGCCCTGCACGTGCTGCACGGTGGACTTCCGGTACTGCGCGGACAGTGCCCGCGTCTCGGCCTCCGGGAGGTCCTTGAACGGGTCGTCGACCGAGCCGTACGTGACCACCCAGATCCGGTCCACCCCGGTGAGGCAGGCCGCCGGGTCGGCGCAGGGCGTCGAGTACAGGTCGTCGTTCTCGACCGGGGTGCGCGCGACGAACACGTCCTTGGGCCGGACGCTGTCGGGCAGGTAGTAGTCCAGGGCGAACGCGAGCATCATGTACTCGCTCGAGCCGCGGACCGGGACGATGCCGTCGCCGGGCCGGTAGCCGGTGGCGACGATCCGGGCCGCGGCCTTCTCGTTGGACCACTCGTGAGCGGTGGAGGTCCGCAGGTTCTGCTGATCGGGCACGCCGAGTCCGGCCACCACGGCGAGGCCCACCGCCGTGAGCGCACGCGGGCGCAGCGCGGCCAGGCCCGCTGCCGCAAGCACGGCCAGCGCGGGCACCGCGAAGAGCTCGTACCTGTCGAGGAAGTACGAGGTCTTGCCCTGCGAGATCACCCAGACCGCGATGATCGGCAGCACGCCGATCACACCGATCTCGAAGGCCCGGCGACGGCCCGCGGGCCAGGCGGCGGGCATGCCGGCCAGCGCGGCGATGCAGACGGCGACCAGCACCGACCCGAACAGGCCCGTCCAGAGCGAGCCGAAGGAGCTGAGGCCCGGCGTCGTCAGCCAGGAGATCTGCCGCCCCACCTGCTGCCGGCCGAGCACCACCACCGGGAGCACCGGGAGCAGGCCGACTGCCACGGCGGCCGGGAAGCCGATGAGCAGCTTGCGCTCGCGCCGCGGCCGGCGCATCGCCACGACGACCAGGTGCCCGATCAGGACGGCCAGCGCCACCATGTGGAACAGCCCGG
This sequence comes from Kitasatospora sp. NPDC088134, assembly GCF_044741705.1. Lineage (NCBI taxonomy): Bacteria > Bacillati > Actinomycetota > Actinomycetes > Kitasatosporales > Streptomycetaceae > Kitasatospora > Kitasatospora sp. NPDC088134. The sequence goes on along the minus strand of NZ_JBIUTD010000004.1, from coordinate 444,399 downwards.
CGAACGCGACGGCGACCGAGTAGGGCAGCCAGCGCAGCACCGTCGGCCGCTCCAGGGCGCGCAGCAGCAGCCAGGTGGCGGCGGAGACGGCGAGCACGGCGAACGCGTAGGAGCGGACCTCCTGCGCGTAGCGGGACATCGACGGGATCACGGCGAACAGCAGGCCCGCGACGACGGCGGTCCGGGTGTCGAACAGCTTGCGCGCGGCGAGGGTGACGAACACCGCCGCGCCGGTCATGGCCAGCGCGGAGGGCAGCCGGAGCACCGCCGGGGAGTCGCCGAACAGCGAGATCCAACCGTGCATCAGCAGGTAGTAGCTGCCCGAGACGGCGTCGACGTGCCGCAGCATGTCGAGCAGTTCGCCGGTGCTGCGGGCGGCCGCGCTCCAGGTCGCCAACTCGTCGCGCCACAGCTGCGGCCGCTGGGCGCCCCGGACGCCCAGCGCGAGCATCAGGAGCGCGGGCCACAGCCAGAAGAACCTGCCGACGAAGGCCGTGCCGGGGAGCCGTCGCCGACCGTGCTCGGCGCGGTCGGGCGTTGGGGCAGCGGCCTCGTCGTGGTGCAGACCGTCGGTGGTGTTCACCGTCATCGCGCTGGTTTCTCCGCGGCTATCCGTGGGGACGTTCGGGCCAAGATCGAAGGATACCGACGGCCGGATCAGGCCTTCCCGTCGGCCTCGGCCGTGGGCACACCATTGCGGCGGATCTGCCGGAAGGACGCTTCCAGCTTCCGCTTCAGCAGCGGAGCCAGCGGGCGCTCCACCAGCCGGTGGACCACCCAGGCGAGCAGCAGCATGGCGGCGCCGACCACGATCAGCGTCGGGTAGGGCGGCAGGTGGCGGCGGACCCTGGTGATCAGCTGCCAGCCGATCTCCTGGTGCAGCAGGTAGAGCGGGTAGGTGAGCGCCCCGGCAGTGGTCAGCCACTTCCAGTTCATCCAGTTGAAGGCGCCGAGCGCGGCCGCGGCCACCACGGCGAAGGCGGCCGTGGTGAAGCCCACGGTGACCAGCCACGACAGGTGGTGCCGGGTGCCGTACTCGTAGCCGTAGATGACACCGCGGATCTGGTCCTGGGCGATCAGCCAGCAGGCGATCAGCATGAACCACAGCAGCAGGTTCGGCCCGAACCGGTACATCAGGTAGATCACGATGCCGCCGATGAAGTACCAGGCGTACGTCGGCTGCGCCATGGCGGTGAGGATCGGCCAGTCGGCCTGCATGGCGAGCAGGGCGACGAAGCCCCAGATCGCGCAGAACGCGACGACCCGGCGGTAGGTCAGGCCGAAGGCCAGCAGGATGCCGAAGAGCACGTAGAAGCGCATCTCCGACCAGAGGGTCCAGTACACCGGGTCGAGGTTGTCGACCCCGAGCGGCATGTTCAGCATGGTGAGGTTGCTGAGGATGCGGGTGTAGGTCGGGCGGTTCGTGTTGTCGCCCCAGATCGTCGGCACGACCAGCATCACGGCCGCGGTGAGCAGCACGCAGCACCAGTACGCGGGGAAGAGCCTGACGATCCGCGAGGTGACGAAATCGCCCATCGACCTGCCCCAGCAGGACATGCAGATGACGAACCCGCTGATCAGGAAGAACAGTTCGACGCCGGTCCAGCTGTAGGCGCCGATCAGGTGGCCGACCGGCATCAGCTTGCTCGGCAGGCCGTGCCAGACCGCGGGGAAGCGTTCGACGCCCAGCCAGTGCCAGCCGACCACGCCCATCGCCGCGATCAGGCGCAGCCCGTCGAGGACGTAGAGCCGAGGACGCTTGCCGGTGCCCGCCGCCCCCTTGGGCGCACCCTGCGGCGGCTCCGTGGCGAGGGACGGCCCCGGAGCCGGGGAGGCGGAACCGATCGTGGAGGTCATCTGCTGCGGCTCTCGGGTTCAGTCGGCGCGGAAGGTGTCCGCCCCACCACGGGGCCGACGGGAGGTCGGTCCTCGGGGAGGCTCGGGCGTCCGCATGTTCGTGTGCGGCAAGACTGCTCGAGTCCCCATCCGCGCGGAGCGCCGCTTGGATACTACCGACAATCCCACGAGGCAACGGCAACGCCCCAGCCGCTGGTGTACGAATCGCGCGTTCGGGGTGCCGGTATGGTTCTCGCGGTGCGCGTGCCCGGTGCTCGAGCCGTCCCGGACGCCACCGCTTCCGATCCCACGTGAAGGACCACTCGATGCGGACCGTCTTCTCGGAACTCCGATCCCGCCACGACGACCGGCAGGCTACGGCGCAGCCCGGGCTGATCACCTGGCTCCAGGGCCGCGCACCGGTCCCGCTGGTGGTGGGAGCCGTACTGCTGCTGCTCAACGCGTACTACCAGGCCTACCACGCCGGCAACAACGGGCTCGACAACACCTGGGTGACCGACGCGGCGCGGCTGTTCGTCGACGGCAAGGCACCCTACGCCAACGAGCGCTTCCTGTACCTGCCGGCCGGTGTGCTCGTCGGCGTCCCGCAGACCCGGCTCGGGCACGAGACGCTGCTCGCGGTGGTGCCTCTGGCGGGCATCGTCCTCGTGCTCGGCGGTTGGTTCTTCGCCCTTCGGCTGTTCGCCGTCCCGGTCCTCAGCCGACTGGCGGTGCTCGTGGCCGGCGGCCTCGCGATGTTCGAACCGTTCACCAACGTCGTCCAGATCGGCAACTGGACGTCCGGCTACGTGCTGGTGCTGCCGCTCGCCCTCCTGCTGGCCCGCCGGGAGCAGTGGATCGCGGCGGCGGTGGTGCTGGGTCTGGCGATCAGCATCAAGCCGATCCTTGCGCCGGTGGTCCTGCTGTTCCTGATGGCGCGCCGCTTCCTCGCGTTCCTGACCGTGCTCGCGCTGCCGCTGGTGATATCGGTCGCCGCCGGCGCGATGATGCCGCAGGCGAGCCTGTTCGTCACCAAGACGCTGCCGTACCTGCTGAAGGGCCAGGGCGACTTCGCCACCCCGTTCGACGCGTCGATCGGGAACGTCCTGACCCGGCTCGGTCTGCCGGAGTCGGCCGCGAGCGTGCTCGGCCTCGCGGTGGGCGCGGCCACCGTCCTGCTGGCCTGGCGGCGGTGGCGCAACGGCGGCGACCAGGCACTGCGGCTCGCGGAGACCTCCGCGATGCTGATGCTGGCCGCGTTCCTGGCCAGCAAGCCGTCCTTCGACCACTACATGCTGATCCCGCTGGTCCCGGTGGTCGCGGGCGTCCTGGTCCCCGGGGCGGCGGCCCGCTCGCCGTGGTTCTGGCTGGGCCTGATCCCGATGGTCAACGGTCTCAACCTTCCGTACGTGAGCGCCTGGAACACCTACAACTACCGGGTCACCTTCACCAACAGCATGACGGCGGCGGTGCTCGCCGTCCGGTCGCTGTTCCCCGCGCGCGCCGGGTACGACGCCCGGCAGCAGCCCGCCGCGGCCGGCCCGGCGGTGGCCGCCGAGGAGGCCCCGGGACTGCTGTCCCCCCGCTGAGCCGCTGGGCGAGGGGGTGTGAGGGGCCGGCCCGCGGCGCGGGCCGGCCCCTCACCGTTTCAGACCAGGCGCCGGGCGGTGGCCCACCGGGTCAGCTCGTGCCGGTTGGAGAGCTGGAGCTTGCGCAGCACCGCGGAGACGTGGCTCTCCACCGTCTTCACCGAGATGAACAGCTGCTTGGCGATCTCCTTGTAGGCGTAGCCGCGGGCGATCAGCCGCAGCACCTCGCGCTCGCGCTGGGTGAGCCGGTCGAGGTCCTCGTCCACCGGCGGGGTGTCGGTGGCGGCGAACGCGTCCAGCACGAAGCCGGCCAGCCGGGGCGAGAACACCGCGTCGCCGTCGGAGATCCGGAAGATCGCGTTCACCAGGTCGGTGCCGGTGATGGTCTTGGTCACGTAGCCGCGGGCGCCGCCGCGGATCACGCCGATCACGTCCTCGGCGGCGTCCGAGACGGACAGCGCGAGGAAGCGCACCCCCTCGACGCCGACCGAGCGGCGCAGCACCTCGACGCCGCCGCCGCCGGGCAGGTGGACGTCCAGCAGCACCACGTCGGGGCGGGTCTCGGCGACCACCCGGACCGCGGACTCGACGTCGTCGGCCTCGCCGACCACGTCGATGCCGGTCTCCTCGGTGCGCCCGATCTCGGCGCGCACCCCGGTGCGGAACATCCGGTGGTCGTCCACCAGGACCACCCGGGCCCGCCGCCCGGGTGCCGCCGCTCCTGACACCGCGTCAGTCATCTGCCGCCCTCTCCATCTCCAGCTCGACCTCGGTCCCGCCGTCCGGCGCGGGCCGCACCCGCGCGGTGCCGCCGTTGCGCCGCATCCGGCCGAGGATCGATTCGCGTACGCCCATGCGGTCCTCGGGGAGGTCGTCGGGGTCGAAGCCGGGGCCGTGGTCGCGGACGAACACCGACACCGTCCTCCCCTCCACCTCCGCGTAGACCTGGACCGGTCCCCCGCCACCGTACTTGGCGGCGTTCACCATGGCTTCCCTGGCCGCCTGGGTCTGGGCGGAGATCTTCTCGTCCATCGGGCAGTCGCCGACGCAGACCAGCTCCAGGTGGACGCCGTGCCGGTCCTCGACCTCGGCGACGATCTCGCGCAGCCGCTCGGCCAGGGTGTCCGGCGCGGCCTCGGCGGCGGCCTCCGGGCGGTACAGCCACAGCCGCAGCTCACGCTCCTGGGCCCGGGCGAGGCGCAGCACCTCCTTGGGGTCCTCGGCCCGGCGCTGGATCAGGGTCAGGGTGTGCAGCACCGAGTCGTGGACGTGCGCGGCGATCTCGGCCCGCTCCTGGGCCCGGATCCGGGCGGTGCGCTCGGCGCCGAGGTCCTGCCACAGCCGCAGCGCGGACGGCCCGGCCAGCACCAGCACGCCCGCGACCACCGCCAACGAGGACTCGACCACCAGCGCCACCGGCGAGCCGACGCCCTGCATCACGAAGTAGCCGATGATGCCGGCCACCACCAGCAGCACCCCGGCCAGCACCCGCAGGTAGGCGCCCTTGCGGCTGCCCGGCTCCAGGCCGAACCAGCTCTGCCAGCGCGAGTCGTCGGCCTGCCGCCACACCAGGGCGACGCCGACGCCGACCGCGAGCAGCGGCCACACGTACGGCTTGGCGGTCTGGATGCCGAGCGCGGACAGCAGCGCCATCACGCCGATGACCAGGCCGATCAGCGCGAACAGCTGGCCCAGGCTGCCGCCGCGCTGCCCGGCGGCGGCCCGGCCGGCGCCGGACGCGGTGGCCCCGGCGGGCGCGGCGGCCGCGGGCACGGCGGTGAAGGGGGCGCCGTCGTCGCCGTGGAAGGTGCGCTCCAGCAGTTCGCGCAGCCGCCCGGGCCGGCGGCCGCCCGGCTCCTCGGCGGCCCGGCGGCCGGCCCGGGGCGCGCCGGGGGCGGCCTCGTTGATGCCGAGCGGCACCACCACCCAGAACGCGGCGTACAGCAGGGTGCCGATGCCCTGGCTGAAGAACAGCACGATGAACGCCAGCCGGACCCAGGTGACGGGCACGCCGAGGTGCACGGCCAGCCCCTGGCAGACGCCGCCGAGGATCCGCCCGTGCGGGCTGCGGTACAGCCGCCGGTAGGGCGGTGCCCCGGCCGGGGCGTCGGTCGGGGCGGTGTCGGGGGTGCGGGTCTCGGGTGCGGCCACGGCACCGATGGTGGCAGGTGCCGGGCCGACGGCGCATCAGGGTCCGGCCCTACCCCCTCCTCAGGGACAGTTCAGGGTCGCCCCCGGGCCCCGGACGGTTGGGCGCGGCCCGGCGGACCGGAAGGATGGAGGGCATGACGGACGACCAGATCCCGGCGGACGCACCGGAGAACGACGCACCGGAGAATCCCGCCGACCCGCCGCGCCCGGTGCTGACCCGCTCCTCCCGGCACCGGGTGGTGGCGGGCGTGTGCGGCGGCCTCGGCCGCTACCTGGACATCGACCCGGTGGTGTTCCGGGTGGTGCTCGCGGTGCTCGGCCTGACCGGCGGGCTCGGGTTGTTCCTGTACGGCCTGGCCTGGCTGGTGGTGCCGCGCGAGGCCGAGGACGGCGAGGGCGGCCGGACCGAGCTGCAGCGGGTGCTGACCGGCCGGGTGGACGGCCAGTCGGTCGGCGCGGTGGTGCTGACCGTGATCGGCACCGGGGTGTTCCTCTCCTCGATGGGCGACGGCGACCAGCTGTTCCCGCTGCTGCTGCTCGCCGCCCTGGTCTTCCTGGCGCTGCGCTACGACCCGGAGCGCCGCCGCCGGATCAACGGGGGCGCCGCCCCGCCGCCGGAGGCCGAGGGCGGCCCGTACGACCGGTTGGACGTGTCCGGCCCGTTCGCGGACTGGAAGTCCTGGGGCGAGGCGATGAGCCGGGACCTGCGCGGCGAGTGGAAGGCCCGCTCGGCCGAGTTCCACGAGCGGGTCGCGGCCTGGCACGGCGAGCAGGCGGCCCGGACCGCCTCCGGCGCGCCGGAGGCTCCGGACACCCCGCCGGCCGGCCCGTCCGGCTACCTGTGGGACCCGCGGCACCCGGAGCGCGACCCGTACGGCGCGACGCCGCCGGGCGCCCCCGCGCAGCCCTGGTGGCAGCGCACCGACCTGCCGGACGGCGACCCGCTGCGCAAGCAGCCGCCGGCCGAGGGCCGGGCGGAGCACGCGGAGCGGCACCGGCAGGCGCACTTGGACGCGATGGACCGGCACCGGGAGAGCATGCGCCGGCACCACGAGTGGAAGGCCAGGAGGAAGGCGGAGCGCGGGAGTTCGGTGCTCGGGGCGTCCGCGCTACTGGTGTCGGTCGGCGCGGCCTGGGCGGTCGCGGCGAGCGACCACGGGCACCACCGCTGGTCGACGGTGCTGGCGGTGGCGCTGCTGCCGCTGGGCCTGGCGATGGTGGTCAGCGCCCGCTGGGGGCGGACCCGCGGACTGACCGTCCTGTCGCTGCTGGTGACGGCGGCCCTGGTGCCGGCGGCCAACAGCCCGGTGACGGTCGCGGACTCGGTCGGGGACCGCTCCTGGACGGTCGCCGCCGCGGACAGCCCGCGCGAGCGGTACGTGCTGGGGGTCGGCGACGCCCGGCTCGACCTGTCGGCGGTGGACCCGCGGGGCGGCACCGTCCGCACCTCGGTGTGGCTGGGCACGGGCGACGCCCGGGTGGCCGTCCCGCCCGGGGTGGAGCTGCGGCTGAAGCTGCGGAACGGCGCCGGCGAGGTCAAGCTGCCCGACGGGCAGTCCTTCGACGGTCCGCTGACCAGCGAGGACGTGGTGATCGAGGTACCGGACGGGCAGCCGTCCAAGGGAGTACTGGACCTGACGGTGACGGTGGGCGCCGGTGACATCAAGGTGGTGCGGTGATGCGGAAGCATCGGTTCGACCTGTACGCGCTGGTCGCGGGCGGCCTGTTCAGCACCCTGGCGGTGGTGTACCTGGTGGCCTCGCTGAACGACCGCGAGGTGAACAGCCGCTTCGTGCTGCCGCTGGCCCTCATCGTGCTCGGCGCGGGCGGCCTGGGCGCCGCCGTCCTGGCCGCCGCCCGCCGCAACCGGGGCGGGTCGGCGGACGACGCGGAGCGGGACGCGGACTAGCTCTTCTGCTGCGGGCCGAGCCGCAGCTGGTCGCCGTTCTTGGTGACGGTGTACTTGGGCAGCGGCTTCACGGCCGGGCCGGTGATCACCGCGCCGGTGGCGGCGTCGAACTTGGAGCCGTGGCACGGGCAGTAGAGCTGGCCGTCCTTGGGCGGGTTGACGGCGCAGCCGGAGTGGGTGCAGACCGAGGAGAGGCCGGCGTACTGGCCGGCGGCGGGCTGGACGATGTAGACGGCGTCGCCGCTGGCCGGGTCCTTGACGGTGGCGGAGCCGCCGACCGGGACCTGCGCGGCGGGCACGCTCGGCCCGCCGTTCTGCTCCTGCGGGACGGGACTGGTGGCGCCCGGCGTGCCGGCGGCGGTCGCGGGGGCGGCGTTCTCGTCGCGGCCGAGGGTGGCGGTGAGCGAGCCGGAGAGCAGGCCGGCGCCGCCGAGCGCGACCGCCGCGATGCCGCCGTCGAGCAGGGCCCGGCGGCGCACCGCGTCCTCGGCGAGGCCGCGGCCGCGGTCGCGCTCGGCCCGGGCGGCGAGGTAGCCGTCGACCGAGAGCACGGGGGTGCCGGCCAGCAGCAGCGGCGTCCAGGCCATCAGGTAGGCGAGGTCGTTGCCGAGGTAGTACGGGGTGGTGTGGAAGCTGACGGTCAGCCAGAGGGTGGCGGACAGCAGCGCGCCGCCGAGCGCGGCGATCCGGCCCCACAGGCCGAACAGGGTGCCGAGGCCGACGGCGAGCTCGCCGAAGGCGATCAGCAGGCCGAAGAAGGTGGGGGCGTCCAGCGCGGGGCCGAGCGCCCAGCCGATCGGGCTGCTGCCCTTCGCGGCCTTGGTCTGGGCGTAGAAGGAGGCGGCGTCGCCGGCGCCGGCCAGGTAGTGCGTGTCGGAGAGCTTGTCGAAGGCGGCGTAGACGAAGGTCACCCCCAGGAACAGCCGCAGCGGCAGCAGGGCGAGCCGGCTGCCGGTCGCCTTCCACTGCCCGGTCGGTCCGGCCGTGCTCCGCGCTCTGGTGCCCGCCGCCATCGTTGACGCCCCTCTCCCTCACCGCCTGCCGTCCGCCGACAGGGTCGGTCCGATTGTGCCCAATGCCGATCGCACATGACCGCGCCGCCACTCCCTGTTCATGGGGACTGGCGGCGCGGTCACACGGTTGCCGGTGGGATCACTCCCACTCGATGGTGCCCGGCGGCTTCGAGGTGACGTCCAGGACGACCCGGTTCACGTCCTTGACCTCGTTGGTGATCCGGGTGGAGATCTTCGCCAGCACCTCGTAGGGCAGCCGCGACCAGTCGGCGGTCATGGCGTCCTCGGAGGAGACCGGGCGCAGCACGATCGGGTGGCCGTAGGTGCGGCCGTCGCCCTGCACGCCGACGCTCCGCACGTCCGCCAGCAGGACGACCGGGCACTGCCAGATCTCGGCGTCCAGGCCGGCCAGGGTCAGCTCCTCGCGGGCGATGGCGTCGGCGTCGCGGAGCAGGTCCAGGCGCTCCTTGGTGACCTCGCCGACGATCCGGATGCCCAGGCCCGGGCCGGGGAACGGCTGGCGCTGGACGATCTCGGCGGGCAGGCCGAGCTCCTGGCCGACCATCCGGACCTCGTCCTTGAACAGCTTGCGCAGCGGCTCGACGAGCTGGAACTCCAGGTCCTCGGGGAGGCCGCCGACGTTGTGGTGCGACTTGATGTTGGCGGTGCCGGTGCCGCCGCCGGACTCCACCACGTCCGGGTACAGGGTGCCCTGGACCAGGAACTCCACGGCCGGGCCCTCGTCGGCGATGATGTCGGCCTGGGCCTGCTCGAAGACCCGGATGAACTCGCGACCGATGATCTTGCGCTTGGTCTCGGGGTCGGAGACGCCCGCCAGCGCGGTCAGGAAGCGCTCCTCGGCGTCGACCACCACCAGCTTGACGCCGGTGGCCGCGACGAAGTCCTTCTCGACCTGCTCGGTCTCGCCCTTGCGCATCAGGCCGTGGTCGACGTACACGCAGGTCAGCCGGTCGCCGATGGCGCGCTGCACCAGGGCGGCGGCGACCGCGGAGTCCACGCCGCCGGACAGGCCGCAGATGGCGCGCTTGTCGCCGACCTGGGCGCGGATCAGCGCGACCTGCTCCTCGACGACGTTGCTGGTGGTCCAGTTCGGGGCGATGCCCGCGCCGCGGTACAGGAAGTGCTCCAGCACCTGCTGGCCGTGCTCGGAGTGCATCACCTCGGGGTGGTACTGCACGCCGTACAGCTTGCGGGCGTCGTCCTCGAAGGCGGCGACCGGCACCACGTCGGTGGAGGCGGTGACGGTGAAGCCCGCGGGGGCGGCCGAGCAGGCGTCGCCGTGCGACATCCACACCGACTGCTTCTCCGGGGTGCCCTCGAACAGGGTGGAGCCGGCCCGGGTGACGGTCAGCGCGGTGCGGCCGTACTCGCGGGCGCCGCTGTTGTCGACGGTGCCGCCGAGCGTCTTGGCCATCAGCTGGAAGCCGTAGCACATGCCGAAGACCGGCACCCCGGCCTCGAAGAGCGCCCGGTCGAGCTGCGGGGCGCCCTCCTCGTAGACCGACGACGGACCGCCGGAGAGGATGATCGCCCGCGGGTTCTTGGCGAGCATCTCGGCGACCGGCATGGAGCTCGGCACGATCTCGCTGTAGACCCGCGCCTCACGCACCCGACGGGCGATGAGCTGGGCGTACTGGGCACCGAAGTCGACGACCAGGACGGTGTCGTTCTCGGGTGCGGACTGGACGGGGGAGTCAGCGGACACAGACGGCCTTCCGGCGGCGGTACGAACGTACAAAAGCGGGTGTCGCCCCCGAGTCTACCGGGAGGCTTTCACCCGACTGCCCGCGCCGCAGCCCGTGACCGCAGCGGGCGGCGAATCGTTGCACCGGGAGACCGCACGAGACCGCCGGCGCCCTCCAGGTGCGGGCGGCACCCCGTGCGGCGGACCACGCGTGGATCATCTCCGGTCCACCGGGTGCGCGTGGCGGGCACGGGCCCGCCGTGGGACCGCGCCCCGGTGCTGCGGTCGGGCCAGCAGGGGACAGCGAACCCGTTCCGCGACCGGGCGGACCCGGGGTGTGGCGGCCGGTACCGGTGCCGGCCGCCACACCTCAGTCAGCCGCCCGCTCCGGCGTACGCCCCGGTACGCCCCGCATGCCGTTATCACCCAGAGTAGTCGTTCCGGACGATCGGATTCGGCGCCCCCACGCGCCGGGTCCGTTTCCGGCTCCCCCGAAATTGCGTCGAATCGGTTGCACGGCACGGCCCTCGTCCAGGACGATGCTGGAAGACGGGGGGCTCACCGCACTCCCCCCGCCCGGGGGTCGACCGTCCGCGCGACGGTTCCCTTCTCACGCTCCGTGAGGCCCATCCGGCCGCCGTCGGCGCGTGCCCGAGACCATTCCTCCGCGACGGCGCTCCTCCCCCGGCGCCGTCACCCCAGCACCGGCGCGGCCCTGACGCCGGGTGCTGGAACGACAAAGGGCCCCGTTCCCCCGCGGGGCCCTTTGCCCTGTCCGGGCCCGGGGCCTGCCGGGCCCCCGTCAGTCCGCCGCAGGCCGCCGGTAGGCGGCGTGCGGGTCGCCGTCCGCGCCGGCCGCGGCGAGCGGACGGGGCCGTTCCTCCAGCACCAGCTCGACCAGGCCGTGCCGCTCGCCCCCGTCCCGCTCCGGCACGTCCTGCTCCGGCACGTACCGCTCCGCCGCCCCGACCCGGGCTTCGAGCGGCGGCGCGTCCGCCCGCGGCGGGGCCCACGGCGCCGGACTGCGGCGCACCGCGTCGAGCACGGCGGGCACCGCGAGCGCGCCGAACAGCGCCCAGGCCGCGAAGGCGATCAGCACCGAGGGCAGCTCCCAGCCCAGCAGGTCGAGCCCGCTGCTGCGGCCGTCCTTCTTGAACGCGGACTCCACGGTGGCCCAGGTCGAGGTGCCGAGCACCGGCACGGCGGTGAGCACCGCGTACACGCCGGCCAGCCGGAGCCGGTCGAGCTGGGTGAGCCGGCCGCGGTGCGCGGACCAGCCCAGCGCCAGCGCCGCCAGCAGCGGCAGGAGCGCGGCCAGCCACCACCGGGCGCCCGCGTCGCCCAGGTCGTAGAGGGCCGCACCGGGCCGGCCCAGCAGCAGGGGCCGCGCGCCGCTGCCGAAGCCGAGCAGGTAGAGACCGCCGTTGACGGTGAGCGAGACGTAGGGCGCCCGAACGTGCAGCCCGTCGGAGAGCAGGCGCAGCACGGCGGAGACCGCGGTGAGCAGCACCAGCAGCACGCCGGCCACCCGGGCCGCGTGCTGCCAGGCCAGCAGCAGGCCGCCCAGCCAGGGGCGGTGGGCGGCCTCGGCGCGCAGCGCGGCCGCGCCGTCCACGGCCAGCACCAGGACGGCGGCGGCGAGGCCGGCGGACAGGCCCAGCGGCAGCAGGAGCGGGCCGGTGTCGGTGGTGGCCCTGGTCAGGCTGCCGCCGGTGAGCGCGACCGAGGTGTGCTCGCTGCCCAGCAGGCCGAGCAGCAGCGCCACCGCGGCGGACAGCGCACCGGTCCGCAGCGCCTGGAGCGCGGCGGCGCGGGCGGTCGGTTCGGCCGCGCCGGTGCGGCGGCGGCCCCGGGCGACGGCGTACAGGCCGAGGCCGAGCGCCAGCAGCCAGGCCAGCGTGATCGTGTACGGGACGACGTGGTCGGTGACGGTGTTGCCGATCACCACCGCCCCCTTGGAGGCGGGAGTGCTGGAGCCCGTCGACGCCCGCAGCGGGGTGCCGAAGGCGGTGAGCACGTAGCCGAGCCAGCTCTGGAAGCCGCTGCCCGATCGGCCGACGGCCGTGAGCCTGGGGGTGTCCTCGGGCCGGTCGTCGCCCGCCGTGCACAGCACCGCGGTGACGACCAGCAGCAGGGTCGGCGCGAGCAGCACCCGGCCGGCGGTGAGCCAGCCCGGGGAGAGCGCCGGGAGTTCGCGGGCGTGGTGCACCCGGCCGGCGCCCCACGGGGAGGGGCCGACGGGGGCACCGGCGCCGGCCTCGACCGCCTCGCCGATCGCGCCGACCTCGACCACCTCGCCGATCGCGGCGGGCGCGAGCCGCCCGCCGCAGTTGGCGCAGCTGTCCGCGGCGCCCGCGGCGGCGGCCCCGCAGGACGTGCAGATGGGCATGCTGGGTCCCCCCGGGATGGTTCGTGCTTCGAGGGCCCGTTTATCCCACCGTGGGTGAAGGGATGTCAATTGCCTTCCGGGGTACGGCGGGGCACTGTCGGGACGGGCAGCAGCGGCAGCCGCAGCTCGCCGAACGCGCCCGTCGGGACGGCCGGCCGGTGCGGGGCGACGGGGGCCACCGGCCGGTAGGCGGCGCCGGGTTCGGGGCGCGGGTCGGCCTCGCCCCGGTTGGGCCACATCGACAGCGCGCGCTCGGCCTGCGCGGTGATCGTCAGGGACGGGTTGACGCCGAGGTTGGCGGAGACCGCGGAGCCGTCGACGACGCTGATCCCGGGGTGCCCGTACAGCCGGTGGTAGGGGTCGACGACGCCGGTGTCGGGGCTGTCGCCGATCGGGCAGCCGCCGAGGAAGTGCGCGGTCAGCGGGATGTCGAAGATCTCGCCGACGGTGGAGCCGGGGAAGCCGTTGATGGAGGCGGCGAGCGCCCGGGCGCCCTCCTCGGCGACGGGGATGTAGTTCGGGTTGGGCGCACCGTGGCCCTGCCGGGAGGTCAGTTTGCCGTTCTTCAGCGAGACGGTCAGCGAGTTGTCCAGGGACTGCATGACCAGGCCGATGATGCTCTTCTCCGACCAGCGGTGCTGGTTCATCGACTGGGCGAAGATCCACGGGTGCCGGCCGACCGCGCCGAGGTAGCGCAGCCAGCGCGGACCGCGCCCGGCGCCGGAGACCTGCTGGATGGAGAGCGCGCCCATCGCGTTGGAGCCACGGCCGTAGCGGACCGGCTCGATGTGGGTGTTCTCGTCGGGGTGCACGGAGGAGGTGATGGCGACGCCGCGGGTGAAGTCGGGGCGTTCGCCGTAGCGCCGGGTGGAGGTCTGGGCGCCCACCAGGGCCTCGGAGTTGGTGCGGGTGAGGTGGCCGAGCCGGGCGGAGATCCGGGGCAGCTGGCCGCCCTCGCGCATCCGGTGCAGCAGGCTCTGGGTGCCGTAGGTGCCGGCCGCGACGACGACCCGCTCGGCGGTGATGGTGCGCGCCCCGGCCTTCTTCGCCCGCCGGGTGCGGGCGTCGGTGGGCAGCACGTCGACGGCGTAGCCCTCGCCGTGCGGGCGCAGCCGCTTCACGGTGGTGAGCGGCAGGATCTCGGCGCCGGCCCGCTCGGCGAGGTACAGGTAGTTCTCGGTGAGCGTGTTCTTGGCGCCGTGCCGGCAGCCGGTCATGCACTCGCCGCACTCGGTGCAGGCCCGGCGCTTCGGCCCGGCACCGCCGAAGTACGGGTCGTCGACCTCGCCGCCGGGCGCGGCCTTGGCCTCGCCGGTGCCGTCCTGCCCGTCGCCGAAGAACACCCCGACGGGGGCCATGTGGAAGGTGTCGCCGCAGCCCATCGCCTCGGCGGCGGCCTTCAGGTGGACGTCGGACGGGGTCATGGTGGGGTTGAGCCGGACGCCGAGCATCCGCTGCGCCTGGTCGTAGAACGGGGCGAGTTCGGACTGCCAGTCGGTGATGTGCGCCCACTGCCGGTCCTCGAAGAACGGCCTGGGCGGGACGTACAGCGTGTTGGCGTAGTTCAGCGAGCCGCCGCCGACGCCCGCCCCGGCCAGGATCAGCACGTTGCGCAGCAGGTGGATGCGCTGGATTCCGTACAGGCCGAGGGCGGGGGCCCACAGGTAGTCGCGGGTCGCCCAGGAGGTGCGGGGCAGTTCCGCGCGGTCGAACCGCCGGCCGGCCTCCAGGACGGCGACCTTGTAGCCCTTCTCGGTCAGCCGCAGCGCGGCGACGGACCCGCCGAAGCCCGAACCGACCACCACGACGTCGTAGTCGTACGACACTGCCCCTCCTCGGGTGCTGGCACCACTGCGGGCACCACTGGCTGGCACTACTTCAGTCGGAAGGCCTTCATGAGCTTGAGGCCGGTGGTGAAGAACTCGGCGAACTTCGCGTCGTCCATGCCCATCGACGGGCCGATCGGCAGCAGCCGCTGGACGGCGACGGTCTGCGCCTCGGTGTAGCGCAGGATGCCCTCGGAGCCGTGCCGGCGGCCGAGGCCGGAGTCGCCCATGCCGCCCATCGGGGAGGCGACCGAGCCGTAGGCGGCGGCGTAGGCCTCGTTGATGTTGACGGTGCCGGTGTGCAGCCGGGCGGCGACCTTGCGGCCGCGGGCGGTGTCCTTGGTCCAGACGCTGGAGTTGAGGCCGTACGGGGTGGCGTTGGCGGCGGTGACGGCCTCGTCCTCGGTGTCGAAGCGGTAGACCGACACCACCGGGCCGAAGGTCTCCTCGGCGCAGACCGCCATGTCGGGGGTGACGCCGTCGAGGATGGTGGGTTCGAAGAACAGCGGGCCGAGGTCGGGGCGGGCCTGCCCGCCGGCCAGCACGGTGGCGCCGGCCTTGACGGCCTCCTCGACGTGCCGGGTGACGGTCTCCAGCTGGCGGGCGGAGACCAGCGAGCCCATGTCGGCGCCGTAGGCGAGGCCGCCGCCGAGCCGCAGCGCGGAGGTCTTCTCGGCGAACTTGGCCAGGAAGGCGTCGGCGACCGAGCGGTGCACGAAGAGCCGTTCGATGGAGATGCAGAGCTGTCCGGCGGAGGAGAAGCAGGCCCGGACGGCGCCGGCGGCGGCCTTGTCGAGGTCGGCGTCGGCGAGCACCAGCATGGCGTTCTTGCCGCCGAGTTCGAGCGAGGCGCCGATCAGGCGCTCGGCGGCCCGGCGGGCGACGTCGCGGCCGGTCCGGGTGGAGCCGGTGAAGGCGACGTAGTCGGCGCGCTCGACCACCTCGGGGCCGACCACGGGGCCGTCGCCGAGGACGATCTGCCAGACCTGCGGGGGCAGTCCGGCCTCGACGAAGAGCTCGCGGGCCCAGAGCGCGGTGAGCGCGGTCTGGGTGTCGGGCTTGTTGACGACGGCGTTGCCGGCCAGCAGGGCGGGCAGCGCGTCGCCGACGGACAGCTCCAGCGGGTAGTTCCACGGCGAGATCTGGCCGACCACGCCCTTCGGGCGGCGGGCCTCGACGGCGCTGGTGAGGCCGGGCACGGCGCCGCCGCGGCGGCGGTCCTTCAGGTAGGCGGCGGCCCTGCGGCCGTAGTGGCGGGCGGCCGAGGCGACCGCCATCACCTCCTCGAAGGCGTGCAGCCGGGCCTTGCCGGTCTCGGCCTGGATCAGGTCCAGCACCTCGTCCTGGCGCTTCAGCAGCAGGTCGTGGAAGCGCAGCAGGACGCCGGCCCGGTGCCGGACCGACAGCGCGGCCCAGCCGGGCTGGGCCCGCCGGGCGTCGGCGAAGGCGCGCTCGACGTCCTCGGTGCCGGACACCGGGAGCAGCGCGAGCGGCTCCCCGGTGAGCGGTGCGAGGGTCTGCGCCGTCGCGTCGCCGGACGCGGTGACGCCCTTGGCCAGCCGCGCGATCAGCGCCGCCGGCACCGCCGTGGCGACGCCGCGCGCCGCCCCCTTCGCCGCAGGATTGCGGCGGCCCTGGCTCGTGCTCTCCGTCATGCGGGCAGCCTAGAGCCTGGACCCCGAGTTGTGTACCCGCCGGTAACACTTTGGCCGGCGGGTGTCGGGATCGACTACTTGACGGGCGTGAAGTTGTTCAGGACGGTGGTGAAGCGTTGCAGGCTCTGCGTCCAGTCGCTCTCCGGCCCGGACACGTACACCATGTAGGACGTCCCGTCGCCGTTGCGGAACTCGGCCTCCTTGGCGCGCCGCTTGACGCCGTCCTTGCTGAAGGAGAACTCCCAGACCGCGCCCTCCCAGCCGTGGATCCGGGCCGGCACCAGGCCGACCTGCTGGTAGTCGCGCAGGTTGCGGCTGACCGAGGTCTCCATCTCCGCCAGGTGCTGCAGCGGGGCCAGCGGCTGACCGGCCGTCACCGCGAACTGCAGGTAGTGGTCCCGGCCGTCGGGCGAGTAGTAGATCTGCCCGCTCGACTCGGTGCGGACCCACTTCCCGGTGGTCGGCAGCAGGAACCGGAAGCCGCCCGGGTCGTCCTGCCAGGCCCAGCCCGCGGGCGCGGGCGCGTCGGTCGGCACCGCGCCGGTGGGCGCCGGGTCGACCACCGCCGGGGGGTTGTCGTCCTGCCGCTGCACCTGGCGGTGCCGGTGCTCGGTCCAGTACGCGGCGCCGCCGCCCGCCCCCGCGAGCACCAGCACCGCCACCAGCGTCCACAGCACGGTGCGGCCGCGCCGCCGGGCGGCGGGCGCCGGCGGCGCCGCCGGGACGGCCGCGGGCACGGTGGCCGGCTCGGCGGCGGGCGCGGCCGCGGCCGCCGCGGCGGGCCGGTCGACCACCGGCACCAGCTGGGTCGGCAGCCGGTGCTCGCCGCCCTGCTCGGGGACGCGCAGGCCGAAGGTGTGCCCGTCGGCGATCTCGCGCAGCATCCGGACCGCCTCGTCGGCGCCGGGCCGGTCGGCGGGGTCCTTGGCGAGCAGCGCGGCCAGCACCGGGGCGAGCCCGGCGGCCCGGCGCGGCTCCGGCATCGGCTCCTCGACGACGGCGGTGAGCGTGCTCAGCGGGTTGTCGCGGCGGAACGGCGACTCGCCCTCGACCGCGTGGTAGAGCGTCGCGCCGAGCGCCCACAGGTCGGAGGCCGGGCCGGGGCGCTGGCCCTGGGCGCGCTCCGGGGCCAGGTAGTCGGGCGAGCCGATCAGGTCGCCGGGGCGGGTGATCTCCAGCGCGCCCTCGAACTTGGCGATGCCGAAGTCGAGCAGCACGACCCGCCCGGTGCCGTGCTCCAGCAGCACGTTGGCAGGCTTGACGTCCCGGTGCAGCACGCCGAGCTGGTGGCCCCGGTGCAGGGCCGCGACCAGTTGCAGGCCGACCCCGGCCGCCTCACGGGGCGTCAGGGTGCCGTCCTGGCTGATCACCTCGGACAGCGCCCGGCCGTCGACCAGCTCCATCACGATCCACGGCCGGCCGTCCTGCTCCAGCACGTCGTGGATGGTGATCACACCCGGGTGCTTGATCCGCGCGGCGGCCCGCGCCTCGCGCTTCATCCGGGACTGGAGGATCTCCAGGTCCTCCTCCGAGAGGTGGCTGACCGTCAGTTCCTTGACGGCCACCTCCCGGTCCAGCATCTCGTCCCTGGCCCGCCAGACGGTCCCCATCCCGCCCCGGCCCAGGCGCTCGCCGAGCGCGTACCGCCCGGCCAGCAGACGGTCCGTCGACTGGTCCTGCCCACCCATACGACCGTCCCCCCTTCGGTTCCCCCCACCGTCGGTCGGACGGCGTCACGGCACGTCGGATGCCACGCGCACCGACGATGAGGAGGTAAGCCTAGGCCGCACCGGGCCGGGCGGGAATCTCGGCCCGGCCGCGCCGCGCACGGTGACCGGCCGCTCTCAGCCCGCTACCAGGACGATCGCGGCGATCGCCGCGACCAGCAGCGCCAGCACCCCCGCCAAGATCAGCGGGCCGAGCAGCGCGGGCGCCACCCGGGGCGGCCGGGCCGGGGCCTGACGGTCCGTCGCCGGCGGCGCGGGCCGCCGCCGGGCGGCGCGCGGCCGGGGCACCAGCGGGCCGGCCGCGGGGCGGGGCACCGGCAGCAGCGGGTCGGGCGGCCCGTCCGGGTACGGCTCGGGGGCGAACGCCAGCAGCTCGCGCAGCTCCCGCTGGACGGCCTCGGCGTCGGGCCGGTGCCGGGCGTCCGGCCGCAGCAGCCGCTCCACCAGCGGGCGCAGCGGCCCGCAGCCGTCGGCGGGGTGGTGCCGGCCGTCCCGGACGGCGGCCAGCAGGGTCGGCAGGTCGTGCTCCGGGTAGGGGCCGTGGCCGGTCAGCAGCCGGTACAGCAGCACGCCCAGCGCCCAGGTGTCGGCGGGGGCGCCCGGGTCGATGGCCCAGCGCTCGGCGCGCGGGCCGAGCATCAGCGCCCGGGTCTCGTACACCCGGCGCGGCACCTCGCCGCCGAGCGCCGCGCACAGCTCCTCCTCGGCGGCGCCCAGCAGCAGGCCGCCGAGCAGCGCCGCGCCGTCCTCGCAGACCAGCACCGTACGGTCCGTCAGGTTCCCGTGCGTCAGCCCGGCCCCGTGCAGGGCCCGCAGCGCGCCGGCCAGGTCGGCGCCGATCTCGGCGACCCGGTACGGGGAGACCGGTCCGTTGCCGGCCAGCTGCTCCAGCGGAACGCCGGGGACGGCCTCCTCGGCGATCCACAGCAGGTCGCCCTCGGGCCCGGCGGCCAGCCCGCGCAGCAGCCGCGGGTGGGCGGGCGCGGCGGCGGCGACCTGGGCGACCCGGGCGGTCAGCCGGGGCCCGTAGGAGGGGGCGGGCGCGCCCGGCGGGTGGCCGGGGACCAGCAGCTCGGGCAGTTCCAGGGCGAACAGCCGCACCCGGGCGCCGCCGTGGACGTCCACCGCGGGCACGCCGGACTCGTCCTCCGGACGGTCCGTCACCCGGTACCGCCCGGCCACCACCTGCCCCGGGGCCGTTCGCATGCCTGTTCCTCACGCCGTCGTCCCGTCAGCCTACGGCTCCCCGGCCGCCCCTGACCCCGCTCCGTGGGGCTTTCGCCGCGCCGGGGCGCCAACGCCCGCTACGGGGCGGGCTGGAAGCTCTCGAAGGAGATCCGGCGGGCCAGCGAGCCGTCCGGCGCGGACCACACCTCCTCGGGCATCGTCCAGTAGATCGCGTAGCCGTACTTGCCGTTGCCGGTGACGAAGCCGCGGTTCAGCGAGTGCAGCAGGGTGCCGGTCTTGCCGGTGTACGTCCACTCCCAGTCGGCGGCGTTGCTCCAGTTCCGGTACGCCACCGGTTCGACCCTGACCTTGCGGTAGTTGGTCATCCTCGCGTTGCGGTCGGACTCCTGCCAGTCCTTCAGCGCGCTGTCCCCGGCCGGGGACTGCCAGTCGACGACCAGCCGCAGCCCGTGCCCCTCGAAGCGCCGGCTGGTGGCCCGGTAGTCGGGGCCCTGGTCGGTCATCCACTCGGGCAGCACGATGCTGAAGCCGGAGGCGTCCTTGTGCACGGTGTAGCCCTCGGGTATCTGCCCGGGCGTGGTCAGCGCGCCCGGCTGCTCGGTGGCCGACGCGCTCGGCGCGGGCCCCGGGGTGCCGCTCGCGGCGGGCCCGCCGGTGCCCGCGGCGGGCTGCTGCGGCGCCACCGACGCGCCGGCGCCGTCCGCGGAACTCGCCCCGGCGGTCTTCCCGTTGGGCCACCACACCACCAGCGCGGCCACCAGCAGCAGCACCGCGACCACCGCGGCGCCGGCCAGCGCCGCCCGCCGCCGGTCGGCGAACGGCCCGGCCGGGCGCGGCGGTTCGGCCGCGGCGGGCTGCGGCGCGGGCTGCTCGACGGTCTCCGCGGCGGGCGGCGCGGCCGGGGCCGCCACCGCGACGGTCTCCGCCTCGGGCAGCGCCTGCCCGGCGGCGATCCGGCGCAGCAGCGGGCGGGCCGTGTCGGCGTCCATCCGCTTGGCCGGGTCCTTCTCCAGCAGGCCCGCGATGACCGGCCACAGCGGCCCGGCCTGCTCCGAGACCGGCAGTTCCTCGGTCATCACGGCGGTCAGCGTGGCGAGCGCCGAGCCCCGGTCGTACGGCGGGACGCCCTCGACCATGGCGTACAGCGTGCCGCCGAGCGACCACAGGTCGGAGGGCGGTCCGGGCCGCTGGCCGCGGGCCCGCTCGGGCGCGATGTAGGAGGGTGCGCCGACCAGCATGCCGGTGGAGGTGATCGAGGTGTCGCCCTCGACGCTGGCGATGCCGAAGTCGGTGAGCACGGTGCGCCCGTCCTCGCCGATCAGCACGTTGGACGGCTTCACGTCCCGGTGCAGCACGCCCTGGCTGTGCGCGGCGCCGAGCACCCCGAGCAGGTCGAGCGCGATCTCCGCGGCCCGGGCGGGCGTCAGCGTGCCGTCCTCGCGCACCACGTCGGCCAGCGAGCGGCCGTCGACCAGCTCCATCACGATCCAGGGCCGGCCGTCCTCCTCGACCACGTCGTAGACGGTGACGGCGGCGGCGTGCCGGATCCGGGCGGTGGCCTTGGCCTCGCGCAGGGTCCGGACGATCAGCCGGTGCTTCTCGGCCTCGTCGACGGCCCCGGTCATCCGGAGCTCCTTGACCGCGACGACCCGGCCCAGCACCTCGTCCTCGGCCCGCCAGACGGTGCCCATGCCGCCGCGGCCGAGCACCTCGCCCAGCCGGTAGCGGTCCCCCAGCAGTCGGCCGGCCGGTTCCTGCGGCTGCGTCATCGGTGCGCTCTCCCCATGGTGTTGCGGCCTCGGCGGGCTCCCCGGGCCACGACCTGACGGCCTGTCGAACCACCACGGGGCCGACGCCGCACGCCGGAACCCCCATCATCCCCTGTCCGCCCCCGCCGGAGCTACCCGCCCCCGTCCCCGAACGGACGGAGGGGCCCCGCTGCGCCGGCGGGGCCCCTCCGTCCGTTCCCGACGGGGTGTCAGCGGCCGGGGTTGACCGTGACCTCGACCCGCTGGAACTCCTTCAGCTCGGTGTAGCCGGTGGTGGCCATCGCCCGGCGCAGCGCGCCGAACAGGTTCATCGTGCCGTCGGGGGTGTGCGACGGGCCGGTGAGGATCTGCTCGGTGGTGCCGACGGTGCCGAGGTGGACCCGCTTGCCGCGCGGCAGCTCCTCGTGGACGGCCTCCATGCCCCAGTGGTGGCCCCGGCCGGGCGCGTCGGTGGCGCGGGCCAGCGCGGCCCCGATCATCACCGCGTCCGCGCCGCAGGCCACGGCCTTCGGGATGTCGCCGCTGTAGCCGACGCCGCCGTCCGCGATCACGTGCACGTAGCGGCCGCCGGACTCGTCCATGTAGTCCCGGCGGGCCGCCGCGACGTCCGCCACCGCGGTCGCCATCGGGACCTGGATGCCCAGCACGCCCCGGGTGGTGTGCGCGGCGCCGCCGCCGAAGCCGACCAGCACGCCGGCCGCGCCGGTCCGCATCAGGTGCAGCGCGGCGGTGTAGGTGGCGCAGCCGCCGACGATCACCGGCACGTCGAGCTCGTAGATGAACTGCTTGAGGTTCAGCGGCTCGGCCGCGCCCGAGACGTGCTCGGCCGACACCGTGGTGCCGCGGATCACGAACACGTCGACGCCGGCGTCCACGACGGCCTTGGAGAACTCGGCGGTGCGCTGCGGCGAGAGCGCCGCGGCGGTCACGACGCCCGAGTCACGGACCTCCTTGATCCGCTCCTTGATCAGCTCGGCCTTGATCGGCTCCGCGTACACCTCCTGCAGGCGCCGGGTCGCCGCCGCCTCGTCGGTGATGGAAGCGATCTCCGCCAGCAGCGGCCGCGGGTCCTCGTACCGCGTCCACAGGCCCTCCAGGTTCAGCACGCCCAGGCCGCCCAGCTGCCCGATCGCGATGGCCTGCTCCGGCGACACCACGCTGTCCATCGGCGCGGCCAGGAACGGCAGTTCGAACCGGTAGGCGTCGATCTGCCAGGCGATCGAGACCTCCTTCGGGTCACGCGTACGGCGGCTGGGGACGACGGCGATGTCGTCGAAGGAGTACGCCCGGCGGCCGCGCTTGCCTCGCCCGATCTCGATCTCAGTCACTTCGAGCCCTTCTGCTGCTTTCCATCTCCCGACCAGTATCGCAGGAGCTCAACCGCCGGGGGCGCGGGGAACCGCGCGCGCCGGGGGGCCGGAACGGCAGGATCCGCCCGAACCGCAGTCGCCTGCAGCTCGGGCGGATCCCGGCGTTACGCCAACACCCTTACCGCGAGGTGTAGTTCGGCGCCTCGACGGTCATCTGGATGTCGTGCGGGTGGCTCTCCTTCAGGCCCGCCGAGGTGATCCGGACGAACCGGCCCTTGGTCTGCATCTCCCCGATGCCGGCCGCACCGACGTAGCCCATGGTCTGCCGCAGGCCGCCGACCAGCTGGAACAGCACCGCGGACAGCGGGCCGCGGTACGGCACCTGGCCCTCGATGCCCTCGGCGATCAGCTTCTCGTCGGAGGTGACCTCGCCCTGGAAGTAGCGGTCCTTGGAGAAGGACTTCGCCTGCCCGCGCGACTGCATCGCGCCGAGCGAGCCCATGCCGCGGTAGGACTTGAACTGCTTGCCGTTGATGAACAGCAGCTCGCCGGGCGACTCCTCGCAGCCCGCCAGCAGCGAGCCGAGCATCACGGTGTCGGCGCCGGCGGCCAGCGCCTTGCCGATGTCGCCGGAATACTGCAGGCCGCCGTCGCCGATGACCGGGACGCCCGCGTCCTGGCAGGCCAGCGCGGCCTCGTAGATCGCGGTGACCTGCGGGACGCCGATGCCGGCGACCACCCGGGTGGTGCAGATGGAGCCCGGGCCGACCCCGACCTTGACGCCGTCCACGCCCGCGTCGATCATCGCCCGGGCGCCGTCGCGGGTGGCGACGTTGCCGCCGATGACGTCGATGCCGACCGCCGACTTGATCTTGGACATCCAGCTCAGCGCGTTGCTGTTGTGGCCGTGCGAGGTGTCGACGACCAGGAAGTCGACACCGGCGGCGACCAGCGCCTGGGCCCGCTCGAAGGACTCGGCGGAGGCGCCGACGGCGGCACCGACCAGCAGCCGGCCCTCGGCGTCCTTCGCCGCGTTCGGGTACTTCTCCGCCTTCACGAAGTCCTTGACGGTGATCAGGCCCTTGATCCGGCCCTCGCCGTCGACCAGCGGCAGCTTCTCGATCTTGTGGCGGCGGAGCAGCGCCACCGCGTCCTCGCCGGAGATCCCGACCTGGCCGGTGATCAGCGGCATCGGCGTCATGATCTCGGAGACCCGGCGGCTGCGGTCGGTCTCGAAGGCCATGTCGCGGTTGGTGACGATGCCGAGCAGCTTGCCGTCCGGGCCGGCGACCGGGACGCCGGAGATCCGGAACCGGGCGCACAGCGCGTCCGCGTCGGCGAGCGTGGCGTCCGGACCGACCGTGATCGGGTCGGTGACCATGCCGGACTCGGAGCGCTTCACCAGGTCGACCTGGTTGACCTGGTCCTCGACCGACAGGTTGCGGTGCAGGACGCCGACGCCGCCCTGACGGGCCATCGCGATCGCCATCCGCGACTCGGTGACCTTGTCCATCGCGGCGGACAGCAGCGGGATGTTCACCCGCACGTTCCGGGAGACCCGCGAGGAGGTGTCGACCTGGTTCGGCAGCACCTCGGAAGCCCCGGGCAGCAGCAGGACGTCGTCGTACGTGAGACCGAGCATGGCGAACTTCTCGGGTACGCCGGCGGCGTTGTAGGACATGGGGAACCTTCCGTGGCGGGCCGTCGTTCAGCGCACGGACGCCCGGCTCGTCGGCCTCCAAGACGCCCGGCGCATTGGAGGAACCTCCAGGGGGACCCCGCGCGCACCGGAGAAACTTTGGCGACCCGACCAGGCGCCGATACCCCATGGTACTGGTGAGCCGGGGTACGTCGTCGCGCCCTCTTGACAACGCGCGCTCCCCCGCGCTTCTTCCGGCCCTAGCCGGACTCCTCGGCCAACGCCCGCAGCCGGGACAGCGCCCGGTGCTGGGCGACCCGCACCGCGCCCGGCGACATGCCGAGCACCTCGCCGGTCTCCTCCGCCGAGAGGCCGTCCGCCACCCGCAGCAGCACCAGCTCGCGCTGCCGGGCCGGCAGGTTGGACAGCAGTTCCTTGATCCACGCGGCGTCGCTGGAGAGCAGCGCCCGCTCCTCCGGGCCGAGCGACTCGTCCGGCGTCTCCGGCAGGTCGTCCGGCGGGATCACCGTGGACCCGGGCCCGCGCATCGCGGCGCGCTGCAGGTCGGCGATCTTGTGCGCGGCGATCCCGTACACGAAGGCTTCGAACGGGCGGCCGGTGTCCCGGTACCGGGGCAGCGCGCAGAGCACCGCGACGCACACCTCCTGCGCCACGTCGTCCACGTGGTGGCGGGCCCCGCCGGGCAGCCGGACCAGCCGGCCCCGGCAGTAGCGCAGCGCCAGCGGGAGCACGTAGCCGAGCAGCGCCTCGATCGCCGGACCGTCGCCGCGGACCGCGGCCGCGACCAGCTCCGCCACCTCCGGTGACGTGCCGCCGCCGAGGACGGGCGGGCGCGGAACCGCCGCCGTCACCCCCTCCGCACCGGCCCGGCCGGGCTCGGGAGCCGACGACGGATCGGCAGCCGCACCCTCGGGGGCGGGCTGCACCGGGTCGGGCCCGGCGGCCTCCTCGTCGTCACGCATCGGTCCATGGTGCCTGGTCGGACCGGAAAACGCGGCACCGCGTCCGGACTTGTGCATCGGAACGTTATCCGTCGCCGGGTGCACCGTGCCGCCTCCCCTGCCTGTCCGCTGGTCCCCGAGGTGCTCCACTACTCCATGGTGCAGCCTCGGGACCACAACGTCACACGTCCGAGCGAGCCCAGTTCGCGCGCCCGGTCAGCGGACCAGCCCCCAGCGGAAGCCCAGCGCCACCGCGTGCGCGCGGTCCGAGGCGCCCAACTTCTTGAACAGGCGCCGGGCGTGCGTCTTCACGGTGTCCTCGGAGAGGAACAGCTCGCGGCCGATCTCGGCGTTCGAGCGGCCGTGGCTCATGCCCTCCAGCACCTGGATCTCACGGGCCGTCAGCGTCGGCGCGGCGCCCATGTCGGGGCTGCGGAGCCGGCGCGGGGCGAGCCGCCAGGTCGGGTCGGCCAGCGCCTGGGTGACGGTGGCCCGCAGTTCGGCGCGCGAGGCGTCCTTGTGCAGGTAGCCGCGGGCCCCGGCGGCGACCGCGAGGGCCACGCCGTCCAGGTCCTCGGCCACGGTGAGCATGATGATCCGGGCGCCCGGGTCGGCCGAGAGCAGCCGGCGGACCGTCTCCACCCCGCCGAGCCCGGGCATCCGGACGTCCATCAGAACGAGATCGGAGCGGTCGGCCACCCAGCGGCGGAGGACCTCCTCACCGTTCGTCGCAGTGGTCACCCGGTCCACGCCGGGCACGGTCGCCACCGCGCGGCGAAGCGCTTCCCGGGCGAGCGGGGAATCGTCGCAGACGAGTACGGATGTCATGACCGTCGTCCTCCGCAGCTGATCCGCGTCACGTTGAGCCTCCTGGCTGGTACGAACCTCTCCGACCCGGCAGCCGGGTCGGACCCCGTTCCGATCGCACTGGCTTCCACGATCGCTCCCGAGGCCCGGCGCCCGCCGAACCGCCTCCGTACATCCAACGACCGTCACTCGAATGAGTTACGGCTTCAGGTCCATCTCCACCACTGTACGTGGTCGACCCATTACCCGAGAGCCACCTCGCGGTGCACGCGCCGCGCTTTCGTGCAGCTCGCACGCGGTGCCCGCACGGCGCGCGCCGCCCGGCCGGGCCCCGCGCACCCCCGGCCACCCGATCGGTGCAGCGTGCGAGTTCAAACCTATTGCCCTCCTTGTCCGTTTTTATAGCTTCTGGGGGTCATTGACTGTTGTGTCGGTCTGTGGGTGACTTGTCCGTGTAGTGGACGTAAGTCATATTTCCAGGTGTCCGTACCGGCCCCGCGCAGCCTCGCCGCAGCAATCGCCGCCGAGCCGCCAGGTCCCGACTCCCCGAAGGGAATGAGCCATGGCAGATTTCTCCCGCCTCCCCGGCCCGAACGCAGACCTCTGGGACTGGCAGCTGTCCGCCGCCTGCCGCGGCGTGGACAGCTCGCTGTTCTTCCACCCCGAGGGCGAGCGCGGCGCGGCCCGGACCTCCCGCGAGACCAGCGCCAAGGAGGTCTGCATGCGCTGCCCGGTGCGCGCCCGGTGCGCGGCGCACGCCCTGGCCGTCCGCGAGCCCTACGGGGTGTGGGGCGGCATGACGGAGGACGAGCGCGAGGAACTCCTCGGCCGCGCCCGCAACCGCCTCGCCGAGGTCCCGCTGGCGATGCCGCAGACCATCCGCCGCTGAGCCGCCGGGCGCCCACCCCGCCCCGCCCACTCGCACCACCGAGCACCGAGCACTGCACTGAGCACTGCACCGAGCAAGAAGAAACGATTCCCCGAGCGCGTCGCCCGGCCCGTCCCCGGCCGGTGCCACGCCGCCGCCCCGCCCGGCGGGGCGGTGGACTATCGGGCGGCGGCCGCCGCCAATTGGTCCAGCATCAGCGCCACCGCCGGCACGCCCGCCAGGTCCGGCAGGGTCAGCGCCACCACCTCGCGCCGGGCCGGCTCCCCCGAGGCCACCCGCACCGGCACCGCCGCCACTCCCGGGTGGCGCACCGACTCCAGGGCCAGCCCCGGCAGCACCGCCACCCCGAGGCCCGCCCCCACCAGGCCCACCACCGCCGGGTAGTCGTCCGTGGCGAAGTCGATGGCCGGCGCGAAGCCCGCCGCCGCGCACAGCTCGACCAGGTGGCCCCGGCACTGCGGGCAGCCGCCGATCCACTGCTCCCCCGCCAGCTCCGCCAGGTCCACCGGCGCGCCCTCGTCCCGGCCCGCCAGCGGGTGCCCGGCCGGCACCAGACCGACCAGCGGGTCGTCCAGCAGCGGGCGCACCACCAGCTCCGACCAGTCGTTCGCGGCCGCCGTGGCCGCCGCCTCCAGGGTCGCCTCGGCCCGCGCCTCGCGCAGCGTCGCGTGCGGCGAGGGGACGCTCAGGCCGCCCTGCGAGTCCGGGTAGCGGAACGCCAGCGCGACCTCGCACTCGCCGCCGCGGAGCATCGCCAGCGCCTGCGGCGGCTCCGCCTCCACCAGCGAGACCCGCACCCCGGGGTGGGCCGCCCGCAGCTGCGCCACCGAGCGCGGCACCAGCGTCGAGCTCGCCGTCGGGAACGAGACCAGCCGCACCCGGCCGGCCCGCAGGCCGGCGATCGCCGCGACCTCCTCCTCGGCGGCGGACAGCCCCGCGAGGATGCCGTTGGCGTGTTTGAGCAGCACCCGCCCGGCCTCGCTCAGCTGCATCTCCCGCCCGGAGCGCACCACCAGCGGGGTGTCCACCGCCTTCTCCAGCGCCTTCATCTGCTGGCTCACCGCCGGCTGCGTGCACCCCAGCTCCCGCGCCGCGGCGGAGAACGACCCGGTCCGGGCGACGGCGTGCAGGACGCGGAGATGACGAGCCTCGATCACGGGGTCAACTGTACGGAACCCGCCGGGCGGCCCGCGGGCACGCGAAAGGGCGCGAGGCCCCGGCGGTCCGGCCCCGCACTACGGGAGTGCGGGGCCGGTCGCGCAGTTCCTCGCGCCCTTCAGTGCCTGGCGGCCGGCCGTTTTCAGTGGCTGTGGCCGTGGCCGCCGTGCGAGTGGCCGTGGCCCGCGGCGTCGTCCTCTTCCTTCTTCTCGACCACCAGGGTCTCGGTGGTGAGCAGCAGGGAGGCGATGGAGGCGGCGTTCTCCAGGGCGGAGCGGGTGACCTTGACCGGGTCGATGACGCCGGCCTTCACCAGGTCGCCGTACTCGCCGGTGGCGGCGTTGTAGCCCTGGCCGGGCTCCAGCTCGGCGACCTTGGAGGTGATGACGTAGCCCTCCAGGCCGGCGTTCTGGGCGATCCAGCGCAGCGGCTCGGCGAGCGCCTTGCGGACGACCGCGACACCGGTGGCCTCGTCGCCGGACAGGCCGAGGCCGTCCGCCAGGACCTTCGCGGCGTGGACGAGCGAGGCGCCACCACCGGCGACGATGCCCTCCTCGACCGCGGCGCGGGTCGCGGAGATGGCGTCCTCCAGGCGGTGCTTGCGCTCCTTGAGCTCGACCTCGGTGGCCGCGCCGACCTTGATCACGCAGACGCCGCCGGCCAGCTTGGCGAGGCGCTCCTGGAGCTTCTCGCGGTCCCAGTCGGAGTCGGTGTTGGCGATCTCGGCCTTGATCTGGGCGACCCGGCCCGCGACCTCGGCGGAGTCGCCGGCGCCGTCGACCACGATGGTCTCGTCCTTGGTGACGGTGATCCGGCGGGCGGTGCCGAGCACGTCCAGGCCGACCTGGTCGAGCTTGAGGCCGACCTCCTCGGAGACGACCTGGCCGCCGGTGAGGGTGGCGATGTCGCCGAGGATGGCCTTGCGGCGGTCGCCGAAGCCGGGGGCCTTGACCGCGACCGCGTTGAAGGTGCCGCGGATCTTGTTGACCACCAGGGTGGAGAGGGCCTCGCCGTCGACGTCCTCGGCGATGATCAGCAGCGGGCGGGAGCCGCCGGCCTGCAGGACCTTCTCCAGCAGCGGCAGGAGCTCCTGGATCGAGGAGATCTTGCCCTGGGTGATGAGGACGTACGGGTCCTCCAGGACGGCTTCCTGGCGCTCCGCGTCGGTGACGAAGTACGGGGACAGGTAGCCCTTGTCGAACTGCATGCCCTCGGTGAACTCGAGCTCGACGCCGAAGGTGTTGGACTCCTCGACGGTGATCACACCGTCCTTGCCGACCTTGTCGATCGCCTCGGCGATCAGCTCGCCGACCTGGGTGTCCTGGGCGGAGAGGGAGGCGACGGCGGCGACGTCGTCCTTGCCCTCGATCTCGCGGGCGATGGAGAGCAGGTGCTCGGAGACGGCGGCGACGGCCTTGTCGATGCCCTTCTTCAGGGCGGCCGGGCCGGCGCCGGCGGCGACGTTGCGCAGGCCCTCGTTGACCAGGGCCTGGGCGAGCACGGTGGCGGTGGTGGTGCCGTCGCCCGCGACGTCGTTGGTCTTGGTGGCGACCTCCTTGACCAGCTGCGCGCCGAGGTTCTCGTACGGGTCGTCGAGCTCGACCTCGCGGGCGATGGTCACACCGTCGTTGGTGATGGTGGGGGCGCCGAACTTCTTGTCGATGACGACGTTGCGGCCCTTGGGGCCGATGGTCACCTTGACGGTGTCGGCCAGCTTGTTGACACCGCGCTCCAGCGAGCGGCGGGCGTCCTCGTCGAACTGCAGGGTCTTCGCCATGGTCCCGTTTCCTCAGGGGTAGGTCTGCGTGCGTGGAGCAACAACCGCGCCCCGGGCCCCTGTCAGTGCTGACACGGTTCCGGGGCGGGGCTGGGACGTCTTACTGCGCGGACGTCTTACTTCTCGATGATGGCGAGAACGTCGCGCGCCGAGAGGACGAGGTACTCCTCGCCCTGGTACTTCACCTCGGTGCCGCCGTACTTCGAGTACAGGACGATGTCACCGACGGCGACGTCGAGCGGCAGACGCTGGCCGTCCTCGAAGCGACCCGGGCCGACGGCCAGGACGACGCCCTCCTGGGGCTTCTCCTTGGCCGTGTCCGGGATCACCAGGCCGGAGGCGGTGGTGGTCTCGGCGTCGAGCGGCTGGACCACGATGCGGTCCTCGAGCGGCTTGATGGCAACCTTGCTGCTGGTGGTCACGTCCGAGCTCCCCTTCGGAGATTACGGGGTTGTCTTACAGGTAGGTGGCGACTGCACGGGCCCGCCGTCGCGGGGGTCGGACACGCATCGTCGCGATTAGCACTCCCACCGGGGAGAGTGCCAGGAACGACCATAGGACGCGGTTAGCACTCAGTCAACCAGAGTGCCAACGGAGTCGCGCCCGGGTTTCGCGGCGCGTCGCGGACTTCCGCGGTTCCGATGCGAACGGGCGTTCCCGTTCGACCCCCCGAACACCCGATCGGATTGAGTGCCGGTACTCAGGCGCGCGGGGCAACTCCCTTGCCAGGCTTGGCCCATGACGGTGAATCGGCAGCCGGTGGGGCGGGACGCGCTGTGTGCGCTCGGGTTGGTCGCGGCGGAGGTGCCGCTGCTGTGCGCGGCGGTCTGGGCGGCAGTGCTGGCGGCGTGGGGGGTGACGCTGGACGCGCCGGTCGCGGTGGTGCTGTGCGGGGCGGTGGCGGTGGGGGCGCTGGCCCCGGTGCTGGTGTTCCTGGTGGGGTCGGCGCGCCGGGGGTACCGGATCGCGCCGGCCGCGATGGGGCTGCTCGGGCCGGTGCTGGCGGTGCTGTCGCTGTCGCGGCTGGGGCGCTGACCGGGAGCGGCGACAATGGTGCGGTGGAGATCGAGTCGTTCCGGGCGCTGCTGACCGAGCAGGGGCAGGCGCTGCTGGCCGAGTTGCGGGGGTTCACGGCGGCCGAGGAGCTGGCGCTGGCGACCAGGCTGCGGCGGGAGTTCCCGGCGGAGCTGGTGCGGGCCGCGTTCGAGCAGGCCCGGCTGCGGCAGCGCGCGGAGGCGAAGTTCGGGGCGGACGCCGCCGCGATGTACTTCACCCAGCACGGGGTGGAGCAGGCGACCCGGCGTTCGGTGGCCGAGTGGCGGGCGGGCCGGTTCGCGGCGCTGGGGGTGCGGCGGCTGGCGGACCTGTGCTGCGGGATCGGCGGGGACGCGATCGCGCTGGCCCGGGCCGGGATCGCGGTGCTGGCGGTCGACCGGGACGAGCTGACCTGCGAGGTGGCGGCGGCGAACGCGGCGGCGCTGGGCGTGGCGGAGCTGGTGGAGGTCCGCCGGGCGGACGTCGCGGACGTCGACACGGCGGGCTTCGACGCGGTGTTCACCGATCCGGCGCGGCGCACCTCGCGGGGTCGGGTGTTCGACCCGGAGGCGTACTCGCCGCCGCTGTCCTGGGCGGTGCAGGCGGCCCGCAGCACCCCGTTCGGGGCGCTGAAGGTGGCGCCGGGGATTCCGCACGAGCTGGTGCCGGAGGGCGCCGAGGCGGAGTGGGTGTCGGACCGGGGCGAGGTGAAGGAGGCGGTGCTGTGGTTCGGCACGGCCGCCGCCGAGCCGTACCGGGCGACGCTGCTGCCGGGCGGGCACTCGCTGGCGGGCGGGGCGCTGCCGGACCCGCCGGTGGGCCCGGTGGGGCGGTACCTGTACGAGCCGGACGGCGCGGTGATCCGGGGCCGGATGGTGGCCGAGGTGGTGGCCTCGGTGCACGGCCGGCTGATCGACCCGATGATCGCGTACGTCACCTCGGACGCGCTGCGGCCGACGCCGTACGCGCAGGCGTACGAGCTGACCGACGTGCTGCCGTTCCAGGTCAAGCGGTTGAAGGCGCTGGTGAAGGAGCGCCGGATCGGCACCGTGGTGATCAAGAAGCGCGGGGCCCAGGTGGTGCCGGAGGAGCTGCGGCGGCAGCTGAAGCCGGCCGGGCCGAACGCGGTGACGGTGATCGTGGCCCGCACCGCGGCCGGCCCGGTGATGATGCTGGGTCAGCCGGTGGGCTTGGCGATGTAGTCGTCGAGGCGGGCGACCGCGAAGCCCTGCTCCTGGATGCGGGCGAGCAGCTCGCCGAACATCTGGGTCATGGTCTCGCCCTTGAGGTCGGACGGGCCGCGGAAGTGCGCCAGGACGATGTCGCCGTTCTTCAGCTTCTTGTCGGCGGCCTGGTACTGCATGTCGTGGATCTGCATGGACTCGCGCCACAGCACGATGGCGCGCGGCCCGCACTCCTGCACCGCGGTGTTCAGCGCCGGGGTGTTGGCGCCGTCGCCGTAGGGCGGGCGGAACAGGTAGGGCGCGGTGCCGTACTGCTGGGTGAGGGCGGCCTGGTCGTCGCAGATCTGCGACTTCTGCTGGGCGGGCGCGAGCTTGCTCATCACCGGGTGGCTGACGGTGTGGTTCTGGATGCTGTTGCCGAGCGCCTGGAGCGGCTTGAAGTAGGCGTAGTCGTTCTTGACGATGTCCTTGGTCAGGAACATCGTGATCGGCACCTTGAGGTCGGTCAGCATCTGGACGAACTTGGGGTCCTTCTCGGCCCCGTCGTCGATGGTGACGAAGACGACCTTGTCCTGGGTGGGGACCTCGCTGAACACCGGGACGGTGCCGGTCTTCGTCAGCTTGATCGGCTTGTCGGCGGGCGGGGCGGGCGCCTTGGCCATCGGCTTGAGGCCCCACTTGGCCCAGGCGGCGTCCCCGACCGCGTCCTGGGCGGGCGCGGTGGCAGTGCCGCCGCCGGTGCCTCCTCCCGACGTGCCCGACGCGCCCGAGGCGGCGGGCGGCTGGGCCGGGGCGGCGGGCTTGTCGGCGGGCCCGGAGCTCCCGCAGCCGCTCGCCGCCAGCAGGACGGCGAGCGCGCCCGCCCCGTACCCGATCCGCGCCCTGGTCCTCACCGGTGCCCCCTGCTCGCCCTCTACACACGTGTCGATGTTCAGGACGAACGGTACCCGCTCCGCGGTTGCCTACCCGACATCCGTGCGGGTGAAGGTCCAGTGGTGCACGGGGCGGGCCAGCAGTCCGGCGGGCGGCTCCGGCACCGGCTGCGGCTCGCCCGTCCAGAGGGCGATCAGCAGCACCCGCTCGCCGGGGGCGGTGAACAGCTCGACCCGCTCCAGGCCGGCCGCGCCGCGCACCGCGGGCAGCGCGGACTCCCGGGCCCAGGCGTGCAGTTCGGCGCCCCGGCCGGCCGCCGCCCGGGCCTCCCACATCGCCGCCAGGGTCACTTCAGCGCCTCGTGCGCGTGCGCGTGGACGTCGGTGTGCGCGCCGGGCACGTGGGTCTCGGTGACCGGCAGCGAGGAGTCCGCGGACAGGTCGAAGGAGGACGGGGTGCGGCCGCGCCAGACCATCTCGGAGCCGAGCGCGGCGACCATCGCGCCGTTGTCGGTGCACAGGCCCGGCCGGGGCACCCGGAGCACGATGCCGGCCCTGTCGCAGCGCTGCTGGGCCATCTCGCGCAGCCGCGAGTTGGCGGCCACGCCGCCGCCGATCATCAGGTGGTCGACGCCGTTGTCCTTGCAGGCCCGGACGGCCTTGCGGGTCAGCACGTCGGTGACCGCCTCCTGGAAGGACGCGGCGACGTCCGCCACCGGGACCTCCTCGCCGGCCCGCCGCTTGGCCTCCACCCAGCGGGCCACGGCGGTCTTCAGGCCGGAGAACGAGAAGTCGTACGCCGGGTCCCCGGCGTTGTTCAGGCCGCGCGGGAAGGCGATCGCCTTCCCGTCGCCCTCCTTGGCCATCCGGTCCACCACCGGGCCGCCGGGGAAGCCCAGGCCGAGCACCCGCGCCACCTTGTCGAACGCCTCGCCGGCCGCGTCGTCGATGGTCGCGCCGAGCGGCCGGACGTCGGAGGTGATGTCGCTGCTCAGCAGCAGCGAGGAGTGCCCGCCGGAGACCAGCAGCGCCATCGTCGGCTCGGGCAGCCGGCCGTGCTCCAACTGGTCCACGCAGATGTGCGAGGCCAGGTGGTTGACGCCGTACAGCGGCTTGTCCAGCGCCCAGGCGTACGCCTTGGCGGCGCTGACGCCGACCAGCAGCGCGCCCGCCAGGCCGGGGCCGGCGGTGACGGCGATGCCGTCCAGGTCGCTCGCCTTCACCCCGGCGGTGTCCAGCGCCCGCTTGATGGTCGGGACCATCGCCTCCAGGTGGGCCCGGCTGGCGATCTCCGGGACGACGCCGCCGAACCGGGCGTGGTCGTTGACGCTGGAGGCGACCGCGTCGGCCAGCAGCGTGGTGCCGCGGACGATGCCGACGCCGGTCTCGTCGCAGGAGGTCTCGATACCGAGGACGAGGGGCTCGTCAGCCATTGTGATGATCCTTCAGATCGCTTGCATCGCTTGCCAGGTGGTCCAGACGCATCACCAGCGCGTCCACGTTGGCGGGCTGGTAGTAGCCCCGCCTGATCCCGACCGGCTCGAACCCGAACCGCTCGTACAGCCGCTGCGCCCGCAGGTTGTCCACCCGCACCTCCAGCAGCAGTTCGGCGCAGCCGCGCCGCACCGACTCCTCGACCAGCTCGGTCAGCAGCATCGTGCCGAGGCCCGCGCCCTGCCGGTCGGTGTCGACCGCGATGGTCTGCACGTCGCCGTCCGCGCCGACCGCCATCAGCCCGGCGTAGCCGACCACGGTGCCGCCCGCGTCGACGGCCACCACGTAGTGCCGGCTGCCGCCCGGGTACGCCTCGGCCAGCTCCGACCAGTACATCCCGCGCGACCAGGCGTCCTCGGGGAACAGCCGGTGCTCCAGCACCATGACCGGCTCGATGTCCCACCAGCGCATGGGACGCAGCGCGTACTCAGCCACGCCGGCCGACCGCTCCGCCGCCGCTCACGCCGGCAGCACCGCCTTGTAGCCCGCGGGGACCTGGGCGTCCGGGCGGCGCAGGTACAGCGGGGCGTTGGGCAGCAGGGCGCGCCCGGCCGCCAGCTCGCGGACCGCGAAGTCGGCGAGCGCGCCCGCCGAGACGTGCTCGGGGCCGCTCGCGCCGGGCAGGCCGTACAGCAGCGCGCCCGCGCCGACCGTCCGCTCCCCCGGCTCGATCTCCGCCGGGCGGTCCACCGCGGGGCCGGCCACCCGGGCGCCGTCGGCGTCGTAGCGGGCCCAGTAGACCTCCTTGCGGCGGGCGTCGGTGGCGACCGCGAACGGCCCGGTCAGGCCCTCGGCGCGGGCCTGGTGGGCGATCGCGTCGAGGGTGCAGACGCCGTGCACGGGCAGGCCGAGCGCGTCGCCGAGGGCAGCCGCGGTGACCAGGCCGACCCGCAGGCCGGTGTACGGGCCGGGGCCGACGCCGACCGCCAGCGCGGTCAGGTCGCGCTTGTCCGCGCCGGCGGCGCGCAGCACGGCGGCGACGGTGGGGAGCAGCAGTTCGCCGTGCCGCCGCGCGTCGACCTCGTAGGACTCGGCGAGCACCCGCTCGCCGTCGTGGACGGCGGCGGTGACGGCGGGGGTGGCGGTGTCGAAGGCGAGGAGGAGCACGGGTTCAAGGTTAGAGGGTCCGGCGCGGGGGCCCGTACGGCGGGGAACACACGATCGGAAGAGGACGGAACAGGGGTCCGAACCTGGCACGATGGGCTCTCGGACGTGGGATGCGGAGCGTTGAGGAGCAGACGTGGCGAAGCTGGGTCCTGGTGTGGTGGTCGGCGGGTTGACCCTGGGCGCCCTCGCGGTGGTCGGGCTGCTGGCGTTCCAGGCGAACGGCGCCGCCTCCCGCGCGGTGGCGGCGGCCCCGTCGGCGTCCAGCAGCAGCAGCGCCGGCGCCCCGTCAGCCGCGCCCTCGGCGAGCGCGCAGCCGAGCGCCCCGCCGCTGCCGGCCGAGTCCGGCGCGGGCCTGCGGGTGGTGTACTCGCTGAAGGACCGCCAGGTGTGGCTGGTCGACCCGAAGAAGCCGGTGCCGGTGGTGGCCTCGTTCAAGGTGACGCCGGGCGCCGTCCAGCCCTCGCTCGGCGCGTACACGGTGTACAGCCGGTCGGCAGCGAGCGACGGCAGCGACGGGCGCAAGGTCGAGCACGTGGTGCGGTTCGCGCAGCAGTCCGGCACGGTGTTCGGCTTCAGCGCGCTGGTCGACGAGTCCGCGCAGCCGACGGCCGCGCCGGACCCGAAGAGCAAGCCCGGCGGCATCCGCTCCTCCCGCTCGGACGCCCAGCAGCTGTGGGACTTCGCGCCGAACGGCACCCGGGTGGTCGTGGTCGCCTAGCCCCGGGCGGTCAGGCGTCAGGCGGCGTCGCGCTCCGGCGGGGTGGAGACCGCGGCGGCGGCGCGGCAGGACGCCAGCAGGGCGCGCATCGGCACGGGCGCGGCGAGCGGGCGCACGGCCTCGGGCCGCTCGTCCCGGCCGCCCCGGGCGGTGGTCGCGGAACAGTCCTCGGTACCGGGGGTGGTGCTCGTCATGGGGCGCCTCCCTAGTTAGGCATACCTAACCTGCTGGCGCCATCCCATCACGCCCGCGCGGTGCGCCGCAACAGTTTGCCGACACGCTGTCGGAAACCCGGTTCAGTTCTCACCCAATCCGGTGAGGTCCTGACCGTCCCAGCGCCCGCCCAGCCCGGTCAGGGTGACCCGCCGCCCGTCGGCCTCCTCGACGGCGTCCGCCGCCTCGCCGCCCAGGGTGCGCTCGATCCGGATCTCCAGCCGGTCCTCGGAGAGCTGCTCGACCTTGCCCTCGCCCCACTCCACGACGACCACCGACTCCGGCAGCGACACGTCCAGGTCGAGGTCCTCCATCTCGTCCAGGCCGCCGCCCAGCCGGTACGCGTCCACGTGCACCAGCGCGGGGCCGCCGGACAGCGAGGGGTGCACCCGGGCGATCACGAAGGTCGGCGAGGTGACGGCGCCGCGCACCCCCAGGCCCTCGCCCAGGCCCCGGGTCAGCGTGGTCTTGCCCGCGCCCAGCTCCCCCGACAGCAGCACCAGGTCGCCGGGGCGCAGCAGCCCGGCGAGCCGCCGGCCGAGGCCGGTCATCCGCTCGGCGGTTTCGACGGTCAGCGTGGTCTGCGAACCCATGGCGCCCTTCTTCGGTCGTTGCGGCCACCCCTAAGGTGCCACACCGCGGAGGCGCCGCCCGCACTCAGTCCGCGGCCGGGCTCTCCGGCTCGGCCGCCAGCTCCCGCACCGCGTCCGGCAGCGGGCCCGTCCCGGCGTACGCGGCGGCCCGCTCCAGCAGGGCGGCCAGCTCGCGGTCGACGGTGCCGGGGCGCTCCAGCATCACCAGGTGCCCGGTGTCCGGCACCAGCACCAGGCGGGCGCCGGGCAGCGCGGCGGCGATCGCCTCCGAGTACTCGGGCGGGGTCAGCAGGTCCTTGGTGCCGGCCAGCACCAGGGTCGGGACGCCGGCCAGCCCGGCCAGCGCGGCCCGCTTGTCGTGCGCGGAGAAGGCCGGGTAGAACTCGGCGACCACGTCGATCGGGGTGGCGTCCAGCAGCTGCTCGGCGAACCGGGCCACCGCCGGGTCGACGTCCTTGCCCCCGAACGAGAAGCGCCGGTAGAACACCGCCGCCACGTCCGAGCCCCAGCGCCGGGTGGCCTCCACCAGCTCGACCTGGCGGCCCAGCAGCCGCACCACGCCCGGGGCGACCCGCTTCACCACCTTGGCGCCGAGCGCGGGCAGGCCCAGCGGCACCGAGTCCCAGTCGCCGGCCAGCGTACCGACCAGCGCCACGCCCGCGACCCGGCCGCCCGGGGCGAACAGCTCGGGGTGCTGGGCGGCCAGCGCCATCACCGTCATCCCGCCCATCGAGTGCCCGACCAGCACCACCGGGCCGTCCGGCACCACCGCGTCCAGCACCGCCCGCAGGTCGGCGCCGAGCTGGTCGATCGAGGCGGGCTCGCCGCCCAGGAAGGACCGGGAGCGCTCGGAGCGGCCGTGGCTGCGCTGGTCCCAGAACACGGTGCGCAGCGCGCCGCGCAGGGCCGCGCGCTGGAAGTGCCAGCCGTCCTGGTTCAGGCAGTAGCCGTGGCAGAACACCACGGTCGGGCCGCCGTCCCGCTCGGGCTCGTCCACCTCGACGTACAGTTCGGTGCCGTCGTCGGCGGCCACCTTGCGGGGCTTGCCGCGCAGCGACCCGAACGGCGCCGCGGCGTCCAGTTCCTCCCGGGCCCGGCGGCGCATCGCCCGCCCCACCGTCAGCCGCTCGATCGCCACCCCGGCCGCCGCCCCGGCGGCCAGCACGCCCAGCGAGATCCCGATCAGGCCCGCGCGGGAGACCCCGCCGGACGGCGACTGCTCGGCCATCAGCCCTCGGTCCCCCCGACGTAGCGGCGCGGCACCCGGCCCCCGATCCGGGTGATGATCTCGTACGCGATGGTGCCGCAGGCCCGGGCCCAGTCCTCGGCGGTCGGCTCGCCGCGCTCGCCGGAGCCGAACAGCAGCACCTCCGCGCCGACCTCGGGCAGGTCGCCGCCCAGGTCGACGACGAACTGGTCCATCGCGACCCGGCCCGCCACCCGGTACCAGGAGGAGCCGATCTGCACCGGCCCGGTGTTGCTGGCGTGCCGGGGCACGCCGTCCGCGTAGCCGACCGGCACCAGGCCGAGCGTGGTCGGGCCCGGCGTCGTGTAGTGGTGGCCGTAGGAGACGCCGTGGCCGCCGGGAGCGCGCTTGACCAGCGCCAGCCGGGCCGCCAGCGACATCACCGGCCGTAGCCCGTAGTCCGCCGGGGCGCCGACGTCCGGCACCGGGGACAGCCCGTACATCGCCAGGCCCGGCCGGACCAGGTCGTAGTGCGACTGCGGCAGCAGCAGGGTGGCCGG
This sequence comes from Kitasatospora sp. NPDC088134, assembly GCF_044741705.1. NCBI lineage: Bacteria > Bacillati > Actinomycetota > Actinomycetes > Kitasatosporales > Streptomycetaceae > Kitasatospora > Kitasatospora sp. NPDC088134. Next base: position 406,138 of record NZ_JBIUTD010000004.1, on the reverse strand, counting down.
CGAGTTCGCCAGGTGCCGCACCTCCGGGTCGACCCCGGCCCGCTCGGCGAACGCCAGCGCCTGCGCGAACGAGTCCAGCTGGGCCTGGATCGACGGGTGGCCCGGCTCGTCGGCCGCCGCGAAGTGCGACCAGACGCCGACCACCCGCAGCAGGCCGTCCGCCTGCGCCTTGACCGCGTTCTCCACCAGGTCCGGCCAGTCGTGCGGCTGGCAGCCGTTGCGGCCCAAGCCGGTGTCGATCTTCAGGTGCACCCGGGCCGGGACGCCGGTCTCCCGGACCGCCGCCAGCAGCTCGTCCAGCGCCCACCGGCCGCCGACCGAGATGTCCACCGACTCGCGCAGCGCCTGCGCCCACGGCCCGCCCGGCGTCCACAGCCAGCACAGCACCCGGGCCCGCTCCGGCCCGATCCCGGCGGCCCGCAGCGCCAGCGCCTCCTCCGGCGTGGCCGTGCCCAGCCAGCGCACCCCCGACGCGACGGCCTCCAGGGCGCACCGCAGCGCCCCGTGCCCGTACGCGTCGGCCTTCACCACGGCCATCAGTTCGGGCCCGTCGACGCGGGCCCGCAGCGCGGCCAGGTTGTCGCGCAGCGCGCCGAGGTCGATCGTCGCCTCGGCGCGGGCGCCCCGGGCCAGTGCGGGTGTGCCGGTGGTGTTCGCAGTCGTCATCGCCCATCAGTCTCCCAGACCGCCGCCGCTCCCCCCGTCAGGGGCACGGCCGACCGGGTCGTTCTCACCCGTCCACCCGTACGTCCCGCCTCCCCACTGCCTCCACGCGGCGGGCGGGATTCCGGTTCCGCCGGGCCCGTCCGGTGGGTGCCTCAGCCCACCAGCGCGGCCCAGGTCGGGTGGAGGGCGGCGGCGATGTCGAGGGCGGTGATCGGGGCGCCCGGGCCCGCCGCGCGGCGGCCGGCCAGGCCGTGCAGGTGGGCGGCGACGGAGGCGGCGTCCAGCGGGGCGAGGCCGGTGGCGAGCAGCGAGCCCGCCAGTCCGGCCAGGACGTCGCCGCTGCCGGCCGTGCCGAGCCAGCCGGTGCCGGTGCGGTTGACCCGGACCCGGCCGCCGGGGTCGGCGATCACCGTGCTGGAGCCCTTCAGCAGCACCGTCGCGCCGTACCCGGCGGCCAGCCGCCGCGCGGACCGCAGCCGGTGCGCCGCGACCTCCTCGGCGCCGGTGTCCTCGCCGAGGCCCGCGAGCAGCCGGGCGGCCTCCCCGGCGTGCGGGGTGAGCAGCACCGGCGCCGCCCGGCCGAGCGTCGGCTCCGGCCCGGTCCGGGCCAGTTCGGTGAGCGCGTCGGCGTCCACCAGCACCGGGACCGCGCTGTCCAGGGCCTCCCGCAGCGCGTCCGCCGCCCCCGCTCCCCCGCCGGGCCCGACCACCCACGCCTGCACCCGCCCGGCCCGGGCCGGGCCGTCCTCCGTCACCAGCGCCTCCGGGTGCCGCCGCACCACCTCCGCGGCCGCGTGCCCGGTGTACCGGACCGCCCCCGCGCCGCCGTACAGCGCCCCCGCGACGGCCAGCACCGCCGCCCCCGGGTAGGTGGCCGAACCGGCGGCGATCCCGACCACGCCGCGCCGGTACTTGTCGCTCTCCGCCCCGGGCGCCGGCAGCAGCGCGGCCACGTCGGCGCGCTGCAGCACCTCGACGGGCGCGGGCGGCAGGTCCAGCCCGAGGCCGACGAGGTGCACCACGCCCGCGTACTGCGCGCCGGGGTCGATCAGCAGCCCCGGCTTGTGGGTCCCGAAGCACACCGTGACGTCGGCCCGCAGCGCGGCCCCCGCGACCTCCCCGGTGTCCGGGTCGACGCCCGACGGGATGTCCACCGCCACCACCGTCCCGCGCCGCGGCATCCCCGCGAACGGCGCGGCGGCCGGGCGCAGCGGACCGCGCCCGCCGATCCCGACGATCCCGTCCAGCACCAGGTCGGCCCGCCCGAACGCGCCCTGATCCTCCGTCACCCGCCCGCCGGCCGCCAGCAGCGCGGCCAGGCCCCCGGCGTGCGCCCTGGCCGGGTCCAGCAGCAGCGCCTCCACCCGGGCCCCCCGCCGGGCGAGCCGCGCCGCCGCGAACAGCGCGTCCCCCCCGTTGTCCCCGGACCCGGCCAGCACCACCACCCGGCTCCCGTACACCCGCGGCAACAGCCCCGCACACGTCGCCGCCAGCCCGGCGGCGGCCCGCTGCATCAGCGCCCCGTCCGGCAGCCGCGCCATCGACTCGGCCTCGGCGGCCCGTACTTGATCGACCCGATGGGCGAAACGCATCCGCACTCCTCGAACGAGAAACTCTTGGGCAGATGGGACGGGAGAAATCAGGGGCCCGGGGAACGGCGGGGCCGAGAGGCTGAACGCCGGAACCCGGTGGGGCGCCACGGGGCGTCGGCCAAGGACCTCAGGCCCGAAACAGGGTCGGCGCATCGCGGCCCGTCGGTCACCAGCCCCTCGGCGCCGCCGTTCCCCGGCCCCTGGTTGCTCCTCCCGAAGCGTGGGCCCGATCAACCCTCGGCGATGACGACCGCCGAGGCGACCCCCGCGTCGTGGCTGAGCGAGACGTGCCAGGAGGTGACGCCGAGCGCGGCGGCCCGGGCCTCGACGGTGCCGGTGATGTGGAGCAGGGGGCGGCCCGACTCCTCGACCCGGACCTCGGCGTCCTCCCAGCGCAGTCCGGGCGGAGCCCCCAGCGCCTTGGCCACCGCCTCCTTCGCGGCGAACCGCGCGGCCAGCGAGGCGGTGCCGCGGCGCTTGCCGGAGGGGAGGGTCAACTCGGCGGGGGTGAAGAGGCGTTCGGCGAGTCCGGGGGTGCGTTCCAGGGATTCCCCGAACCGTTCGATGTCCGCCACGTCGATGCCGACCCCGATGATCACGTCCCGCTCCCTCGTCCATCCCCGTGCGACAACAGGCGTCCCCGTACGGGGATGGACGATACGCGGGCTACTCGACGGTGACGGACTTCGCCAGGTTGCGCGGCTGGTCGACCTCGTGGCCCTTGGCGGTGGCCAGCTCGCAGGCGAAGACCTGGAGCGGGACGGTGGAGACCAGCGGCTGCAGCAGGGTGGGGGTGGCGGGGATCCGGATCAGGTGGTCGGCGTAGGGGACGACGGCCTCGTCGCCCTCCTCGGCGATCACGATGGTCCGGGCGCCGCGGGCCCTGATCTCCTGGATGTTGGAGACGATCTTGTCGTGCAGGATCGACCGGCCGCGCGGCGAGGGCACCACCACGACGACCGGCAGGCCCTCCTCGATCAGGGCGATCGGCCCGTGCTTGAGCTCGCCGGCGGCGAAGCCCTCGGCGTGCATGTAGGCGAGCTCCTTGAGCTTGAGCGCGCCCTCCAGGGCCACGGGGTAGCCGACGTGCCGGCCCAGGAAGAGGACGGAGCGGGCATCGGCCAGCGAGCGGGCCAGTTCGCGCACCGGCTCCATGGTCCGCAGCACCTCCTCGACCTGCCGCGGGGCGTCGCCGAGTTCGCGGATGACGGAGGAGATCTCGTCGCCCCACTTGGTGCCGCGCACCTGGCCGAGGTAGAGCGCGACCAGGTAGCAGGCGACCAGCTGGGTCAGGAAGGCCTTGGTGGAGGCGACCGCGACCTCGGGCCCGGCGTGGGTGTACAGCACCGCGTCGGACTCGCGCGGGATGGTCGAGCCGTTGGTGTTGCAGATGGCCAGCACCTTCGCGCCCTGCTCGCGGGCGTGCCGCAGCGCCATCAAGGTGTCCATGGTCTCGCCGGACTGGGAGATGGCGATCACCAGGGTGCGGTCGTCCAGGATCGGGTCGCGGTAGCGGAACTCGCTGGCCACCTCGACCTCGCAGGGGATGCGGGTCCAGTGCTCGATCGCGTACTTGGCGATGGTGCCGGCGTGGAAGGCGGTGCCGCAGGCGACGATCACCACCTTGTCGACCTCGCGCAGCACCTGGTCGGGGATGCGCAGCTCGTCGAGGGTGAGCCGGCCGTCGGTGCCGATCCGGCCGAGCAGGGTGTCGGCGACGGCCTTCGGCTGCTCGGCGATCTCCTTGAGCATGAAGTAGTCGTAGCCGCCCTTCTCGGCGGCGGAGGCGTCCCAGTCCACGTGGTACTCGCGGACCTCGGCGGGCGTGCCGTCGAACCCGGTGACGACGACTCCGGAGGGACGGAGTTCGACGACCTGGTCCTGCCCGAGCTCGATCGCCTCGCGGGTGTGCTCGATGAAGGCGGCGACGTCGGAGGCGAGGAAGTTCTCGCCGTCGCCGACGCCGACCACCAGCGGGGAGTTGCGGCGGGCGCCGACCACCACGCCGGGCGCGTCGGCGTGCACCGCGACCAGGGTGAACGCGCCGTCGAGCTGGCGGCAGACGGCGCGCATGGCCTCGGCCAGGTCGCCGTCGTAGGCCTCGGCGAGCAGGTGGGCGACGACCTCGGTGTCGGTCTCGGAGCGGAGGGTGTGGCCCCGGTCGGCGAGGTCGGCGCGCAGCCGGGCGAAGTTCTCGATGATGCCGTTGTGGACGACCGCGACCTTGCGGTGGTCGTCCAGGTGGGGGTGGGCGTTGGCGTCGGTGGGGCCGCCGTGGGTGGCCCACCGGGTGTGCCCGATGCCCGTGGTGCCGGCCGGGAGCGGGGTCTCGGCCAGCGACTTCTCCAGGTTGACGAGCTTTCCGGCCCGCTTGTCGGTCGCCAGGAGCCACTGCCCGGGGGCTCCTTCGGTCTGCACCGCGACACCGGCCGAGTCGTAGCCCCGGTACTCCAGCCGCCGCAGACCCGCGATCACTACGTCGAGGGCCGCCTGGGGGCCCGTATATCCAACAATTCCGCACATATGCGCCAGCATAGGTGGCGGTGTTCGGAACCCGGCGGAACGGCTGACCACGCCGGGTGACCGACACCACAACACCCCGTACGCCGGACACGGCCCACAATGGACCCTGTGCTGACCGAACTCTGTACGAGGGGCGCGACCCCCGCGCCCACCCCCTCCCCGTACGTGGATCTGGACCGCGCGGAGTGGAGCGCCCTGCGCGAACGCACCCCCCTGCCGCTCACCGCCGAGGAGGTCGAGCGCCTGCGCGGCCTCGGCACCGCGCTCGACCTCGACGAGGTCCGGGACGTCTACCTGCCGCTGTCCCGGCTGCTCAACCTGTACGTGCACGCCACCCACGAGCTGCGCGGCGCGGTCGGGAGCTTCCTCGACACGCCCGACACCGAGCGGGTCCGGACGCCCTTCGTGATCGGCGTGGCGGGCTCGGTCGCGGTCGGCAAGTCGACCACGGCCCGCCTGCTGAAGGCGCTGCTGGCGCGCTGGCCGGAGCACCCGCGGGTGGAGCTGGTCACCACCGACGGCTTCCTGCTGCCCAACGCGGAGCTGCGCCGGCGCGGCCTGATGGCCCGCAAGGGCTTCCCGGAGTCGTACGACCGGCGGGCCCTGATGCGCTTCGTCGCGGACGTGAAGGCGGGCAAGGAGCGGGTCACCGCCCCGGTGTACTCGCACCTGGTCTACGACATCGTGCCGGACGAGCGGCTGGTGGTGGAGCGCCCGGACATCCTGATCGTCGAGGGCCTGAACGTGCTGCAGCCGGCCCTGCCGGGCACCGACGGCCGGACCAGGATGGCGGTCGCCGACTACTTCGACTTCTCGATCTACGTGGACGCCCGCACCGACGACATCGAGAGCTGGTACCTGGACCGGTTCCGCAAGCTGCGCGAGACGGCGTTCCAGGACCCGAACTCCTACTTCCGGCGCTTCACCGAGGTGCCCGAGGAGGAGGCGATGGACTACGGCCGCCAGGTCTGGCGGACCATCAACCGCCCGAACCTGCTGGAGAACGTCCTGCCGACCCGCGGCCGGGCCACCCTGATCCTGCAGAAGGGCCCGGACCACAAGGTCCGCCGGGCCCGGCTGCGCAAGCTCTGACGGGCCACGGGCATCACGGCTTGGTCCCGATTGACGTGACACCGGCCACCGCGGTGCCCGCTATGCCCATTTTCAGCCTGATTCACGCCTTGCCCGGCCGTCTATCATCAGGACGGCCCAACCCGTGCACGTCACAGGTCGGCCTACTCCATACGTGAACAGTCGATCGAGACGGTCCGGGGGCCATGCTCGCTTTCCTGCTCCAGCTCCGCCAGTGGTGGACTGTCGGCACCATCTACCCCTTCGCGGTCTTCATGAGCGGCGTGTGGGTGCTGTGGTTCGTGCGCCTCGGCCTGGCCCGCCGGTACCGCCCGTGGACGCGGCCGTACCAGGTCACCACCTCGGTGATCATCCCCGTGGTGGACGAGCCCCCGGACCTCTTCTACTCGGTGCTGGACCGGATCATCGACCAGCAGCCGACCGAGATGGTCGTGGTCATCAACGGCAAGCGGAACACCGCGCTCGAAGAGGTCTGCAACAGCCTCGGCGTCTACTGGGAGTGGACCGAGACCCCCGGCAAGCGCAACGCCCTGAAGGTCGGCCTGGAGGCCTGCACCAGCGAGATCGCGGTGCTGGTCGACTCCGACACCATCTGGACGCCCACCACCCTGCCCGAACTGGTCAAGCCCTTCCGCGACGAGAAGATCGGCGGGGTGACGACCCGTCAGCGCATCCTGGACCCGGGCCGCTCGGTGCTCACCCGCTGGGCGGACTGGCTGGAGAGCGTCCGCTGCCAGTACTCGCTGCCCGCGATGAGCGTGCTCGGCACCGTCGGCTGCCTGCCCGGCCGGACCATCGCCTTCCGCCGGAAGATCCTGCTGGAGTGCATGGACGACTTCCTGTCGGAGAAGTTCCTCGGCGTCTTCCTGGAGGTCAGCGACGACCGCACGCTGACCAACTACACGCTCAAGCAGGGCTACCGGACCGTCTACCAGTCCAGCTCGCTGGTCTACACCGACGCGCCGCTGCGGCTGGGCAAGCTCGCCAAGCAGCAGTACCGCTGGGCCCGCGGCTCGCAGTACAACACCCTCCGGATGCTGCCCTGGATGCTGCGGCGGGCCCGGATGCTGGCGCTGTTCTACGTGGTAGACATCGTGGTGCCGTTCGTCCTGCTCGGCTCGTTCGCCTCCTGGGGCGAGGCGCTGTGGCACCGCACCGGCCCCAGCCTGTACATGGAGCTGCCGCTGCCCGCGGTGCACTGGAAGGCCGTCGCGACCGTCCTGGTGCTCGCCGCGGTGATGTCGCTGCTCTCGATCGCGGTCCGGTTCGGCCGTCACTTCGCCTACCGGGCGCAGGACCTGGTGTTCCTCCCGGTGTTCATGGTGATCAACACGTTCGTCCTGCTGCCGGTACGGCTGCTGGGCTTCTTCCGGATGGGCCACAACGCCTCCTGGGGCACCCGCAAGGACGGCTTCGCCGGCGAGCGGGCGCGCAGCGTCAAGGTGGTCATCCCCTACCTGCTGGGCAGTGCGCTGCTGTTCGGATCGGTGATGATCAGTGTCTGACACGACCGTGGAGCCCCTCGCCGAGCAACGGCCGGCCCCCGCCGCGCGGCGCCGGAAGAAGACCCACTGGTGGTCGCGGGGCAGCGGCATCCGGCTGCGGATCTGGATGACCGTCAACGTGCTGCTGCTGGGCACGCTCTGCTGGGGCGTCATGGCCGCGCTGGAGCTGGACGGCAAGGGGCCGCGGTACGCGGGGCTGGGCCGCCCGGCCGGTGCGCCCGGGCTCGGCCAGCTGATCCACCCGGCCCCGCCGCCGGTGCCGGACAAGTCGCTGTTCGAGACGCCGAAGGGCAAGTACTTCGGCGTGGCGACCCCGGAGGCCCCGTGGTCCGCCGGCGAGGTCGACGCGATCGCCGCGAAGGCCGGCGTGCGGCCCACCATGACCGAGTACTTCGTGCGCTGGACCTCAGAGTTCGACCCCAAGGCCATCGCCCGCGCCTACGCGCACGGCACCCTGCCGGTGATCTCCTGGGAGCCCTGGGACGGCGAGGACAACGGGCACACCGAGCAGCCCGAGTTCGCCCTGTCGACCATCGTCAACGGCTCCCACGACGACTACATCAAGCGCTTCGCCCAGAGCGTGGCCGCCCAGAAGTGGCCGGTGGCGCTCCGGTTCGCGCACGAGATGAACGGCACCTGGTACCCCTGGTCGGAGGCGAAGAACGGCAACCAGAAGGGCCAGTACGTCCAGGCCTGGAAGCACATCCACGACCTGTTCGCGCAGGCCGGCGCGGACAACGTGATCTGGGTGTGGAGCGCCAACATCGTCCGCCCGGTGCCGAACGTCGACCTGGCCGGGCTCTACCCCGGCGACGACTACGTGGACTGGATCGGCCTGACCGGCTACGGCACCAAGGGCGAGGCGAGCGCCACCGACACCTTCGGGCCGACCGTGGACATCCTGCGCCGGATCACCCACAAGCCGATGCTGATCACCGAGACCGGCCGCGAGCCCAGCACCGAACTCAAAGCGAAGTGGACCACCGACTTCTTCGGCTGGCTCAACCAGCAGCCGGACGTCCTCGGCTTCATCTGGTTCGAACGCGACCGGGACCAGGGCGGCAAGGCCGACTGGCGGTTCGACGAGACCCCCGAGTCCCTGCGCGCGTTCGCCGAGGGCATCGCCACCGTGGCACTCGCCGACGGACTCGGGGGCTGAGCGGACGTCAGCGGGGGATCTCCGCCACGTCGGGTGAGAGGTAGACGTAGTAGGCGCCGTGGGTGGCCGTGTTGGACGTCTCGATGGTCGCCAGCAGCCGGTACCCGGCCTCCCGGATCACCGGCTCCACGGCCCGGTCGGTGGCCCTGGTCTGCGCGTAGTCCAGCACGATCAGCGAGTACTTCCGGTTCTTGACCGCGGCCTTGAACCCGGGCACCCCGGTGAGCGCCCGGCCCGTCGACGGATCGGTGTAGTTGATGGCGACCAGGTCGTGCCACTGGTACCAGTTGCTGCGGTCCTTCAGGTAGTACGCGGCAACGTTGTAGTCCTCGACCAGGTAGTCCGCGGTGCCCTTCTGGACGTAGGGCCGGATCAGGTCCACCATCGGCTTCGAGTTCGGCCAGGCTCCCGTCATGTAGCTGCCCTGCCCGGCGCCGACCCAGGTCATCGGGACCACCGCCAGCAGCACCACCAGTGCCGTCGCGGCCTCTCCCGGCATCCACTTGGCCTCCACCACCGACCGCACCGCCCGGGCCAGCAGCGCACCCGCCACGACGCAGGCGAACCAGGCGCCGAAGTCCACGTGCTTCTGCAGCGACAGCCAGGTGTGGATGCGCATCTGGTTCACCGGGGCCGCGATGCCGCCGAGGAACAGCACCAGCATCAGCCAGGCCTGGACGCGGGCCTGCGGGCCCCGCCCCCGTGCTCCGGCGAACGCCACCACCACACCGATCAGCGCCAGCAGCACCAGCGCGCCGATCCACTCCCCCGACTCCTCCAGGAGGTACGACACCGTGTCGTGGGCGGGCTTGCGCATCAGCGTGGTCTTCTTGAAGCCCTGCAGGTACAGGTCCCCCGCCAGCAGTACGGGACCGGCCACCGCCACGCACCAGCCCGCGACCAGCAGCAGGCCGTTCTTCCAGCGGGCCCGTCGGTACACCGCGTAGCCCGGCCCCGCCAGCACCGCCAGAGCGACCACGACCGGGTTCCACAGCAGCGAGGCGTACTTGGTCAGGTTCGCCAGCGCCAGCAGCACCGCCGCCGCGGCCAGCGCCGGGCGGCCGCCGCCGAACGCGAACCGGGTGCTGAAGTACGCCGCCCAGACCAGCACCGCCAGCGCCATCGCGTCGTAGGTGGCGAAGCCGCCCAGGAACTGCGTCGGGCCGAGCGACGCGAACAGCGCGGCCGCGAAGAAGGCGGACATCCGATCGAACAGCCGACGGGTGGTCAGGTACAGCGCCACCGTGGCGGAGAGCATGAACACCAGGCTGAGCAGCCTGGCACCCTCCAGCGAACCCGCCATGTCGGCGATCGCCACGAGCACTGGGTAGATCACCGGCGCCCCGGAGAAGAACGTCTCGTAAGTGGCGACGTTCTGGCCGTGCACCAGGTGCGCGTATTCCTGGTACCCGGCGAATATGTAGGCCCCCTCGTCGATGAACGCGGTGTTCGCCCATATCAGCCGCGCGGACAACACGCCCTGCACCAGCAGCACTGCGAGCAGCGGCAGCCAACTGCTCCAGACCCCCGGGCGGCTCCCGCGCGCCGGGGAACTTCGTCGGCTCCGCGCCGACTCCGCGCTGTTCACTGCCACACCCGCCACGCGATACCTGCCCTGATCACTCGTCCGTGCCCGACCGACGCCGGGCAGGAGCCCATGCTAGGGCCAGCCGCCCAGGCGCTGGCGCAACAGTCCGGTCACGAACGCCCGCTGGTCGTCGGCCGAGGTGGTGAACCGCCAGTCGGCCCGCCCCCGGTCCGCCTTGTCGTGCTGGAACCAGCTGAACCCGACCACCTCGGGGTGGCCCGCCAGCCAGTCGAAGAAGCCCTTCGTCCACCCCGGCTTGCCCGGCCCGGGGCGCACCCCCACCTCGCCGATGAAGAACGGCTTGTCCGCTATCGCCCGCAGCGCCCGGTAACTGGGCGTCAGGGACTGTTCGGCGGTGTCGTCGCCGTCGCTGTAGACGTCCACGCCGATCCAGTCGACGTAGTCGTGCCCGGGGTAGAAGCCGGCCGGATCGTCGACGCCCGCGCCCACGCTGTCCGGGCACCAGAACCACACCACGTTGGTGGCCCCCTGCTCGCGGAACAGGTCGTGGACGTAGCGCCAGGCGGCGATGTAGTCGCCGGGCCGGTTGCCGTTCCGGGTCTCCGACCACTGGTACCAGTGGGCGTTCATCTCGTGGGCGAACCGCAGCACCAGTACCCGGCCGTCGGCCTTCACCGCGTGGGCGAACTCCGTCAGGTAGGCGTCGAACCGGCCGTCGACGATCGCCCGGAGCGCGTACTTGGGCTGATCCGCCGTCATGTCGCCGCCGGCCCACGGCTCCCAGGTCAGCAGCGGAACCGCGCCGAGCCGGTAGGAGCGGTCCACCGCACCCGGATCGAAGTCCTCGTCCCACTTGACGAAGTACTCCTGGACGGCGGGCGTCCGGGTGGCGGCGGCCGCCACGTCGGCGGTCTCGTCCGCGGACGGGCCGCTCGGCGTGCTGATCCCGAACAGCAGGCCGTCCGGGTGCACCACCGACGACCTCGACACCTGGCTGCCCGGCGCTGCCGCACCCGACTCCGCCGGCGACGCGGACGGCTGGGCAGCGGGAGCGGACCTGCTCGCGGACGCCACCGGCCCACCGCCCAGGTGGGTCCGCACGAGGGCGTCGTCCACCGGGCCGCCCGACTGGTTGAAAGCCGCGATCAACCCGACCAGTACGACGAGTCCCAGGACGCCGCCGGTCCACCGGACCACGCGCCGGTCGCCGAGCCGGACGAGCAGCGAACGATTGGGCACGCCCCCGTCAGCCCGCGCTCTGCAGCGCGGCGTTTCCGCGCTCGGTGAGAGCCTGCACCACGTAGGCCTGGAGGTCCGCGGTGGCCTGCAGGGCCGCCGATCCCGAGGACACCGGGCTCAGGTCGCGGTTGCCCGCGATGGTGAAGTACGCGTACCGGCCGAACACCTTGTGCCCGAGATCGCACTTGGAAACGTCCGGGCAGAACCGCGGCACCTGGTCCTTCACCAGCACCTTGATGTTGCCCTTGGCGTTGTCGCTGGCCTTGCTGGACTGCGCCTTGCTGTCGAACGCGGCCACGCCGACCGTGACGCCCGCGCCGTCCGCCAGGTAGGTCGCCAGGAAGATGCCCCGGCAGTTCTGCCCGTCCACCACCGCGCCGAGGCCGTTGTTGGTCTCCGAGCCGCACTTGTCCGAGGATTCGACGGCCGCCCGGGTGTACACCCGGCCCTCGACGGTGACGGTCGGCTGGAACAGGTTGTCCGTCGTCATCGGCGCGGTGTCGGTGCTCGCCTTGCCCAGCACCGCCTCCGGGGTGCTCGGCTTGGCGCTCGGGGTGGCCGAGCCTCCGGCCGTGCCGCTCGGACCGGCCGACACCGGGCCCGAGGCCTTCGGCGCGTCCGGGTTGGTCGGCTTGCCGTCCTTGCCGATCACGTTCATGGACACCGCCACGATGCCGGCCAGCGCCGCCACGCACACCAGCGCGACCGCGCCCAGCACCGTGCGCTTGCGCTTCCGCTTCGCCACCTCGTGCTGGTCCGCCAGCGCCGTCCAGTCCGGCTCGTCAGGGTTCTGGAACGCCCCCGGGCCGTAGCGGCCCTGAACCGGCGGGCCCAGGTACGGCTGCGGCTGGTTCGGGGGCGGGGTCTGCGCCGGGAACTGCGGGGGCGGCGCCCCGAAACCCCCGGGGTTGTGGGGCGGGGGGACGGCGGCCGGACCGGGGGCTCCGGCGGGCGGCGGAACCTGCTGCGGGTACCCGTACCCGGCGGGCGGGGGTGACGGGTACCCGTAGCCGTGCGGCGGCTGACCGCCCGCCGGTTGTGACTGGCTTTCCGGTCCCCCCGGCATCGCCTGCTGCTGCCCATCGGTCATCCGAGCCTCCGCCACCCTTGTTCAACGCGCAGATCCTATCCGGAAACTCTTCCGAATCCACGCGAGCCCCCTTGCCCGGTCAAGGAGTTGCCAATCCGCAACACCCGACCGGACACGCCTCAGCCCAGGTGCAGCCGCACCGCGGTCGCCAGGCGTTCGCACACCGCCAGCGCCTGCTCCTGGCCGACCGCCTCGACCATCACCCGGACCAGCGGCTCGGTGCCGGACTTGCGCAGCAGCACCCGCCCGGTGGAGCCCAGCTCGGCCTCCGCCGCGGCGACCGCGTCCCGCAGTTCGACGCAGGACTCGACCCGGTCCTTGTCCACGTCCTTGACGTTGATCAGCACCTGCGGCAGCCGGGTCATCACCGCGGCGAGGTCCGCCAGCGGCTGCTTGGTCGCGGCCAGCCGGGCGCCCAGCATCAGGCCGGTCAGGGTGCCGTCGCCGGTGGTGGCGTGGTCGAGCAGGATCACGTGCCCGGACTGCTCGCCGCCCAGCGCGAAGCCGTGCTGCTTCATCTCCTCCAGCACGTACCGGTCGCCGACCGCGGTCTGCACCAGCTCGACGCCCTCGCGCTCCATCGCCAGCTTGAAGCCCAGGTTCGACATCACGGTGGCGACCGCGGTGTTGCGGCGCAGCGTGCCGGCCTCCTTCATGGCGACCGCCAGGATGGCCAGGATCTGGTCGCCGTCGACCTCGTTGCCCTCGGCGTCGGCGGCCAGGCAGCGGTCGGCGTCGCCGTCCAGGGCGACGCCGAGGTCGGCCCGGTGCTCCTTCATCGCGGCGCGCAGCTTGTCCAGGTGGGTCGAGCCGACGCCGTCGTTGATGTTCAGGCCGTTCGGCTCGGCGCCCAGGGTGTACACCACCTCGGCGCCGGCCCGGGCGAACGCCTCCGGGGCGACCCGGGCGGCCGCGCCGTGCGCGCCGTCGATGACGACCTTGATGCCGTCGAGCCGGTTCGGCAGCACCGCGACCAGGTGCGCCACGTACCGGTCGAAGCCCTCGGTGTACTGGCGGACCCGGCCGACGGCGGCGCCGGTCGGGCGCTCCCAGGTCTCGTCGCCGACGCCGTAGCGGCGGTAGTGCTCCTCGATCGCGTCCTCGATCGCGTCGTCGAGCTTGTGGCCGCCGCGGGCCAGGAACTTGATGCCGTTGTCGGGCATCGCGTTGTGGCTGGCGGACAGCATCACGCCGAAGTCCGCGCCGAGCGCGCCGGTCAGGTACGCCACCGCGGGCGTCGGCAGCACGCCCACCCGGAGCACGTCGACGCCGGCGCTGGCCAGGCCGGCGATCACCGCGGCCTCCAGGAACTCTCCGGACGCCCGGGGGTCACGGCCGACCACGGCCACCGGCCGGTGCCCCGCGAACGCGTTCGCGTCGCCGAGCACGTGGGCGGCGGCCACCGACAGGCCGAGCGCCAACTCCGCGGTCAGGCCGACATTGGCCACCCCGCGCACCCCGTCCGTACCGAAGAGTCGTGCCATGTTCGCGTTCGTCCCGTCTGTCGTGCCCGAGGGGCTCGGTTGGTGCGGCCCCCGCGGACTCCGCACCGGTCCGGGAGGCACAACGCCCCGGAGCACAGTGTGCTCCGGGGCGAGGATCGCATGCGGGATGCGATTAGCGCTTGCTGTACTGCGGCGCCTTGCGGGCCTTCTTGAGACCGGCCTTCTTGCGCTCGACGGCGCGCGAGTCACGGGTCAGGAAGCCGGCCTTCTTGAGCGCGGCGCGGTTGTTGTCCACGTCCGCCTCGTTCAGGGCGCGGGCCACGCCGAGGCGCAGCGCGTAGGCCTGACCGGAGACGCCGCCACCCGCGATGCGGGCGATGACGTCGTAACGGCCGTCCAGCTCCAGGAGCTTGAAGGGCTCGTTCACGGTCTGCTGGTGCACCTTGTTGGGGAAGTAGTTCTCCAGGGTGCGACCGTTGATCTTCCACTGGCCGGTGCCGGGGACGATGCGCACGCGGGCGATCGCCTCCTTGCGGCGGCCGAGGCCGGCGCCGGGGACGGCCTCGCCGAAGCGGCCGGCCAGCGACTCGGTGGTGTACTCGGTCTCGGTGGTGTACTCGTCGACGTTCTCGTCGTCGAAGTCGACCTCGAGGGTGCTCTCGATGGCAGTCTCGGCCACGGTGTTCCTCAGCTCTTCTACGTCAGTTGGGGTGTGTGGTGGCCGGAATTACTGCGCGACCTGGGTGATCTCGAACGGCACCGGCTGCTGCGCAGCGTGCGGGTGCTGGTCGCCCGAGTAGACCTTCAGCTTCGAGAGCATCTGACGGCCCAGGCTGTTCTTCGGAACCATGCCCTTGATGGCCTTCTCGACGGCCTTCTCCGGGTTGTTCGCCAGCAGGTCGTCGTAGCGGACCGAGCGGAGGCCGCCCGGGAAGCCGCTGTGGCGGTAGGCCATCTTCTGGGTCTTCTTGTTGCCCGAGAGGTGCACCTTGTCGGCGTTGATGATGATGACGAAGTCACCAGTGTCAACGTGCGGCGCGTAGATCGCCTTGTGCTTGCCCCGCAGGAGGTTGGCGGCCTGGGAGGCCAGGCGGCCGAGCACGACGTCGGTCGCGTCGATGACGTGCCACTGACGCTGGACGTCGCCGGGCTTGGGGCTGTACGTACGCACGGTCGTAGCCTTCGCTTTTCAGTGAGTGGGTCCTGACAGGAGCACCAAGGCCCGGGGCCTCCAGCCGATCCGCCCGGACGCAATTCGGGCAGCCGCTGGAGTTCGGCCTGTCGTCTCCGGCGTACCGACGTCTCACGTGAGATAGAGCCAGCCAATACGCACAACAGCGGCCAACGATACCGGGACGGTGGGGTGGATTCCAAACCGGCCCGGCGCGGAGCCGTTCGATTCAGCGGTCGCGGACCACCCGGGTCTCGTCCCAGACCGGCTCGGGGGACTCGTAGACCCGGCCGTCCGAGCCGAACACCAGGAAGCGGTCGAAGCTCCGGGCGAACCAGCGGTCGTGCGTGACGCACAGCACCGTGCCGTCGAACGCCTCCAGGCCCTGCTGCAGCGCCTCGGCGCTCTCCAGGTCCAGGTTGTCGGTGGGCTCGTCCAGCAGCAGCGCGGTCGAACCGGACAGCTCCAGCTTGAGGATCATCAGCCGGGCCTGCTGCCCGCCGGACAGCGACTCGAACTTCTGCTCCTCCTGCCGGTCCAGCTCGTAGCGGCGCAGCGCCGACATCGCCGCGCCGCGGGAGAGCGCGTGCTCCTCCTCGACGATCGAGCGGATCGTCCGGCCGAGCAGCTCCGGGTGCGCGTGGGTCTGCCGGAAGTGGCCGGGCACCACCCGGGCGCCGAGCTTCCAGCTGCCGCCGTGCTGCACCGTGTCGTCGCCGGCCAGCAGCCGCAGGAAGTGCGACTTGCCGGAGCCGTTGGAGCCGAGCACCGCGACCCGCTCGCCGTAGAAGACCTCCAGGTCGAAGGGCTTCATCAGGCCGGACAGCTCCAGGCCCTGCATGGTGAAGGCCCGCACGCCGGTGCGGCCGCCCTTCAGCCGCATGGTGATCGACTGCTCGCGCGGCGGCGCCTCGGGCGGGCCGGCGTCCTCGAACTTCTTCAGCCTGGTCTGCGCGGCGGCGTACCGGGAGGCCATCTCGTGGCTGACCGCGGCGGCCTGACGGAGCGTCACCACCAGCTTCTTCAGCTTGGCGTGCTCCTCGTCCCAGCGGCGGCGCAGCTCCTCGAAGCGCTCGAACCGGGCCTTGCGGGCCTCGTGGAAGGTGTCGAAGCCGCCGCCGTGCACCCAGACGCTGGAGCCGGTCGCGCCGGACTCCACCGCGATGATCTTGTCGGCCGTCCGGGACAGCAGCTCGCGGTCGTGCGAGATGTACAGCACCGTCTTGGAGGTGGCCCGGATGGCCTCCTCCAGCCAGCGCTTGCCCGGGACGTCCAGGTAGTTGTCCGGCTCGTCGAGCAGTAGCACCTCGTCCGGGCCGCGCAGCAGCGCCTCCAGCACCAGCCGCTTCTGCTCGCCGCCGGAGAGGGTGTTCAGGCCGCGCCACTGGGCCCGCTCGAACGGCATCCCGAGCGCCGCCACGGTGCAGACGTCCCAGTCGGCCTCGTACTCGTAGCCGCCGGCGTCCGACCAGTCGGCGAGCGCCTGGGCGTACGCCATCTGCGACTTCTCGTCGTCCTGGGCGATCATCGCCAGCTCGGCGGCGTCCACCCGGCGGGCCGCGTCGGCGATCCGCTTCGGCGCCACCGAGACCAGCAGGTCCCGGACCGAGGCGTCGGCGGGCAGCGCGCCCGGCGCGTCCTCGGCGCTCTCCCGGCCGGTGGTGCCGACGAACTGGCGCATCACGCCGAGCCCGCCGCTCACCGTCACCGAGCCGCCGTGCGGCTGGGTGTCGCCCGCGATCATCCGCAGCAGCGTGGTCTTGCCGGCGCCGTTCGCGCCGACCAGCGCCACGGCCGCGCCCTCGCCGACCCGGAAGGACGCGTCGTCGAACAGCACCCGCCCGTCCGGCAGGTAGTACTCCAGGTGCGAAATCTCGACGTGTCCCATGCCTACGGATTGTGCCAAGCCCCCACCCCGCGACAAAACGGATTACCCGGCGGCCGGCTCCCCCAGCGTCCGCAGCCGGCGCGAGACCCGGTTCCGCTCGGCCAGTTGGTCGTCCGCCGGGTAGCCGACCTCCTCCAGCGTCAGCCCGTGCGGCCGGATCACGTTGACGGCCGAGTTCCGCACCCCGCCCGCCAGCACCTCGCCCGGGAACTCCACCGGCCGGTGCCCGTCGCCGACCAGCAGCATCGCCCCGACCAGCGCGCGCACCATGTTGTGGCAGAACGCGTCCGCCCGCACGGTGGCCACCGCCAGCGAGCCCTCCTGGGCCGCGTACGGGTCGATCGGCACCCGGTCCCAGTGCAGCTCCAGCAGGGTGCGGATGGTGGTCGCACCCTCGCGCTTCTTGCAGTACGCGGCGAAGTCGTGCTCCCCGACCAGCAGCCGGGCCGCCTCGTTCATCTTCGCCAGGTCCAGCGGCCGGTCGTGCCAGAGCACGTGGCCGCGCACCAGCGGGTCCACCCCGCCCGGGTGGTCGGCCACCCGGTACGCGTAGCGCCGCCAGATCGCCGCGAACCGGGCGTCGAAGCCGTGCGGCGCCTCGGCGACCCGGTACACCCGGACGTCGGCGGGCAGCCGCCCGGCCAGCCGGCGCAGCAGCTTCTCGCCGTGCAGGGCCCACAGCTCCACCGGCAGGTCCACGTGCGCGACCTGGCCGCGGGCGTGCACCCCGGCGTCGGTCCGGCCGGCGACCGTCAGCGGGAAGGTCTCCGCGCTGCGCAGCACGATCCGCAGCGCGTCCTCCAACTCGCCCTGCACGGTGCGCCGTTCGCGCTGCCGGGCCCAGCCGGAGAACTCCGCCCCGTGGTAGGCGAGGTCGAGCCTGATCCGGACGTGCCCGTCCGCCGGGCCGTCCTTCACCGGCGGCAGCTCCGCGCAGTCGTTCACCACTCCAACTCCCCTGTGCCGTAGCTGAGATGACCTGGGATGCGAACGGGCCCGCTCCCCCGGCGAACGGGAGGGCGGGCCCGGACGAAGACCTACCGGGAGGCTCAGGCCTCGGTGGTCTCGGCGGCCTCGTCGGCCTTGGTCTCCTCGGCGGCCTTCGCCTCGGCGGCCTGGTCGGCCTCCTTGACGGCGCGCTTGGCGGCGGCCTCGGCCTCGGCGACGGTCGCCTTGGTGGCGATCTCGCCCTCGACCAGCTCGATCACGGCCATCGGCGCGTTGTCGCCGCGGCGGCCGCCGATCTTGGTGATGCGGGTGTAACCGCCGGGGCGGTTCTCGAACCGCGGGGCGATCTCGGTGAAGAGGGTGTGCAGCACCGACACGTCGGTGATGGTCTTGCGCACCAGGCGACGGTTGTGGATGTCGCCCTTCTTCGCCTTGGTGATCAGCTTCTCCGCCAGCGGGCGCAGGCGACGGGCCTTGGCCTCGGTGGTGGTGATGCGGCCGTACTGGAACAGCTCGCGGGCCAGGCCGGCCAGCAGCAGCGGCTCGTGGGACGGACCGCCGCCGAGGCGGGCACCCTTGGTGGGACGGGGCATGACTTAGCTCCTTGAATCTCCGACTGCGGCCGTACCAGGTACCGCAGCGGGCGTACGGACACCGCGTCCGCACGACTTCTCACGCCACCGGGGGCGGTTCACCGGGAACCGCCCCCGCTGTCGAAACTTCAGAACCTCAGTACTGCTCGGTCTCCGCGTAACCCTGGTCGTCCAGGTCGTCGGCGCCAAAGGCGTCGGCGGCGGCGGTCGGGTCGAACCCGGGCGGGCTGTCCTTGAGGGCCAGGCCCATGCCGGCCAGCTTCGCCTTGACCTCGTCGATCGACTTCGCACCGAAGTTGCGGATGTCGAGCAGGTCGGCCTCCGAGCGGGCGACGAGCTCACCCACGGTGTGGATGCCCTCGCGCTTGAGGCAGTTGTAGGAGCGGACCGTGAGCTCCAGCTCCTCGATCGGCAGCGCCAGGTCGGCGGCCAGGGCGGCGTCCGTCGGGGACGGGCCCATGTCGATGCCCTCGGCGTCGACGTTCAGCTCGCGGGCCAGGCCGAACAGCTCGACCAGGGTCTTGCCGGCCGAGGCCATCGCGTCGCGCGGGCGCATCGCGGGCTTGGTCTCGACGTCGACGATCAGCTTGTCGAAGTCGGTGCGCTGCTCGACACGGGTCGCCTCGACCTTGTAGGTGACCTTCAGCACGGGGCTGTAGATCGAGTCGACCGGGATGCGGCCGATCTCCTGGCCGGAGGCCTTGTTCTGGACGGCGGAGACGTAGCCGCGACCGCGCTCGACGGTCAGCTCCATCTCCAGCTTGCCCTTGCCGTTCAGGGTGGCGAGGACCAGCTCGGGGTTGTGCACCTCGACACCGGCCGGCGGCGCGATGTCGGCGGCGGTGACCACACCCGGGCCCTGCTTGCGCAGGTACATCACGACCGGCTCGTCGTGCTCCGAGGAGACGACCAGCTGCTTGATGTTCAGGATGAGGTCGGTGACGTCCTCCTTGACGCCCGGCACGGTGGTGAACTCGTGCAGGACGCCGTCGATCCGGATGCTGGTGACGGCGGCACCGGGGATCGAGGAGAGGAGCGTGCGGCGGAGCGAGTTGCCGAGGGTGTAGCCGAAGCCCGGCTCCAGCGGCTCGATCACGAACCGCGAGCGGAACTCGTCGACGACCTCTTCGGTCAGCGAAGGACGCTGAGCGATCAGCATGTTCTGGTTCCTCCAGTTGTCTTCGGCACCCACTATTTGATGCCGACAGAACTCAAGCGTACGGGCTCCCGCGAGCTGTGTTGAAATCAAACGCAGCGGGAGCCCGTACCAGGTTTAAAACACCGGACGCCTGGTGAACCCAGGCTCCGCGTCAGACGCGGCGGCGCTTCGGCGGACGGCAGCCGTTGTGCGGGGTGGGGGTGACGTCCTGGATCGAGCCGACCTCGAGGCCGGTGGCCTGGAGCGAGCGGATCGCGGTCTCACGGCCGGAGCCCGGACCCTTGACGAAGACGTCGACCTTGCGCATGCCGTGCTCCTGCGCGCGACGGGCAGCGGCCTCGGCGGCCATCTGCGCGGCGAACGGGGTGGACTTGCGCGAGCCCTTGAAACCGACGTGGCCGGCCGAGGCCCAGGAGATCACGTTGCCCGCGGGGTCGGTGATCGAGACGATCGTGTTGTTGAACGTGCTCTTGATGTGAGCGTGCCCGTGGGCGACGTTCTTCTTCTCCTTGCGGCGGATCTTCTTCGCGCCGGCAGCCTGACGACCCTTGGGGGGCATAAGTCTGTTCTCCTACTGAGGTGGTCGGTCCGCTGACCCGCGGGCCGGAGGGATGTCCGGTGACGGGACGGACTACTTCTTGCCCGGCTTCTTCTTGCCGGCGATCGCGCGACGCGGGCCCTTGCGGGTACGCGCGTTGGTGTGGGTGCGCTGGCCGCGGACGGGCAGACCGCGACGGTGGCGCAGGCCCTCGTAGCAGCCGATCTCGACCTTGCGGCGGATGTCGGCGGCGACCTGGCGGCGGAGGTCACCCTCGACCTCGAAGTTCGCGTCGACGAACTTCTGCAGCTTGACGAGGTCGTCCTCGGTGATGTCACGGACGCGGATGTCACCGCTCACGCCGGTCTCGGCGAGCGCCTGCTGGGCGCGGGTCTTGCCGATGCCGTAGACGTAGGTGAGGGCGATCTCGATCCGCTTCTCGCGGGGGAGATCAACGCCGGAAAGGCGTGCCATTCAAGGCTCCTGTGGTTCTTCTCAGAGGTCTGACGCGCCGCCTACTCGCTGTCTCTCGACAGGGAGCCCCGGCCTCTGACCGGGGGTGGCAGTCCGTCCTGCCGGACGGATCGGGCGGCCCGCTTATGACGTTGGTGCGCGTCGCGCGAAGGTACTACGAGAAATGCGGTGGATCAGCCCTGGCGCTGCTTGTGGCGCAGGTTGTCGCAGATCACCATGACCCGGCCGTGGCGGCGGATCACCTTGCACTTGTCGCAGATCTTCTTGACGCTCGGCTTGACCTTCATGATTCAGGTTCTCCGGGGTCTAGATCTGGCGGTTGTTACTTGTAGCGGTAGACGATCCGGCCGCGGGTCAGGTCGTAGGGGCTGAGCTCCACCACGACCCGGTCATCCGGGAGGATGCGGATGTAGTGCATGCGCATCTTGCCGCTGATGTGTGCGAGGACCTTGTGACCGTTCTGCAGCTCGACCTTGAACATCGCGTTCGGAAGAGACTCGATCACGGTGCCCTCGATCTCAATGGCGCCTTGCTTCTTAGCCATGAACTGCGAGATCCACCCTTCGGGGTCCGGCTACCGTATGCGGAACGCTCGTGCGAACCAGGCTTCACCTCTCCCCGGGGTTTCCCCTGGGCTGAGGGCGTGCGGGAACACGCTACGAGAGAGCCGACGCACCATCGTAAACCAAGCACCGTGCCGGAGCGAAATCAGCCCTGGGCCTTCACCATGACCGGGGCCGCCGGCTCCACCACGGCGGTGCAGGCCGAGCAGCGGCGGGCGGCCTGCGGGATCTCGGTCAGGCACTCCGGGCAGGGGCGCTTCGGGGTGGCCGGCTTCTTCGGCAGGTAGCGGGCGGTGGCCTTGGAGACCGGCAGCACCACGCAGAAGTACAGCACCGCGGCGGTCAGCACGAACGCGATCAGCACGTTCAGGAACTGGCCGTACGGGAAGGTGACGTCCGCCACCGTGAACGTGTAGGCACTGAAGTCGCCCGCGGCGCCGACCACCACGCCGAGCACCGGGGTGAGGAAGGCGGTCACGAAGCCGGTGACGACTCCGGTGAAGGCGGCACCGATCACCACACCGACGGCCATGTCGATGACGTTGCCGCGCATCATGAAGTCGCGGAAGCCCTTGAGCACGTTCTCTCCCTGGGGTAGCTGCGGGTATCAGCTGATGAAAATAGGACAAGAGGCCCGAAGGTCCAAACCCCCAGGCCCCGATCCCTCCGCAGTGAGAGAAGTCCCTCAGCCGGGCCGACCCGGCGGGCGCTCAGCCCAGCGGGTCGGGCGCGGCGGTGACGCCGAGCTTCGCCAGTTCGGCCTTCCCGCCGTCGAAGGCGGTCAGCACCAGCGGGCCCTGCTCGGTGATCGCCACCGAGTGCTCCCAGTGCGAGGCCCAGGTGCCGTCGGTGGTGACCACCGTCCAGTCGTCCTCCAGCACCTCGGTGTGCGGGGTGCCGAGCGAGACCATCGGCTCGATCGCCAGCACGGTGCCCGGGACCAGCTTCATGCCCTTGCCGCGGCCGGCCACGTAGTTCAGCACGTGCGGTTCCATGTGCATCGCGGTGCCGATGCCGTGGCCGCCGTAGCCCTCGGTGATGCCCCACTTGCCCTTCGGCGGCAGCGGCTGGCGGCGGATGAAGCCTTCGATCGCCCGGGAGACGTCGACCAGCCGGTTGCCCTTCTTCATCTGGGCGATGCCGGCCCACATCGAGCCCTCGGTGACCTTCGACAGCATCACGTTCTCGGCGGCGGTCTCCCCGACCGCGACGGTGATCGCCGCGTCGCCGTGCCAGCCGTCCAGGATCGCGCCGCAGTCGATCGAGATCAGGTCGCCCTCCTTCAGCACCTTGTCGCCGGGGATGCCGTGCACGACCTCCTCGTTGACCGAGGCGCAGATCACCCCCGGGAACCACAGGCCGCCGTGGTCGGCGCGGAAGTTGGAGGTGGCGCCGTGCTTGGTGATGACCGCGTCCGCGATGTCGTTCAGCTCGCCGGTGGTCACCCCCGGGGCGACCGCCGCGCGGGCGGCCTTCAGGGCCTCGGCGACGACCAGCCCGGCCGCCCGCATCTTCGCGATCTGCTCGGGGGTCTTGATCTCCACCATCTGGTCAACGCCTTCCACGTTCTGAATCTCGGACTGCCCTCCACCGTACGACGCACGAGACGGCCGGGCCGCCCGCTTCGGGGCGACCCGGCCGTCTCACGACGCCTCGTGGCGTCAGGCGTTCTTGTTCTGCTCCAGGGCGGCGACCGCGCGCTCGGTCACCTCGTCCACCTTGCCGAGGGCGGAGATGGTGACCAGCAGGCCCTGCTCCTGGTAGTAGCCGATGATCGGCTCGGTCTTGGAGTGGTACTCCTCCAGCCGGACCCGCACGGCCTCCTCGGTGTCGTCCGAGCGCTGGTACAGCTCGCCGCCGCACTCGTCGCAGACGCCCTCGGTCTTCGGCGGGTTGTACACCACGTGGAACACGTGGGAGCCGTCGTTGCGGCACAGCCGGCGACCGGCGATCCGCTTGACGACCTCGTCCTCGGGGACCTCCAGGTCCAGCACGCCGTCCAGCGCGATGCCGTTCTCGGCCAGGATGGCGTCCAGCGCCTCCGCCTGGCCCAGGTTGCGCGGGAAGCCGTCCAGCAGGAAGCCGTTGGCGGCGTCCGGCTGGAGCATGCGGTCCTTGGCCATCCCGATGGTGACCTCGTCGGGCACCAGGCGCCCGGCGTCCATGTAGCTCTTGGCCTCGACACCCAGCGGGGTGCCCTGGCTGATGTTCGCGCGGAACAGGTCACCGGTGGAGATGTGGGGAATGGACAGGGTCTTGGCCAGAACGTGCGCCTGAGTACCCTTCCCGGCCCCGGGGGGTCCGACGAGGACGATTCGCATCAGCGGAGGAACCCTTCGTAATTGCGCTGCTGGAGTTGGCTCTCGATCTGCTTCACAGTTTCGAGTCCGACGCCGACGACGATGAGCACGGAGGTGCCGCCGAACGGGAAGTTGGTCTGCTGCCCGAAGGCGACGAGGGCGACCATCGGGATCAACGCGATCAGGCCCAGGTACAGCGATCCCGGCCACGTGATGCGGGTGAGCACGTAGTTCAGGTACTCGGCCGTCGGTCGGCCGGCCCGGATGCCCGGGATGAAGCCACCATACTTCTTCATGTTGTCGGCAACTTCTTCGGGGTTGAAGGAGATGGCGACGTAGAAGAAGGCGAAGAAGACGATGAGCACGAAGTACGTCGCCATGTAGACCGGGTGGTCACCCTTGACGAAGTGCTCCTTGATCCAGATCGCCCAGCCCGCCTGGGAGTTGGTCAGCTGCACCACCAGCGCCGGGATGTACAGCAGCGAGGAGGCGAAGATGACCGGGATCACGCCGGCCTGGTTGACCTTCAGCGGGATGTAGGTCGACGTCCCGCCGAAGGCGCGGCGGCCGATCATCCGCTTCGCGTACTGCACCGGGATCCGGCGCTGGGCCTGCTCGACGAAGATGACCAGGCAGACCACGATGATGCCGACCGCGATGACCGAGACGAACTCGCCCCAGCCGTCCAGCAGCGAGCCGGACTGCTTGATCGCCCACATCGAGCCGGGGAAACCGGCCGCGATCGAGGTGAAGATCAGGATCGACATGCCGTTGCCGATGCCGCGGTCGGTGATCAGCTCGCCCAGCCACATGATCACGGTGGTGCCCGCGGTCATGATGATGACCATCGTGGCGATCCGGAAGATCGACTGGTTCGGGACGATGTCCGCGCCCTGCGGGCAGTTGGAGAACAGCGCGCCGCTGGAGGCCGTCGCCAGGATGCCGGTGCCCTGGAGCACGGCGAGGGCGATGGTCAGGTAGCGGGTGTACTGCGTGATCTTCGCGGTGCCGGCCTGCCCCTCCTTCTTCAGCGCTTCCAGCCGCGGGATGACCACGGTGAGCAGCTGGAGGATGATGCTGGCCGTGATGTACGGCATGATGCCGAGCGCGAAGATGGTCAACTGCAGCAGCGCGCCGCCGCTGAACAGGTTGACCAGCCCGAACAGGCCTTCCTTCTGGCTCTTCACGCACGCGTGGACGGCCTCGAAGTTGACTCCGGGCACGGGGATGTGGGCGCCCATGCGGAACAGCACCATGATGCCCAGCGTGAACAGCAGCTTCTTGCGCAGGTCGGGCGTCTGGAACGCCCGCGCGAACGCACTGAGCACGGTGCCTCCTGCGCCTCCCGCGCGTCGTCGGCGGAAGGGTCGGTCCTGATGTGGGGTAAGGGAACTTCACGGACTCTAACAGTGCCTGGGGGCTCCACAGAAGCTCGTGCCGCCGCTCCCCCACTCATGGGGTACGGCTTGCCCGGTTTTGACACACAAACCGAGCACGTGCAAGGGGCCCCCACGGCAACGGGCCCCGCACCCTCTTTCGCAAGAGGGCGCGGGGCCCGGTTTCTGTCCGTGCGTCAGATCGACGGCGTCAGAGCAGTTCGGTGACCGAACCGCCGGCCGCGGTGATCTTCTCGGCGGCGGAGCCGGAGACGGCGTCGACCGTCACCTGCAGCGCCACCGCGATGTCGCCCTGGCCGAGGACCTTGACGAGCTCGTTCTTGCGAACGGCGCCCTTCTCGATCAGCCCGGCCACGGTGACCTCGCCACCGTTCGGGTAGAGCTCGGCCAGGCGGTCCAGGTTCACGACCTGGAACTGCTTGTGGGCCGGGTTCTTGAAGCCCTTCAGCTTCGGCAGGCGCATGTGGAGGGGCATCTGGCCACCCTCGAAGCGCTGCGGAACCTGGTAGCGGGCCTTGGTGCCCTTGGTACCACGACCTGCAGTCTTACCCTTGGAGCCTTCACCGCGACCAACGCGGATCTTGTCCTTCTTGGCACCCGGGGCGGGCTTCAGGTTGTGGAGCTTGATCGGCGAGTCCGACATGATCAGTCCACCTCCTCGACCGTGACGAGGTGACGAACGGTGTGGACCATGCCGCGGATCTCCGGGCGGTCCTCCTTCACCACGGTGTCGTTCAGCCGCTTCAGGCCGAGCGAACGGAGGGTGTCACGGTGGTTCTGCTTGCTACCGATGTACGACTTGGTCTGGGTGACCTTCAGGCGAGCCATCAGGCGCTCACCCCAGCCGCACGGGCCCGGAGCAGCGCGGCCGGGGCCACGTCCTCCAGGGGCAGGCCACGACGGGCGGCGATCTCCTCGGGGCGCACGAGGCCCTTCAGAGCGGCCACGGTGGCGTGCACGATGTTGATCGCGTTGTCCGAGCCGAGCGACTTCGACAGGATGTCGTGAACGCCGGCGCACTCCAGGACGGCACGCACCGGGCCACCGGCGATAACACCGGTACCGGGGGACGCCGGCTTCAGCAGCACGACGCCGGCGGCCTTCTCACCCTGGATGGGGTGCGGGATGGTGCCCTGGATACGGGGGACCTTGAAGAAGTTCTTCTTGGCCTCCTCAACGCCCTTGGCGATGGCGGCCGGAACCTCCTTCGCCTTGCCGTAACCGACACCCACGGTGCCGTCACCGTCGCCCACCACGACCAGCGCGGTGAAGCTGAAACGACGACCACCCTTGACAACCTTGGCGACACGGTTGATGGCGACAACGCGCTCGACGTAAGCGGTCTTCTCGGCGACCGGGGCGCCGCCCCGCTCGTCACGCTTACGGTCACGCCGCTCGCCGCCGGTGCCACCGCCGGCGCCGCTACCGCGGCGCTGGGGTCCAGCCATTGGAATTACCTCTCTCGTTTACGTCCGCCGACAGAGTCGACGAGCGGCTTAGAAGTCGAGCCCGGCCTCGCGGGCCGCGTCCGCCAGGGCGGCGATGCGGCCGGCGTACCGGTTGCCCGCGCGGTCGAAGACGACCGACTCGACGCCGGCGGCCTTGGCGCGCTCGGCGACCAGGCTTCCGACCTTCTTGGCCAGCTCGGTCTTGTCGCCCTCGGTGCCCTTGATGGACACGTCGAGGGTGGACGCCGACGCCAGGGTGTGACCCTTGGCGTCGTCGATGACCTGGGCGACCATGTGGCGGTTCGAACGCGTCACGACGAGGCGCGGACGCACCTCGGTGCCGACGACGCGCTTGCGAACGCGGATGGCGCGGCGCTTGCGGGCGGCGTTCTTGTAGGCGTTGCCCTTGCCGATCTTGACAGAGACGCTCATCGCTTACTTACCACTCTTTCCGACCTTGCGGCGGATGACCTCGCCCGCGTACTTGACGCCCTTGGCCTTGTACGGGTCGGGCTTGCGCAGCTTGCGGATCTTCGCGGCGACCTCGCCGACCTTCTGCTTGTCGGTGCCGTCCACGTGGAACTTGGTGGGCGACTCGACGACGAAGGAGATGCCCTCCGGCGCGGTGACCAGGATGGGGTGGCTGTAGCCCAGCGCGAACTCCATGTCGGAGCCCTTCGCCGTGACTCGGTAACCGACACCGCTGATCTCCAGCGACTTGCGGTAGCCCGCGGTCACGCCGGTGATCATGTTCGCCACCAGCGTGCGCGACAGGCCGTGCAGGGCCTTCGACTGACGCTCGTCGTTCGGGCGGGTGACGACCAGAGTGCCGTCCTCGCCCTTGCCGATTTCGATCGGCGCGGCGACGACGTGGGTGAGGGAGCCCTTGGGGCCCTTCACCGAGACCGTCTGGCCGTCGATGGTGACGTCCACACCAGCGGGAACCTGGATG
This sequence comes from Kitasatospora sp. NPDC088134, assembly GCF_044741705.1. Taxonomy (NCBI): domain Bacteria; kingdom Bacillati; phylum Actinomycetota; class Actinomycetes; order Kitasatosporales; family Streptomycetaceae; genus Kitasatospora; species Kitasatospora sp. NPDC088134. The sequence continues at coordinate 378,847 of NZ_JBIUTD010000004.1, read as the reverse complement.
GGCAGCCGTCCAATGCGCGACATTGCTGTACCTCCGTTTCCCGAATTACCAGACGTAGGCGAGAACTTCTCCGCCTACGCCCTTCTTGGCGGCCTGCTTGTCGGTGAGGAGGCCGGAGGACGTGGAGATGATCGCCACGCCCAGGCCGCCGAGCACCTTCGGCAGGTTGGTGGACTTTGCGTAAACACGCAGACCCGGCTTACTGATGCGCTTGATGCCGGCGATGGAACGCTCACGGTTCGGACCGAACTTGAGCTCGATGGTCAGCTTCTTGCCGACCTCGTTCTCGGTGGGGTCCTCAACCTTGTAGGAGGAGATGTACCCCTCCTGCTGCAGGATCTCGGCGACGTGCGCCTTGATCTTGCTCGACGGCATCACGACGGAGTCGTGGTACGCCGAGTTGGCGTTACGCAGACGAGTGAGCATGTCTGCGATGGGGTCGGTCATGGTCATGGTGGCCTCAGGCCTCTCTCGCCGTGGTTTCTCCGCACCAGGTCCCCCTCCGCGCACTCACCGGGGAGTGCGAAAGGGGCACAAGCGCAGGGGACCTACCGACGTAGTAAGACTGGGTTTTGCGAGCCCTCGACAGAGGGCCGCAGCCTGCCCGGGAAGGGTGTGCTGCGGCAGGGGCCCGACCCCGCAACCTTACGGGATTCGCCTGCGAATCCCAAAAGACGGGGGCCGGACACACTGCTTCGCTGGTCAGAACTACCGGTTCCGGTAAGGGATTACCAGGAGCTCTTGGTCACGCCCGGCAGCTCGCCGCGGTGCGCCATCTCACGGAGGCACACACGGCACAGGCCGAACTTGCGGTACACCGAGTGCGGACGGCCGCAGCGCTGGCACCGGGTGTACGCCCGGACGCCGAACTTCGGCTTGCGCTCGGACTTAGCGATCAGGGCCTTCTTCGCCATGGCTCACGCCTCCTTGAACGGGAAGCCCAGAGCGCGCAGCAGCGCCCGGCCCTCATCGTCGGTCTGAGCGGTGGTCACGACGGTGATGTCCATACCGCGCTGACGGTCGACCTTGTCCTGGTCGATCTCGTGGAACATGACCTGCTCGGTCAGACCGAAGGTGTAGTTGCCACGGCCGTCGAACTGCTTGGGCGAGAGGCCGCGGAAGTCACGGATACGCGGCAGCGCCAGCGACACCAGACGGTCCACGAACTCCCACATGCGGTCACCACGGAGGGTGACGTGGGCGCCGATCGGCTGACCCTCGCGCAGCTTGAACTGCGCGATGGACTTGCGGGCCTTGGTCACGGCCGGCTTCTGACCAGTGATCGCGGTCAGGTCCTTGATGGCACCCTCGATCAGCTTGCTGTCACGGGCGGCTTCGCCGACACCCATGTTGACCACGACCTTGACCAGGCCGGGGATCAGCATGACGTTCTCGTACGAGAACTGCTCGTGCAGCTGACCCTTCACCTCGGAGAGGTACTTCTCCTTGAGGCGGGGGGTCACCTTCTCAACAGTCGTCTCAGACATCAGATGTCCTCACCGGTCCGCTTGGCAACGCGGATCTTGTTGCCCTGGTCGTCAAAGCGGTAACCGACGCGGGTGACGACCTTCTTGCCGTCCTTCTCCACGACCAGCTGGACGTTGGAGACGTGCACCGGGGCCTCGACGGTCACGATGCCACCCTGCGTGCCGGGGCCCGGCTTGGTGTGCTTCTTGACCCGGTTGACACCCTCGACCAGGACCTTGTTGTCGGCGGGGATGGCCTGGATGACCTTGCCCTGCTTGCCCTTGTCCTTGCCGGTGATGACCTGGACCAGGTCACCCTTCTTGATCTTCATGCTGTTCGCCATGGGTCAGAGCACCTCCGGCGCCAGCGAGATGATCTTCATGAACTTCTTGTCGCGCAGCTCGCGGCCCACCGGGCCGAAGATGCGGGTACCGCGGGGGTCGCCATCGGTGTTCTTGAGGACGACGGCGGCGTTCTCGTCGAAACGGATGTACGAACCGTCCGGACGGCGGCGCTCCTTGACGGTGCGGACGACGACGCACTTGACGACGTCGCCCTTCTTCACCGAACCGCCGGGGATCGCGTCCTTGACGGTGGCGACGATGACGTCGCCGATACCGGCGTAGCGGCGGCCGGAGCCACCGAGAACGCGGATGCAAAGGATTTCCTTGGCACCCGTGTTGTCGGCGACACGAAGCCGCGACTCCTGCTGGATCACAACTTTCTCCTGATCGTCAACGACTGTTGACGGGCCGGCCGCTGCTCACACCCGCACCCCTGGGGGCCCGGTGCACATACGGCCGTACCGCGAACAACCTCGTTACTTGGCCTTCTCGAGGATCTCGACGACGCGCCAGCGCTTCGTCGCGGACAGCGGCCGGGTCTCCATCAGGAGGACGCGGTCGCCGACGCCGCAGGCGTTCTGCTCGTCGTGCGCCTTCAGCTTGTTCGTACGGCGGATGACCTTGCCGTACAGCGCGTGCTTGACGCGGTCCTCGACGGCGACGACGACGGTCTTGTCCATCTTGTCGCTGACGACCAGACCCTCACGGGTCTTGCGGAAACCGCGCGTCTCGTTGGTGTTCTCAGTCATCAGGCGTTCTCCACCGTCTCGATGCCCAGCTCGCGCTCGCGCATCAGGGTGTAGATCCGCGCGATGTCCTTACGGACCAGCCGGAGCCGTCCGTGGTTGTCGAGCTGCCCGGTCGCCGCCTGGAAGCGGAGGTTGAACAGCTCCTCCTTGGCCTCACGGAGCTTGGCAACGAGGGCCTCGTTGTCCAGTTCGCGAAGCTCAGCAGCCTTGGTAGCGGCCGACATCAGCTCTCACCGTCCTCGCGCCGAACGATCCGGCACTTCATCGGAAGCTTGTGCGCGGCACGCGTGAGCGCCTCGCGGGCAATCTTCTCGTTCGGGTACGACAGTTCGAACATGACCCGACCCGGGTGCACGTTCGCGATCCACCACTCCGGCGAACCCTTACCGGAACCCATGCGGGTCTCGGCCGGCTTCTTGGTGAGCGGGCGGTCCGGGTAGATGTTGATCCAGACCTTGCCGCCACGACGGATGTGACGGGTGATCGCGATACGAGCGGACTCGATCTGACGGTTCGTCACGTAGGCCGGGGTCACGGCCTGGATGCCGAACTGGCCGAACGCCAGCTCGGTGCCACCCTTGGCCGCGCCGCGGCGCTTCGGGTGGTGCTGCTTGCGGTGCTTGACCCGACGGGGGATCAGCATTGCGGTCAGGCCTCCGTTCCGGGGGTCTCGACCGTCGCCTCGGCGGCGACCGGAGCCTGCAGCGGCTGCTCGGTCGAAGCGGGACGACGGCCACGGCCGCCGCGCTCGCCACCACGGCCACCGCGCTCGCCGCCGCGGGCGGGACGACCGCCCTCGGGACGGGCCGGACGGTTGCCGGAGCGGGCAGCGGCGTTCTCAGCGCGGACCTCGGCGATGTTCTTGACGTCGCCCTTGTAGATCCAGACCTTCACGCCGATGCGGCCGAAGGTCGTCTTGGCCTCGAAGAAGCCGTAGTCGACGTTCGCGCGCAGGGTGTGCAGCGGCACACGGCCTTCGCGGTAGAACTCCGAACGGCTCATCTCGGCGCCGCCGAGACGACCGGAGCACTGGACCTTGATGCCCTTGGCGCCGGCCTTCATGGTCGACTGCATGCTCTTGCGCATGGCGCGACGGAAGGAGACGCGGGAGGACAGCTGCTCCGCGACGCCCTGGGCCACGAGCTGGGCGTCCATCTCGGGGTTGCGGACCTCGAGGATGTTCAGCTGGACCTGCTTGCCGGTCAGCTTCTCCAGCTTGCCGCGGATCTTGTCGGCCTCCGTGCCACGGCGGCCGATCACGATGCCCGGACGAGCGGTGTGGATGTCCACGCGGACCCGGTCACGGGTGCGCTCGATCTCCACCTTCGAGATGCCGGCGCGCTCCATGCCCTGCGTCATGAGACGCCGGATGGCGACGTCTTCCTTGACGTAGTCCTTGTACAGCTTGTCGGCGTACCAGCGGGACTTGAAGTCCGTGCTGATGCCGAGGCGGAACCCGTGCGGGTTAACCTTCTGGCCCATTACCGGGTCCCTTCCTTGCTGCTGACGACCACGGTGATGTGGCTGGTCCGCTTGCGGATCCGGTAGGCACGGCCCTGGGCGCGCGGACGGAACCGCTTCAGGGTCGGGCCCTCGTCAACGTACGCCTCGGAGATGTAGAGGTCGTCCGTGTTGGAGTGGTTGTAGTTGTGCGCGGCGTTGGCGATGGCGCTGTTGAGCACCTTGCCGACCGGCACGGTGGCGGCCTGCGGAGCGAAACGCAGGACGGCCTGGGCCTCCGTGGCCGGCAGGCCACGGATGAGGTCCACCACGCGGCGGGCCTTCATGGGCGTGACGCGGATGTACCGCGCCTGGGCCCTGGCTTCCATGGTTGTCCCCTTAATGGAGTAAGTCACTTCGTCGTTCTGGTGCTACAGCTCGGAAGCCCCGGAGCGGAGCTTCAAATCGATGCTTAGCGACGCTTCGACTTGCGGTCTTCCTTCACGTGCCCCTTGAAGGTGCGCGTGGGAGCGAACTCGCCGAGCTTGTGGCCGACCATCGACTCGGTGACGAACACCGGGACGTGCTTGCGGCCATCGTGAACCGCGATCGTGTGGCCGAGCATGGCCGGGGAGATCACGGAACGACGGGACCAGGTCTTGATGACGTTCTGCGTGCCCGCCTCGTTCTGCACGTCCACCTTCTTCTGAAGGTGGTCGTCGATGAAGGGGCCCTTCTTGAGACTGCGCGGCATCTGACCTGCTCCTAGCGCTTCTTGTTGGTCTTGCGGCGGCGCACGATGAGGGAGTCCGACGCCTTGTTCGGGCGACGGGTGCGGCCCTCGGGCTTGCCCCACGGCGAGACCGGGTGGCGACCACCGGAGGTCTTACCCTCACCACCACCGTGCGGGTGGTCGATCGGGTTCATGGCCACACCACGCACGGTCGGGCGGACGCCCTTCCAGCGCATACGGCCGGCCTTGCCCCAGTTGATGTTCGACTGCTCGGCGTTGCCGACCTCGCCGACGGTCGCGCGGCAGCGCGCGTCGACCAGGCGGATCTCACCGGAGGGCATGCGCAGGTGCGCCATGCGACCCTCACGGGCGAGCAGCTGAATGCCGGAACCCGCGGAACGGGCCAGCTTGGCGCCACCGCCGGGACGGAGCTCCACCGCGTGGATGGTGGTACCGACCGGGATGTTGCGCAGCGGCAGGTTGTTGCCGGGCTTGATGTCGGCACCGGGGCCGTTCTCGACCCGGTCGCCCTGCGCCACGCCGCGGGGGGCGATGATGTAGCGCTTCTCGCCGTCCGCGTAGTGCAGGAGCGCGATGCGCGCGGTGCGGTTCGGGTCGTACTCGATGTGCGCGACCTTGGCCGGCACGCCGTCCTTGTCGTGACGACGGAAGTCGATCACGCGGTAGGCGCGCTTGTGGCCACCACCCTGGTGGCGAGCGGTGATACGACCGGCGTTGTTACGGCCGCCCTTGCTGTGCAGGGGGCGAACCAGCGACTTCTCCGGCGTGGACCGCGTGATTTCGACGAAGTCGGCCACGCTGGAGCCGCGGCGGCCCGGCGTAGTCGGCTTGTACTTGCGGATACCCATTTCTGTCCTCGTCCTTTACGACGATCGCAGTCCCTGACCCGAGGGTCAGGCGACCGGACCACCGAAGATGTCGATGCGGTTGCCCTCGGCCAGCGTCACGATCGCGCGCTTGGTGTCCTTGCGCTTGCCGAAGCCCGTCTTGGAGCGCTTGCGCTTGCCCTGACGGTTCAGCGTGTTCACGGCCTCGACCTTGACCGAGAAGACCGCCTCGACGGCCTGCTTGATCTGGGTCTTGTTGGCACCGGGGGACACGACGAACGTGTACTTGTTCTCGTCGAGGAGCGAGTAGCTCTTCTCCGAGATGACCGGCTTGATCAGGACGTCACGGGGGTCCGTGAACGTCTTGGAGGTGATCTCGCTCATCAGGCGGCAGTCCCTTCGAGCTCGCCCTCAGCAGCAACAGCCTCGGCGGACGCGGCCGGACCGGCCACGAAGCGCTCGAAGGCGGCCTGGGTGAAGACCACATCGTCGGAGACGAGCACGTCGTAGGTGTTGAGCTGGCCGGCGTCCAGGATGTGCACGTTCGGCAGGTTGCGCGCGGACAGGATGCCGCGCTCGTCCTCGCGCTCGACCACCAGGAGGAGGTTCTTGCGCTCGGAGATCTTGCCGAACAGCGCCTTGGCGGCCTTGGTCGACGGGGTCTCGGTCGCGGTCACGCCGGAGATGACGTGAATGCGCTCGTGGCGGGCCCGGTCGGTGAGCGCGCTGCGCAGGGCGGCGGCGATCATCTTCTTCGGGGTCCGCTGCGAGTAGTCGCGCGGAACGGGACCGTGGACGACGCCACCGCCCGCGAACTGCGGCGCACGGGTCGAGCCCTGACGGGCGCGGCCGGTGCCCTTCTGGCGGTACGGCTTCTTGCCGCCGCCACGGACCTCGCCGCGGGTCTTGGTCTTGTGGGTGCCCTGACGGGCGGCAGCGAGCTGCGCCACGACGACCTGGTGCATCAGCGGGATGCTGACCTTGGCGTCGAAGATCTCGGCGGGCAGCTCGACGCTGCCGGCCTTGTCGCCGGCCGGCGACAGGATGTCAATGGTGGTCATTTCCTCACAGGCCCTTCGCCGCGGTGCGGACGAGGACGAGGCCGCCGTTCGGACCCGGGATCGCGCCCTTGATGAGCAGCAGACCCTTCTCCGCGTCGACCGCGTGCACGGTCAGGTTCTGGGTGGTCACGCGCTCGTGGCCCATCCGACCCGCCATGCGCATGCCCTTGAACACGCGGCCCGGGGTGGCGCAGCCACCGATGGAGCCGGGCGAACGGTGCTTGCGCTGGGTGCCGTGACCGGCGCCGAGGCCCTTGAAGTTGTGACGCTTCATGACACCGGCGAAGCCCTTGCCCTTGGAGGTGCCGGTCACGTCGACCTTGACACCCGCCTCGAACAGCTCGGCGGTGATCTCCTGGCCCAGGGTGTACTCGGACGCGTCCGAGGTACGGAGCTCGACCAGGTGGCGGCGCGGGGTGACACCGGCCTTGGCGAAGTGGCCCTGGAGGGGCTTGTTCACCTTGCGGGGGTCGATCTCGCCGAAGCCGATCTGCACGGCGTCGTAGCCGGACGGGCTGTCGGCGGTGTGGACCTGGGTCACGACATTCGGCCCGGCCTTGACGACGGTCACCGGGACGACCCGGTTGTTCTCGTCCCAGACCTGGGTCATGCCGAGCTTCTCGCCCAGGATGCCCTTAATCTGCTTAGCCATCTTCGGTGCGCCTCTCAGAGCTTGATCTCGATGTCGACGCCCGCCGGCAGGTCGAGACGCATCAGCGAGTCAACCGTCTTCGGCGTGGGGTCGAGGATGTCGATCAGACGCTTGTGAGTGCGCATCTCGAAGTGCTCGCGCGAGTCCTTGTACTTGTGCGGCGAGCGGATGACGCAGTAAACGTTCTTCTCAGTGGGCAGCGGCACCGGGCCCGCGACCTGCGCACCAGTACGAATCACCGTCTCGACGATCTTCTTCGCCGAGGAGTCGATGACCTCGTGGTCGTAGGCCTTGAGCCGGATGCGGATCTTCTGTCCCGCCATGGCTACTTCGTAGTCCTTTGTGTCGTCACGTTGCCGCACGGCCTTCCCCTCCGACCCCCGCGCTCGGGCGTGTCGCGCTCGCGCTTGCAAAAAACCGGCGAACAGATCCGTCGGTTTCGAACTGCTGGGGTGGGGACGGCCGGGCTGAGACCCCGCACACGCTTCCCGGAAGATTCCCGTACTTTCGCCCCGCAGCTGCCGTGGTGTCGACTTCACACCACTGCATCCACACACAGCACGTGGACACATGAACGGCCATCACGGGAACGACGAGTACATGGGACTCGCTTCCGGTCCTCCCGGCGGGAGGCGCGCAGCATCGGTAACTCAACCGAGCAACCCGGACATCTTGCCACAGAAAGCAGCCCGTACGCCAATCGGGTCCACCCGCTGCGTCGCAGGTCACACCTGCGGGGGACAACGCCGAGGGCCCGGCCCCCTCCCTCGCGGGAGCGGACCGGGCCCTGCGGTGACGCGTGGGTCGGCCGAGCCTGAAATTACTTCAGGATCTTGGTGACCTGGCCGGCGCCGACGGTGCGGCCACCCTCACGGATGGCGAACTTCAGGCCCTCTTCCATGGCGATGGGCTGGATCAGCGCCACCGTCATACCGGTGTTGTCGCCCGGCATGACCATCTCGGTGCCCTCGGGGAGGGTCACGACGCCGGTCACGTCGGTGGTGCGGAAGTAGAACTGCGGGCGGTAGTTGTTGAAGAAGGGGGTGTGACGGCCACCCTCGTCCTTCGACAGGATGTAGGCCTGGGCCTCGAAGTCGGTGTGCGGCGTGACCGAACCCGGCTTGATGATGACCTGGCCGCGCTCGACGTCCTCGCGCTTGATGCCGCGGAGCAGCAGACCGACGTTCTCACCCGCGTGGCCCTCGTCGAGGAGCTTGCGGAACATCTCGATACCGGTGACCGTGGTGGTGGTCTTGGTGGTCTTGATGCCGATGATGTCGACGGTCTCGTTGACCTTGAGGATGCCGCGCTCGATGCGGCCGGTGACGACGGTGCCACGACCGGTGATCGTGAAGACGTCCTCGATCGGCATCAGGAACGGCTGGTCGACCAGGCGCTCCGGGGTCGGGATGGCCTCGTCGACGGCGGACATCAGGCCGAGGAGCTTCTCGCCCCACTCCTTGTCGCCCTCCAGCGCCTTCAGCGCGGAGACGCGGACGACCGGCAGGTCGTCGCCCGGGAACTCGTACTCGGAGAGGAGCTCACGGACCTCGAGCTCGACGAGCTCCAGGATCTCCTCGTCGTCCACCATGTCGGACTTGTTCAGCGCGACGACGATGTAGGGGACGCCGACCTGGCGGGCCAGGAGGACGTGCTCCTTGGTCTGCGGCATCGGGCCGTCGGTGGCGGCGACGACGAGGATCGCACCGTCCATCTGGGCCGCACCGGTGATCATGTTCTTGATGTAGTCCGCGTGACCCGGGCAGTCGACGTGGGCGTAGTGACGCGCCTCGGTCTGGTACTCGACGTGCGCGATGGAGATGGTGATACCACGCTGACGCTCTTCCGGCGCCTTGTCGATCTGGTCGAACGGCGTGAAGGGGTTGATCTCCGGGTACGCGTCGTGCAGCACCTTGGTGATCGCCGCGGTCAGCGTGGTCTTACCGTGGTCGATGTGACCGATGGTGCCGATGTTGACGTGGGGCTTCGTCCGCTCGAACTTCGCCTTCGCCACTGCAGTCCTCCTGAGGACAGTTCTGTACGCCGTACGACGTCAGTTGGTCTGGATCGGGTTTGGGGATGGGGCGCTGGTGGCGCCCCAAGCCGTCCCGCGGGTGGGGGTGCCGGAGGGCTCCCGGGCGGAACCCGGACGGGTGTCGTCCGGGTGCCCTCCTTCTAGCCTAAAGGTTCTGGTTCGTCCCGATTACCGGGACGTCACTCGCCCTTGGCCTTGGCGATGATGTCGTCCGCCACGTTCCGCGGAACCTCGGCGTACGAGTCGAACTGCATCGAGTAGCTTGCGCGACCAGAGGTCTTGCTGCGCAGGTCACCGACGTAGCCGAACATCTCGGAGAGCGGCACCAGCGCCTTGACGACGCGGGCACCGTGACGCTCCTCCATGGCCCGGATCTGGCCACGGCGGGAGTTGATGTCGCCGATCACGTCGCCCATGTAGTCCTCGGGGGTGGTGACCTCGACGGCCATCATCGGCTCGAGCAGAGCCGGCGACGCCTTCTTGGCACCTTCCTTGAACGCCATGGAACCGGCGATCTTGAACGCCAGCTCGGACGAGTCGACGTCGTGCGACGCGCCGTCCAGCAGGCTGACGCGGACGCCCTGGAGCGGGTAGCCGGCGAGCACGCCGAACTCCATGGCCTCCTGGCAACCGGCGTCGACCGAGGGGATGTACTCCTTCGGAACGCGGCCACCGGTGACCTTGTTCACGAACTCGTAGCCCTCGCCGGACTCCAGCGGCTCGATCGCGATCTGGATCTTCGCGAACTGGCCGGAACCACCGGTCTGCTTCTTGTGCGTGTAGTCGATGCGCTCGACGGCCTTGCGGATCGTCTCGCGGTACGCGACCTGCGGCTTGCCGACGTTGGCCTCGACCTTGAACTCACGGCGCATGCGGTCGACCAGCACCTCGAGGTGCAGCTCGCCCATGCCCGCGATGATCGTCTGGCCGGTCTCCTCGTCGGTGTTGACCTGGAAGGACGGGTCCTCCTCGGCCAGGCGCTGGATGGCGACACCCAGCTTCTCCTGGTCGCCCTTGGACTTGGGCTCGATCGCGACGCGGATGACCGGGGCCGGGAAGTCCATGGACTCCAGGATGACCGGCTGCTTCTCGTCGGACAGCGTCTCACCGGTGGTGGTCTGCTTCAGGCCCATGACGGCGATGATGTCGCCGGCGCCCACCGAGTCGATCTCCTCACGCTTGTTCGCGTGCATGCGGTAGATCTTGCCGATGCGCTCCTTCTTGCCCTTGACGGAGTTCAGCACCGAGGTGCCGGACTCCAGGCGGCCGGAGTACACGCGGACGAAGGTGAGCTTGCCCAGGTGCGGGTCCGACATGATCTTGAACGCGAGCGCGGCGAGCGGCTCGTCGTCCGAGGCCTGGCGGACGATCTTCTCGTCGGGGTTGTTCGGCTTGGTGCCCTCGATGCCCTCGATGTCGAGGGGCGACGGCAGGTACTTCACGACCGCGTCGAGCAGGGGCTGGACGCCCTTGTTCTTGAACGCCGAGCCGCAGAAGATCGGGGTGAAGTCCGAGTTCAGCGTGCCCTTGCGGATCGCGGCGACCAGCAGCTCCTCGGGGATGTCCTCGCCCTCCAGGGCGAGCTCCATCACCTCGTCGCTGACGTTCGACACGGTGTCGAGCAGGGCCTCGCGGTACTCCGCGGCCTTGTCGGCGAGGTCGGCCGGGATGTCGACGGTGTCGTACATCTCGCCCTTGGGCGCGTCGGCGGACCAGACCAGGGCCTTCATCTTCACCAGGTCGACGACGCCGGCGAAGTCGCCCTCGGCGCCGATCGGCAGCTGCATGACCAGCGGGGTGGCGCCGAGGCGGTCCACGATGGTCTGCACGCAGAAGTAGAAGTCGGCGCCCGTGCGGTCCAGCTTGTTGATGAAGCAGATGCGCGGGACGCCGTAGCGGTCAGCCTGCCGCCACACGGTCTCGGACTGGGGCTCGACACCGGCGACGCCGTCGAACACCGTCACGCCACCGTCGAGCACGCGCAGCGAGCGCTCCACCTCGACGGTGAAGTCGACGTGGCCCGGGGTGTCGATGATGTTGATGGTGTGGTCGGAACCGTCGAGGGTCCAGTGACAGGTCGTCGCGGCCGACGTGATGGTGATGCCGCGCTCCTGCTCCTGCTCCATCCAGTCCATCGTGGCAGCGCCGTCGTGGACCTCACCGATCTTGTACGAGACACCGGTGTAGAACAGGATCCGCTCGGTGGTGGTGGTCTTGCCCGCGTCGATGTGCGCCATGATCCCGATGTTGCGGACCTTGGCGAGGTCAAGGGAGGTTGCAGCCATGGTGGCTCGTTCTCTCTCTGTCTAGTGACGGGGTTCGGACTACCAGCGGTAGTGCGCGAAGGCCTTGTTGGACTCGGCCATCTTGTGGGTGTCCTCGCGACGCTTCACGGAAGCGCCCAGGCCGTTGCTGGCGTCGAGGATCTCGTTGAGCAGACGCTCGGTCATGGTCTTCTCGCGACGGGCGCGGGAGTAGCCGACCAGCCAGCGCAGCGCCAGGGTGTTGGCGCGGCCCGGACGGACCTCGACCGGCACCTGGTAGGTGGCGCCGCCGACGCGGCGGGACTTGACCTCGAGGGTCGGCTTGACGTTCTCCAGCGCGCGCTTGAGCGCGATCACCGGGTCGGCACCGGTCTTCTCGCGGACGCCCTCGAGGGCGCCGTAGACGATCCGCTCGGCGGTGGAGCGCTTGCCGTGCAGCAGGATCTTGTTGACCAGCGAGGTCACCAGCGGGGAGCCGTAAACCGGGTCGATGATGACCGGGCGCTTCGGGGCGGGGCCCTTACGAGGCATTCTTACTTCTCCTTCTTGGCGCCGTAGCGGCTGCGGGCCTGCTTGCGGTTCTTGACAGCCTGGGTGTCGAGAGCGCCGCGGATGATCTTGTAACGCACACCCGGCAGGTCCTTCACACGACCGCCACGCACGAGCACGATGGAGTGCTCCTGCAGGTTGTGGCCCTCGCCCGGAATGTAAGCGGTGACCTCGATCCCGCTGGTGAGGCGCACACGGGCGACCTTGCGGAGAGCCGAGTTCGGCTTCTTCGGGGTGGTCGTGTACACACGCGTGCAGACGCCGCGGCGCTGGGGCGAGGCCTCGAGCGCGGGGGTCTTGGTCTTCTGGACCTTGTCCTGCCGGCCCTTTCGGACCAGCTGCTGGATCGTAGGCACCGTTTCTCCGTTTTCTGTGTGCCAAGGCTCGGTGGAACTAACCTGAGGTGGCGTCCCTCACTCTCCGACCCACGCGGTCGGGTGTGTTGGACCTTCTTCAGGGGAAGAATCACGGAATCCCGAGCTGAGCTGCGGCGGCGGCAAGAGCCGAGCGGGTGGAGTCTCCGCTGCGGCGGCCGATCTGCTGGCACGCACAAGGACCCGGGCACACCCCAGGCACAAGGTCAGAGCGTACCTAGCGCACCCGCGCCGGTCAAAACAAATGGGGCGCGTCCGGACGGGCGCTCCCCCGCGCGGGGCGGGCTCAGTGGCCGGAAGCCGCCAGCAGGAACAGCAGGGAGAAGAGCGCCCAGCCGGCCATCGACAGCCAGCCGAGGATCAGCCCGAACACCGCGAGGCCGTCGCCGGCCTCCCGGGTGCGGCGGATCTGGCCGCGGGCGATGTGGCCGGTGATCACCGCGGGCAGGCCGGTGAGGCCCCCGGTGAAGAGGGTCAGCCCGCCGAGGATCGCCGAGGCGGTGGCCAGGCCGTTGTTCGGCCGGGGCGGCGGCGGGAAGGCGGGCGGCAGGAAGGTCGGCGGGACCATCGGGACGGCCGCGCCGAACGGCTGCACCATCGGGCCGGCCGGCAGGTCGGCCACCAGCGAGGCCAGCTGCCCGTAGGTGGCGGCCTGGTGCGCGCTCGACATCCGGTGCTCGTACTCGGCGGCGGACAGCCGCCCCTCCGCGTACGCCGCCTTCAGCACGTCCACCGTGCGCTCGCGGTCGGAATGCGCGGCGCGCATCGCGGACTGCGGCGTCGGCGCCGGCTGCCAGGGCTGCTGCCCGTACGGCGCCGGAGATCCCCACTGACCGGACATCGCAGCCACCTCCCGTTCCCCGTGCTGCGCACGCACTCTCAGGATGCAGGACGAACGGGGTGCGCCGGTAGTTGCCGATCCCGGCCGGTTCGGTGTCAGTACCGCCGAACGGGGGATGGGAGGAGCACCGGAACGATCATAGGGTCGGGCTCCGGGAGCGCCCCTCGGCGCGTCCGCGGACCGCAGTCGACAAGGAGAACACCCGCCATGGAGGCGACCACCCCGCCGCCCGCCGTCTCGATCCGCGACCTGTGGAAGCGCTTCGGGGAACAGACCGCCGTCGCCGGGCTGAGCCTCGACCTGCCCGCCGGGTCCTTCATCGGCCTGGTCGGCCCGAACGGCGCCGGCAAGACCACCACGCTGTCGATGGTCACCGGCCTGCTCCGGCCGGACCGGGGGACGGTGCTGGTGCACGGCACCGACGTCTGGCAGGACCCGGTCGGGGTCAAGGCCCGGATCGGCATCCTGCCCGAGGGCCTGCGGATGTTCGAGCGGCTGAGCGGGCGCGAACTGCTGCAGTTCAACGGGCGGTTGCGCGGGCTCGACGGCGCCGAGACCGACCGGCGGGCCGAGGAGCTGCTCTCCGTCCTCGACCTGACCGCCTCCGGCCACAAGCTGGTCGCCGACTACTCCACCGGCATGCGCAAGAAGATCGGCCTGGCCGCCGCCCTGCTGCACAACCCGGACGTGCTGTTCCTCGACGAGCCCTTCGAGGGCGTCGACCCGGTCTCCGCGCAGACCATCCGCGGCGTGCTGACCCGGTACGCGGCGTCCGGCTCCACGGTGGTGTTCTCCAGCCACGTGATGGAGCTGGTCGAGTCGCTCTGCGACTGGGTCGCCGTGGTCAACGCCGGCCGGGTGGTCGCCGCCGGGCCGCTGGCGGAGGTCCGCGGCGGGACGTCGCTGCACCAGGCGTTCCTCGGGCTGGTCGGGGTCCGCGAGGACGACGGCCGGTCGCTCGGCTGGCTCGGCGGGGGCAACCGGTGAACGCCGCAGCCCCCGTCCCGGCCGCCGCGGCCGCCACCGACGACCGCGCCGTGGTCCGCGCGCTGGTCGGGCTCAAGCTCCGGCTGCTGCGCAACGGGCTGCGGCGCAGCCCCGGCCTCACCGCCGGCTACGTCCTGGGCACCTGCGTCGGGCTGCTGTTCGGCCTGGCCGCCGCCGCGGGGCTGATCGCCCTGCACGGCCGGGCCGGGGCCGCCGACGTGGCGGCGGTGCTCACCGCCGGGCTGGCGGTCTGCTGGGCCGCGATGCCGCTGTTCTTCTTCTCCGGCGACGAGAGCGCCGACCCGACCCGGCTCACCATGCTGCCGCTGCGGCCGGGCGCGCTGCTGCGCGGCACCCTGCTCGGCAGTCTGATCGGGCCCGGGCCGCTGGTCGGTCTGCTGCTGCTGGCCGGGGCCGCGGCGGCGGCCGGGCGGGGCACCGGCTCGCTGGTGGTCGCGTTCCCGGCGGTGCCGCTGGTGCTGCTGACCCTGGTCGCGCTGACCCGCGCGGTCGGGGCGGGCAACGCCCGGGTGCTGTCCAGCCGGCGCGGCAAGGACTTCGCGGTCTTCGGCGGCCTGCTGTTCGCGGTGCTGGCCCAGCTCGGCAACCTCGGCGTGCAGAGCTCGCTGAACGCCTCCGGCCGGGGCGTCGACCTGTCGGTGCTGCACCCGTACGGCTCGGTGCTGCGCTGGGTGCCGCCGGTCTCCGCGATCGACGCGGTGCGCTCGGCCGGCGAGGGCGCCTGGGCCGTGGCGGCGCTGCAACTCGCGCTCACCGCGGGCCTGCTGGCGGTGCTGCTGCGCTGGTGGCTGCGGAGCCTGCAGGACCTGATGGTCACCGGCGACTCCTCCACCCTGGTCGAGACCGCGCCGGCCGCCGCCGGACGGGCCGCCCGCGGCTGGCGGCTGCTCCCGGGCGGCCGGGTCGGCGCGGTGGCGCAGCGGCACCTGCGGTACGCCTGGCGCGAGCCGCGCTCCAAGGCCGCGATCTTCACCGGCATCGGGATGACGGTGGTGTTCGCGGCGCTCTCGGTGGTGCAGGGGCACGGCTCGGTGTACGTGGTGGCGATCGGCGGGCTGATGCTGGGCCTGCAGTC
This sequence comes from Kitasatospora sp. NPDC088134, assembly GCF_044741705.1. Classification (NCBI taxonomy): domain Bacteria; kingdom Bacillati; phylum Actinomycetota; class Actinomycetes; order Kitasatosporales; family Streptomycetaceae; genus Kitasatospora; species Kitasatospora sp. NPDC088134. The sequence continues at coordinate 363,407 of NZ_JBIUTD010000004.1, read as the reverse complement.
CGCCAACCTGTTCGGCATGGACGGCTCCGGCTTCTGGATGGTCGCCGCCGCGCTGGCCACCCGGCGGGACGCCCGCGACGAGCTGCGCGGCCGGGTGCTGGCGATCCTGCTCTACGGCGTGCCGGTGCTGCTGGTGCTGGCGCCCGCGATGGCCGCCCTCACCGGGCGGTGGGACGAGCTGGCCCCGGCGCTCGGCCTGGCCCTGGCGGCGTTCGGCACCAGCCTCGGCCTGGGCTGCCTGATCAGCGTGTACGCGCCGTTCGCGCTGCCCGCGGACGGCAATCCGATGCGCAGCGCGGCGCCGGGGCAGAACGGCGTGGTGATGTTCAACGCCTTCGGTTCGATGATCGGCGTGCTGCTGGGCTGCCTGCCGGTCGGCGGGCTGCTGGCCTACCTCCTGCTGGGCCACCACCCGGCCTGGCCGGTGCTGCCCGCGGGGGTGCTGTACGGCGCCGCGCTGGCGCTGCTCGGCGTCCGGCTGTCGGCGGGGCCGCTGGTGCGCCGGGCGCCGGAGATCCTGGCGAAGGTGATCGAGCACTGAGCCCCGGCGGCCGCCCCGCCCGGCCCGGGCGCGCCGCTATCATGCCTGCGCGCCCGGGAGCCGATCCGCGGCGCGAAGGGGGAGAACGGCAGTGGGCACCAGCATCGCCGCAGCGGTCAGGACGCAGTACGACTGGACCGACAGCCCGTTCTGGACGCACACCGTGCTGCCGATGCTCGCGGTCGTGCTGGTGCTCCGGCTGGTCACGCTGCCCTCGCTGCGGGCCGGGATGCACGGCTACCGGGCCCGGCTGCTCAGCCGCGACCGGTTGAAGCAGATCCGCACCCGGCTGGCCGGGGACGCCTCGCGCCGGCAGTTCGAGCTGACCTCGCTGCGGGCCGGCTACCCGCCGCGGCGGTTCGCGGCCGTGCTGGAGCCGGTGCTGGTGGTGGTGGTCGGCGGCGGGCTCACCGTGCTGCTGTGGATCGCGCTCCACCACACCTTCACCGACCCCGGGGACAACGCCGACCAGCAGGCCCTGCGCACCAGCCCGCCCTGGCTGGCCGGGCGCGGGCTGCTCGCGCTGTTCGGGGCCGAGCGGGGCGGGTTCCCGGCGGCGCTGGTCGGCCTGGGGCTGGCCGCGCTGTGGGCCGGCATGTGGGCCCGGACCCGGTTCCTGGTGCTGTGCACCCGGATGCCCTCCGGCACCTGGGAGCGGTCCGCGCTGCGCCGCTGGCTGGTGCCGGTGCTGGCCGCCCAGTTCGTGCTGCTGCCGCTGGCGCTGCCGAACGGCGCGCTGCTCGCCCTGGTGCTGTGGCAGGGCTGCTCGCTGTTCGCCACCCGCGGCCTGAACCGGCTGCCGCTCGCCGCCGCCGCTCCCCCGCTGGTGGCCGTCGCGACCACGGTGGACGCCCCGGCCGGGGCGGTCCGGGCCACCTACGACACCGTCAGCGCGGGCGTGCGCGACTACCGCGACCAGCGGCGCGAGGCGCGGGCCGCCGAGCAGGCCCGGCTCGCCCGGGAGGCCGCCGACCGGGCGGCCGCGGAGCGCAGCGCGGCGCTGACCGCCGAGCGGGACGCCGAGATCGCCCGGCAGGTGCTGGCCGAGTCGGAGGCGTTGCGGGCGGCGAAGGAGGCCGAGCGGGCGGCCGCGGCGCCGGCCGCCGAGCCGGTGGCGGAGCCGGTCACGGTGCCGGTCACGACGCCGCTCGCCGAACCGGTGACGGAGCCGGCCGGGGGCGCCGGGGGCACCGTGCGGGACACCCCGGCTCCGGAGCCGGCGGACGGGGCCTTCCCGGGCTTCCGCTCGGACCCGCTGCCGCCCGGGTCGCCCGCCGAGATCGGCGACTACCGGCTGCGCCGCCGGCTCGGCAAGGGCGGGTACGGCACCGTGTACGCCGCGACCCGGAAGGGCTCCGCCACCCTGGTCGCGCTCAAGACACTGCAGGCCGACACCGGCCACGACGAGGAGCTGCGGGCCAGGTTCGGGCGGGAGATGGCGGCGCTGGAGCGGGTGCCCGCCCGGTACACCGCCCGGATGGTGGAGAACGGGTTCGCCGCCGACGGCACCCCGTTCATCGCCATGGAGCTGCTCGACGGGCTGCCGCTGGACCACTACCTGCGCCGGCACGGGCAGGTCCGCGAGCGGGTGCTGCTGCGGGCGCTGGCGGTGGCGCTGGCGGAGGCGCTGCGGGCCGTCCACGAGGTGCGGCTGGTGCACCGCGACCTGAAGCCGAACAACGTGATGCTGACCACCGACGGCCCGAAGCTGCTGGACTTCGGCATCTCGCTGGTGGGCGACCTGACCCGGCTGACCCGGGCCGGCTGGACCGGGACGCCGCCGTTCATGGCGCCCGAGCAGTTCCGGCCGGGGCCGGTCGGCCCGGCGGCGGACGTCTGGGCCTGGGCCTGCTCGCTGACCTGCCTGGTGCACGGGAGCAGCCCGTTCGGGAACGGGGGCGACGGCAACCCCTGGGTGGTGATGCAGCAGGTCCTCCAGGAGGAGCCGGACCGGGCGGCGCTGGGCGCGGTGCGCGCGGTGGACCCGCAGCTCGCCGGGGTGCTGGAGCGGGCGCTGGCCAAGGAGCCGGCCGACCGCCCGGCCGACGGCGGGGCGCTGCTCGCGCTGCTGGGCGAGGCGGGGGTCGGGATGCCGGCCGGCTTCGCCTGGAGCGCGCTGGGGCTGTGACGGCGGTCCGGCATCATGGGGGTGTTCGCCCCACCGTCCCCCGCAGGAAGCAGGATCAGCCGTGACCAGCACCGACCGGCCCGTGGACGAGCTGGTGGCGGAGGCGGTGGGCCGGGTGCTGGGGGCGCCGGCCGGGGGGCTGGAGTTCGCGGTGGACGGCGCCGCGTCGGGGCTGGCGGCCTCGGTGGAGCGCTGGCCGGCGGTGAGCCGGGCGCTGCTGGCGTTCGCGGAGCGGTCGGTGGACCGGTGCTGGGCGGCGGGCTGGCGGCCGGCCGACCTGGTGCGGGTGGCCCGGCGGGAGCTGGGCCCGGTGCAGGTGGCGCTGGCGGTGGACCTGATCGCGGCGGAGTCACGGCGGCACCCGGCGGCGGCGCTGGACCGGCGCTGGCGCGAGCAGCTGCGGGAGCTGGAGGCGGAGCCGTGGTGGCCGTCCGACGAGGCGTTCCTGGCGGAGTTCGCGGCCCGGCACCGGCTGGACCGGTTCGCGCTGGCGACGGCGGCGCTGGAGCTGCTGCGGAGCTGGGCGCTGCTGCCGCCGGTGCAGCCGGTGGGCCCGGTGCCGGGGCGGTCGGCGCCGCGGGCGGGGACGTCCCGGGCGGGGGCGCCGCGTGGGGACGAGCCGCGGATGCTGGGGCGGATCAGGGCGCTGCTGGCGAAGGCCGAGTCGACGGGCTTCCCGGAGGAGGCGGAGGCGCTGACCGCGAAGGCCCAGGAGCTGATGGCGCGGCACTCGATCGACGAGGCGCTGCTGTCGGCGGCGGGCGGCCCGGCCGCGGACGACCCGGCGGCGGTGCGGATCGGCGTGGACAACCCGTACGAGGGCCCCAAGACGATGCTGCTGGACGCGGTGGCGGCGGCGAACCGGTGCCGGGTGGTGTGGGCGAAGGAGTTCGGGTTCTGCACGGTGATCGGGTTCGACGCGGACCTGGACGCGGTGGAGCTGCTGTACACCTCGCTGCTGGTGCAGGCCACGGCGGCGATGAACCGGGCGGGGAGCCGCAAGCACAAGGACGGGGCGGCCCGGACGAAGGCGTTCCGGCAGTCTTTCCTGGTGGCGTACGCGGCCCGGATCCGGGAGCGGCTGGCGGAGGCGACCGAGCGGGCCACCGAGGACGCGGCGGCCGGGCGGCCGGCGGACGGCGGCGGGACGGAGGCCGGGGCCGGGGCCGGGGCGCTGCCGGTGGTCCCGGACGGCGGGCTGCTGCCGGTGCTGGCGGCCCGCGCGGAGGCGGTGGACGACGCGGTCGGCAGGATGTTCCCGAAACTGGTGTCGCAGCGGGTCCGGGTGAGCGACGGCGAGGGCTGGGTCGAGGGCCGGGCCGCCGCCGACCGGGCGTCGCTGCACCGGGGTTCGGGTCGGATCGAGCGCTGACGGAGCGTCGGCGGGACAGGGAGGACGGCATGGAGTTCACGGAGCGGGTGCGCGGGTCGCTGCTGGGCGGGGCGCTGGGCGACGCGCTGGGTTGGCCGATCGAGTTCCTGCAGCTGCCGCAGATCGAGGAGCGGTACGGCCCGGCCGGGCTGGCCGACCTGGCGGACGCCGGGCGCGGCGGGGAGGTCACCGACGACACCCAGATGACGCTGTTCACGGCGGAGGGTCTGCTGCGCGGCGGCCGCCCGGAGGACCTGCACGCCGCGTACGCGCGCTGGTTCCTGACCCAGCGGCTGCCCGGGCCGCCCCGGGACGCGGACGGCTGGCTGGCCCGGCAGGAGTTCCTGTACGCCTCGCGGGCGCCGGGCGGCGCCTGCATGTCGGGCGTGGCGACGGCCTACCGGCCGGCCGCCCCGTTCGGGCAGGAGGGGCCGGTGAACCCGCACTCGAAGGGCTGCGGGACGGTGATGCGCTCGGCGCCGTTCGGCCTGCTCGGGCTGGGTCCGCAGGAGGCGTTCCGGCGGGCGGCGGTGGCGGCGCAGCTGACGCACGGCCACCCGACGGGCTACCTGGCGGCGGGCGCGTTCGCGGCGCTGGTCGACCGGGTGGCGGCCGGGGTGCCGCTGCCGGCGGCGGTGGACGCGGTGCTGGCGCAGGTCGAGGCGGAGCCGTCCGGCGAGGAGACCGCGGCGGCGCTGCGCCGGGCGGTGCGGGTGGCCGGGGAGGGCCCGGGTTCGGCGGCGGGCGTGGAGCGGGTCGGGCTGGGCTGGATCGCCGAGGAGTGCCTGGCGGTCGCGGTCTACGCGGCGCTGGCGGCCCCGGACGCCCGGACGGCGCTGGTGCTGTCGGTGAACCACTCGGGCGACAGCGACTCGACGGGCGCGGTGTGCGGCAACCTGGTCGGCGCGCTGTACGGCGCGGCGGGGCTGCCGGCGGACTGGTGCGCGCTGGTGGAGGGCCGCGAGGTGCTGCTGCGGGTCGCGGACGACCTGGTGGCGTTCGCCCGGGGCGACCTGGCGGCGCTGGGCGACCGGTACCCGGTGGCCGGGGCCCCGGCCACCGCTCCGGCGCCGGCCGCGGCTCCGGTCCAGGAAACGCAGCCGGAACCGGTCGTCCACCGCGCCGCCGCGCCGGTCGCGCCCGCGGACCCGGCGACCGGCCGGACCCGGTTCCGCCAGCGCGACTGAACGGTGGCGCGGCGGACGACCACTGACGCGGCGTCGATCACGGAGAACGCCGAGAGCGCCGAGAACGCCGAGGGCAAGCAGCGGGTGCCCCTGCTCGCCCCGCGCCCGCAGACCCTCCGGGCCGGTCAGCCGCCCTGACGGACCCTCGGCCCCGGCGGGTACCGAAGGCGAGCAGCTCGTCGCGGCACTCGCTCCGCGCCCGCGCACCCGACGGGCCGGGCACCGGTCGGCCGCCGGCGCCGTGTCAGTCCCAGAGCGCGCCGAGGGCGAGCAGCTCGTCGCGGTACTCGATCCGCTCGATCCAGTCCTGCGGCCAGGCGCCCTCGCCGTGCCGGGCGCCCGCGAACGCGCCCGCCAGGCAGGCCAGCGAGTCGGAGTCGCCGGAGGAGACGGCGGCCCGGCGGACGGCGGCGACCGGGTCGTCGGGGAAGAGCAGGAAGCAGAGCAGCGCGGTGGCGAAGGCTTCCTCGGCGACCCAGCCCGCGCCGGTGCGCTCGCACGGGTCGGCGTCGTGCTCGCGGGCGGCGAGGGCGGCGTCGAGCCGGTCGAGGGCGCGCAGGCTCTCCTGCCAGCCGCGGGCGATGAACTCCTCCGGGGAGCCGAAGTGGTCCCGGGAGGCGAGGTCGCCGAGCCAGAACTCGTCGTAGCGGGTGCGCTGCGCCTCGGCGTGGGCGCGCAGCCGGGCCGGGAGGTCGGCGGGGTCGGCGCCTTGGGCGAGCCAGCGGACGGTGAAGGCGGTGAGCTCGCTGGCGGCGAGCGCGGTGGGGTGCCCGTGGGTGAGGCCGGACTGCAGCTGGGCGGCGCCGGCGACCTGACGGTCCGTCAGCTCGCGGACCAGGCCGAGCGGGGCGACCCGCATGTTGGCGCCGCAGCCCTTGGAGCCGATGTCGCTGGCGTCCTGCCAGGGCCGGCCGGTGGAGAGCCGGAAGCAGGAGCGCAGGCAGGTCATGCCGGGGGCGCGGTTGTTGCTCGGCGAGCGCCACCACTCGACGAACTCCGCGCGCAGCGGCACTTCGAAGCGCAGCGGGACGAGCGGGCCCTCGGCGAGGGCGTCGCGCAGCGCGCGGGCCAGCGCCAGCGTCATCTGGGTGTCGTCGGTGACCTGGGCCTTCTTCGGGAGCGGGAGCTGCCGCCAGTCGGCGTGCAGCAGCCCGATCTCGGCCATGGTCATGAATTCGGTGCGCTTGCCGAGCGCGTCCCCGATCGCCAGCCCCAGCATCGCCCCGGTGGCCCGCCCCATGGTGTGCTCCCCCTTCTTCCGGATCTCTCAGACCTCGACCAGCAGTTCCTCCAGCCCGCGGATCACGTAGCCGGGGCGCCACTCGGGTTCGCGGACCAGCCGGAGCCCGGGGGCCCGGCGGAGCAGTGCGCCGTAGGACTCGGTGAGCTCCAGTCTGGCAAGCGGGGCGCCGAGACAGAAGTGGATTCCGGCGCCGAAGGTGAGGTGCGGGTTGTCGGTGCGGCCGAGGTCGAGCCGGTCGGGGTCGGCGAAGCGGGCGGGGTCGCGGTTGGCGGAGCCGAACAGCAGGGCCACCTCGGCGCCGCGCGGGATGCGGGTCCCGGCCACCTCGATGTCGTCCAGCACCCAGCGTTCGAACATCTGCAGCGGGGTGTCGTACCGCATCAACTCCTCGACGGCGGTGGGGAGCAGGGCGTCGACGTCGGCGCGCAGCCGGGCGAGTTCGCGGGGGTGGCGGAGCAGGGCGAGCCAGCCGTTGCCGGTGGTGTTGACGGTGGCCTCGTGGCCGGCGTTCAGCAGCAGGACGCAGGTGGAGACGGTCTCCTGCTCGCTGAGCACCTGGCCGTCCTCGGCGGCGGCGACCAGCGCGCTGATCAGGTCGGGGCCGGGTTCGGCGCGCCGACGGCGGATCAACTCCCGCAGGTAGGACGAGAATTCGAGGCTGGCGGTGACGGCCCGGCGGGCGGTCTCCGCGCTCGGGTTCAGTTCGAACATGCCGGTGATGTCGGCGGACCAGGGCCGCAGCTGGTGCCGGTCGGACTCGGGGATGCCGAGCATCTCGGCGATCACGGCGACCGGCAGCGGTTCGGCGACCCGGGCGATCAGGTCGCCGCCGCCGTCGGCGAGCAGCCCGTCGACGAGTCCGCCGGCCAGTCGGCGGACGGCGGGGCGGAGCGCCTCGACCGTCCGCGGGGTGAAGGCCTTGGAGACCAGCCGCCGGATCCGGGTGTGGTCGGGGCCCTCCAGGTCGAGCAGGCCGTGGTCGTTGAGGGTGTGGAAGGGCTCGTGCGCGGGGTCGGGCGCGGGGCGGCCGAACTCCTCGTGGGTGAACCGGTGGGTGTGGGTGCGGCCGAGGCGGCGGTCGCGGAGCAGGGCGCTGACGTCCGCGTGCCGGGAGACCAGCCACTGGCCGGTCGGCGCGCAGTACTGGACCGGCGCCGACTCGCGCAGGGCGGCGTACGCGGGGTACGGGTCGGCGACGAAGGCGGGCGACCAGGGGTCGAAGGCGGCGGTCGGCATGCGGCGGGCTCCCTTGCTCCTCGGGCCGCCATGCTATGCGGCGGGTGCGCCGCCCGGCCGCCGCGCGACTGCTGGGCGGCGGCCGGGCGGCCCGAGGAGCGGGAGCGGGTGGTCAGAGCGCGGCGAGGTCGCCGTCGACCAGGCGGCGGACCAGCTTCGGCAGCGCCTGCGAGATCGGTTCGCGGATCACCTCGGCGGCCTCCGCGTCGTAGGGCGTCGGCTCGCCGTTGACGACGATCAGCCGGGCGCCGTGCTCGACGGCGATCCGCGGCAGCAGCGCGGCGGGCCGCACCTGCAGCGAGCTGCCGACGGCCAGGAAGACCTGGCAGGCCTTGGCGATCGCGTCGGCCTGGGCGAGCACCCGCTCGTCCAGCGCCTCGCCGAACATCACGGTGCGCGGGCGCAGCACGGCGCCGCACTGCTCGCAGGCCGGGTCGTCCTCGCCGGCGGCGACCCGGTCCAGGGCGGCGGCCATCGGTCCGACCTCCCGGCAGCGGACGCACTGCACCTCGGTGGCGGTGCCGTGCAGCTCGACCACCTTGCGGGCGGACAGGCCGGCCGCCTGGTGCAGGCCGTCGACGTTCTGGGTCAGCACCCGGACGGGCACCCCGGCCCGTTCGAGGTCGGCCAGCGCGCGGTGCCCGGCGTTCGGCTCGGCGGCGAGCGCGCCGGCGTCCCGCCGCATCAGCCAGGCCCGGCGGCGCACCTCGGTGCTGGCCAGGTACGGCTGGAGGGTGACCAGTTCCTGCGCGCTCGGGTCGCGCTGCCAAAGTCCTTGCGGGCCGCGGTAGTCGGGGATGCCCGAGTCCGTCGAGATGCCCGCCCCCGTCAACACCGCCACCAGTGGGCGCTTCTCGTTCATGCCCGGGACGGTACGGCCCGCAGGCCCTGGCGGCCACTCCTTATCAGCGGCAGGAACGCCACCAGGTACAGCGCGGCGCCGACGGAGAGGAAGTCCAGCGAGGCGCCCATCAGCAGGGTACCGGCCAGCACCAGCACCGGGCTCCACCAGGGGGCGGCGCGGCGGGCCACCAGCCGGACCAGCAGGGCGATCAGGCCGAGGTAGAGGAACAGCGGGACGACGGTGTACACCAGCGGCAGCACGCCCGGCACGGCCTGGACCCGGTCGAACAGTTCGGACTTCCGGGCGGCGTCCTCGGCGACGGCGCCGACGTACAGGTCGATCGCGGTCTGCGCGAGGCCGGCCGCGGTGCCGGCCCACCCGACGGCCAGCCAGCCGGTGCCCCAGGCCCCGGGGCCGCCGAGCCGGCGCAGTTCGGCCAGGCCGCGGCCCATCAGCAGCAGGCCGCCGAGCAGCGCGAGGTGCCCGAGCATCCAGCCCGCGCCGACCCCGCGCGAGCCCGGCAGCAGCCGCACCGCCCCGTAGACCGCCAGCAGTGCCGTCGACCAGCCCAACGCCCGACGTCCCGTCACCATCGCCCAACCCCCTGTGCAGAAGCCCTTCTTGGCGTCTCCACCCTCCCGCGCCGGGGCGCCGGGCGCCTCCCCCGCGCCGGTGATCCCGGCGCCTCCCTCCGCCGGGGGACTCACTCCCCCGCGGTGACCGCCCCGGCCTCGTAGGCGAAGACCACGGCGTGCACCCGGTCGCGCAGGCCGAGCTTCTGCAGCAGGTTGCTGACGTGCGTCTTGACGGTGTGTTCGCTGACCACCAGGGCGGCGGCGATCTCGGCGTTGGACATGCCGCGGGCGACCAGCCGCAGCGTCTCCGCCTCGCGGGCGGTGAGCGACTCCAGCAGCCGGGCGAGCGGGCGGGGGACGGCCGGGGCACCACCGCTCTTGCGGGCGGTGACCTCGCCGATCACCCGGCGGGTGACGGAGGGCGCGAGCAGCGCCTCGCCGGAGTGCACCACCCGGACGGCGTGCACCAGGTCGTCGCGGCGGACGTCCTTGAGCAGGAAGCCGCTGGCCCCGGCGTACAGCGCGTCGAAGACGTAGTCGTCGACGTCGAAGGTGGTCAGCATGACGACCTTGCAGCCGGGGTGCTCGGCGCAGACCCGGCGGGCCGCCGCCAGGCCGTCCATGACGGGCATCCGGACGTCGAGCAGCAGCACGTCGGGGGCGTGCGCGCGGACGGCGTCCAGGGCCTGCTGCCCGTCGCCGGCCTCGGCCACCACCTCGATGTCGGGCTGGGCGTCCAGGATCATGCCGAAGCCGGCCCGGACCAGTTCCTGGTCGTCGGCGATCACCACGCGGATGGTCAACTCGGGTTCCTCCCTCAGGCGTGGAGCGGCAGCACGGCCGCCACCAGGTAGCCGGGCCGGTCCGGCCGGGGGCCGGTCTCGGCGGTGCCGCCGCAGGCCGCGGCGCGTTCGCGGATGGAGAGCAGGCCGCGGCCGCCGGAGCGGCCGTCGATGCCGGCCCCGGCGGGGGCGGGCGCCGGTCCGGCGCCGTCGTCGGCGACCTCGACGGCCAGCCGGTCGCCGCGGACGGCGACCCGGACGGTGACGTGCCGGGCCCCGGCGTGCTTGACCACGTTGGTGAGCGCCTCCTGGACGATCCGGTACGCGGCGGCCTGCACCTCGGCGGGCCCGGCCTCGGCGATCTCGGCGTCGACCGCCACCCCGGAGTCGCGGACCCGCTGCAGCACCCCGGCGAGCTCGGCCAGCCGGGGCTGCGGGGCGAGCGCGGGCGCGGCGTCGTCCTGCTTCAACACGCCCAGCACGCGCCGGAGTTGGACCATGGCGTCGCGCCCGGAGTCGGCGATCGCGTCGAACGCCCGGATCGCCCGCTCGGGGTCGCGGTGCACCACCAGCGGCCCGGCCTCGGCCTGCACCACCATCAGCGAGACGGCGTGGGCCAGGATGTCGTGCATCTCGCGGGCGATCCGGGCCCGCTCCTCGGCGACCGCGCGGGCCGCGTCGCTGGCCGCGCGCAGCCCGGCCTGCCGGGCCCGCTCGGCCTCCACCCCGGCGAGTCGGCGCAACTCCCGCACCAGGGAGCCGAACACGAAGCTGCCCACCGAGACCAGCAGGCTGAACAGCGCCCCGCCGAAGGAGTGGGTGCCGAAGATGTTGCCGAACACGGCGAAGCCCAGCAGCAGGGCGCGCTGCCAGTCCCGGCCGCGGTCGGCCAGGGTGTAGATGGCGATCACCATGGTGACCTGCACCTGCGGCATGGCGAAGTGCGCGACCACCGAGAGGGTCGCCACCGGCACCGTGCAGGCCAGCATCACCGCCCAGGGCGCCCGCCGCCGCCACCACAGCGGCAGCGCCCCGGCGAGCGCCAACGCGTAGGCCCACCACTGGCGTTCGGCCTCGTACGGGTCGGTGTGCACGCCCCACAGCGCGACGCCGACCGCGACCGCCAGCAGCAGCCCGTCCACCGCCCAGGGCCGGGCCCTCCCCCAGGCCAGCAGGCCGTCCGTCCATCTCCCCATGCCGGGCATCCTCTCGCACCGCTCGCTCCGCCGTCGGCCGAGGTCCGGCCGCCGTCCGGCCGCTGCGGCGCGCGCCCGGGAACGCCGCAGGGGGCGCCCCCGGCCGGGAGCGCCCCCTGACGGTCCGTCAGCGCGTCACAGCAGCCGCTTGATCTCGCCGCGGGCCCGGTAGAACCCGCCGGACGCGGAGGCGTGCACCTCGGCGACCAGGTAGCGGGCGCCCGCGATCCGGACGTCCTTCGGGAACTGCACCCGCATCGCCGAGTCGTAGCCGGGCGACACCACCCGGACCCGGAGCCGGCCGTTCTCGGCCACGCACTCGACCTCGACGCCGGACCCGGAGGCCACCGCGGCGACGCTGACCGTCTCCAGCTCGGTGCTCGCCGCCACCCGCTCCACGTGCGCACCGCTCACCTCGGCGGTGGTGGGCAGGGTGCCCTGCTCGGCGGCCTGCACGGCGCCCTGGGAGGCGTCCAGGCAGGCCAGCGAGCCGTCGGTGGTGACCAGGTACAGCCGCCCGTCGCGGTACTGCATGCTGTAGGCGGAGCCGCAGCCGGTGCCGAGCTTCCACAGCCGGGTGCCGTCGGCGGCGAAGCAGTAGACGGACGAGTGGTTGTCGCCCGCGAACACGAACTCCCCGTCGGGGGAGGCCGCGCAGGAGAACACCGAGGCGTCGCACTTGTACGCGGCGACCTCGGCGCCGTCGGACTTGCGCAGCCGGTGCACCCAGCCCTGCGAGGTGCCGGCGAACACCTCGTCCCGCTCCTGCCAGCCGAACAGCACGCCGCCCTTGGTGCGGGTGTGCCACAGCTGGTCGCCGCCGCGCTTGGCGTACCGGGCCACACCGGCCGACCAGCCGTGGTAGACCGCGTCGGCGTCGCAGCGCACCATCCAGCCGGAGGAGCCCTGCGCGTTGCGCCGCCACTGGAACTCGTCCTCGTGGTCGACGGTGGTCAGGCCGCCGCGCTCGTCGGCGACGCCGAGCACGCCGTCGTGGATGTCGAGCCAGTAGATGTCGACGTCCTGGGCGATCTCGTACGCCACCCGCGGGACCTTGCCGCCGAGGTCGTACACCTTGCCGTCGTCGCAGCCCGCGTAGATCCACCAGTCGTCGGCGACGATGCACTTGACGCCGTCCGGCAGGCCGAACCGGCCGGTGACCTGCCCGTCGGTGGTCAGGGTGTAGACGTCGCCCTTCTCGTTGCCCACCCAGGCGTGCTCCTCGCCGACGTACACGCCGAAGGCGGGCGAGCCGGAGCGGAAGCGCCACAGCAGCGGGGCCTGGTGGGCGGTGGAGCGGGTCGAGGTGATCTGCCGGCGGGTCACCGCACGGCGCTGGCGCACCCCCTGGACGGCCGGCGCGTAGCCCTTGCGGACCTTCTCGCCGATCTTCTTCGCCGCGGTGGCGGCGGCCTTCTCGGGGCTCGGGCAGACCGTGGTCTTGGTGGTGCCGGGCTCGCCGATCCGGCCGTAGCGGAGGGTCAGCTCGGCGCCCCGGACGGTCACCTCGTAGAACTTGTGGGCACTTCCCTGGTCCTCGGAGAGCTCCAGGTAGGTCACCTGCGGATCCGCGGAAACGGTGGCAGACATCGGCCGACGCCCCTTTCGGGCACAGACTTCGGGGGGGGTGCCGACGGGGTCTCGCCGCCTGTCGACACCGCTCAATCTACGGCCCCTCACCGACAGTTGGCGATCAGCCCGGGGCCCTCCCGGTCAGCCGGCGGTCACCTTCAGACCGCCGCTGCCGACCCGGGCGACCAGCACGTGCGGCGCCCCGGCGGCGGACGGCACCGTCACGTCGGTCCCGCCGCTGTCCGCGTGCGCGTCCACCTGGTACTGCACCCCGGCCGGGACCTTCAGCTTCAGCCCGCCGGAGCCGGTCGAGACCTCCGCCCGGTCCGGCGCCTCGGCGAAGCCCGCGTCCAGCCCGCCCGAGCCGACCGACAGCCGGACGCTGCGGGCCCGCAGCCCGTCGGCGTCGATGCCGCCGGAGTCCACCTTCGCCTCGATCTCGCCCGCCATGTCGTGCACCCGGACGCCGCCGCTGCCCTCGGTCAGCCGCAGCTTCGTCCCGGCCGGCACCCGCACCTGGTAGCCCATCCCGCAGTCGGGGCCGGAGCAGCTGTACGACAGCTTGAGCACGCCGTCCGCCAGGCTGTGGGCGCCCTGCGGCTCCGTGTCGCTCCAGCTCCGCTTCTCCACCACCTGCACCGGCCCGTCCCCGGCCCGCACCTCGATCCCGCCCGAGTCCCCCGTCACGACCAGCTCGGTGACCTGCCCCGGCACCTCGTACGACACCGTCCGGTGCTGCTGCTCCCACGCCCCGCAGCCCACCGCCCCCACCAGCAGCAGCCCCACGACCGCCACCGCCCCCACCGTCCGCCTCACCGCGGCCTCCCCTCGTTCGACTGCCCCCAGTCTCCCGCCGCCGCACCCCCGCCCACCTCCCTCCCGGGAGTGGTTCCGCACCCTCCTCCCCCAGGGGGATCCCCTAGGGCCTGTCTTCGAACCCCCGCCTGCCCCACGGCGCCCGGCACGCGCCCTCCTTGCCCGCCCTCGGGCAGGAGGGGCCCGCTCGCCGCACCGGCCGAAAACCCGAGTACACCCAGTACGAGGGCTTCCGGCCGGCACGCCGAGAGCACGCACCGGACACCGCAGGGCCGCGCCGGGGGTTCGAAGACAGGCCCTAGGTGAAACGCCGCAGGGCGGCCACCCCGAGTGGGGTGACCGCCCTGCGGTTCAGCCGATCGCTCAGCCGGTGTACGGACCGTAGTCGTAGTCGTCCAGCGGGACGGCCTGACCGGAGCCCGCGCCGAACGGCGACAGGTCGTAGTCGTCGTAGCCGACGGCCGAGTACATCGCGGCCTTGGCCTCCTCGGTCGGCTCGACCCGGATGTTGCGGTAGCGGGGCAGACCCGTACCGGCCGGGATGAGCTTACCGAGGATGACGTTCTCCTTGAGGCCCAGCAGCGGGTCCGACTTGGCGTGGATCGCCGCGTCGGTGAGCACCCGGGTCGTCTCCTGGAAGGAGGCGGCCGACAGCCAGGACTCGGTGGCCAGCGAGGCCTTGGTGATACCCATCAGCTGCGGACGGCCGGAGGCGGGGTGGCCGCCCTCGGAGACCACGCGACGGTTCTCCTGCTCGAAGCGGCCGCGCTCGACCAGCTCGCCCGGCAGCAGCTCGGCGTCGCCCGACTCGATGATCGTCACGCGGCGGAGCATCTGCCGGATGATGATCTCGATGTGCTTGTCGTGGATCGACACACCCTGCGAGTTGTAGACCTTCTGGACCTCGGCGACCAGGTGGATCTGGACGGCCCGCTGGCCCATGATGCGCAGCACGTCGTGCGGGTTGGTGGCACCGACGGTCAGCTTCTGGCCGACCTCGACCGCCTCGCCCTCGCTGACCAGCAGCTTGACGCGCTTGGAGACCGGGTAGGCGATCTCGTCCGAGCCGTCGTCGGGGGTGACGACGACCTTGCGGGTCTTCTCGGTGTCCTCGATCCGGACCCGGCCGGCCGCCTCCGAGATCGGGGCCACACCCTTGGGGGTGCGGGCCTCGAAGAGCTCGACGACACGCGGCAGACCCTGGGTGATGTCGTCACCGGCCACACCACCGGTGTGGAAGGTACGCATGGTCAGCTGGGTGCCGGGCTCACCGATGGACTGGGCGGCGATGATGCCGACCGCCTCGCCGATGTCGACCAGCTTGCCGGTGGCCAGCGAGCGGCCGTAGCAGAAGGCACAGGTACCGACCGCGGACTCGCAGGTCAGGATCGAGCGGACCTTGACCTCGCTCACGCCGTTCCGGATCAGCTCGTCCATCAGGACGTCGCCGAGGTCGGTGTTGGCGGTGGCGATCAGCTTGCCGTCGACGGTGATGTCCTCGGCGAGCATGCGGGCGTAGACGCTGGTCTCGACGTCGTCGGCCTTGCGCAGCACGCCGTCCGCGCCGACCGAGCCGATCGACAGCTTGAGGCCGCGCTCGGTGCCGCAGTCCTCCTCGCGGATGATCACGTCCTGCGAGACGTCCACCAGACGACGGGTCAGGTAACCCGAGTCGGCGGTGCGCAGCGCGGTGTCGGCCAGACCCTTACGGGCACCGTGGGTGGAGATGAAGTACTCCAGCACGGACAGGCCCTCACGGAACGAGGCCTTGATGGGACGCGCGATGGTCTCGTTCTTCGCGTTCGACACCAGACCACGCATACCGGCGATCTGACGCATCTGCATCATGTTTCCGCGCGCGCCCGAGTCGACCATCATGAAGATGGGGTTCGTCTTCGGGAAATTCGCGGCCATCGCGTCGGCGACCTCGTTGGTCGCGCGGGTCCAGATGCCGATCAGCTCGGACTTGCGCTCGTTGTCGGTGATCAGACCGCGCTCGTACTGACGCTGGACCTTCTCCGCCTGCGCCTCGTAACCCTCCAGGATGGCGGGCTTGGTCGGCGGGACGATGACGTCCGAGATCGAGACGGTGACACCGGAACGGGTCGACCAGTGGAAGCCGGCCGCCTTCAGGTTGTCGAGCGCCGCGGCGACGACGACCTTCGGGTAGCGCTCGGCGAGGTCGTTGACGATCGCCGAGAGCTGCTTCTTGCCGATCTCGTAGTCGACGAACGGGTAGTCCTCGGGCAGCAGCTCGTTGAAGAGCGCGCGGCCCAGGGTGGTGGTGATCCGGAACGGCTCGCCCTCGTGCCAGGTCGGCTGCCCGTCCTCGTCCACCGGCGGGACCCAGCCGCGCGGCGGCACGGTACCGGCCGCCATGCGCAGGTCGATCGGGGCCTGGACGTCCAGCTCGCGGGCGTCGAAGGCCATGATCGCCTCGGCGGTCGAGGAGAAGGAACGGCCCTTGCCCTTGACCTCCTCGCGGTCCGAGGTGAGGAAGAACAGGCCCAGCACCATGTCCTGGGTCGGCATGGTGACGGGGCGGCCGTCGGCCGGCTTCAGGATGTTGTTCGAGGACAGCATCAGGATGCGGGCCTCGGCCTGCGCCTCCGCGGACAGCGGCAGGTGCACGGCCATCTGGTCGCCGTCGAAGTCCGCGTTGAACGCGGTGCAGACGAGCGGGTGGATCTGGATGGCCTTGCCCTCGACCAGCTGCGGCTCGAAGGCCTGGATGCCGAGGCGGTGCAGGGTGGGCGCACGGTTCAGCAGCACCGGGTGCTCGGCGATGACCTCTTCGAGGACGTCCCACACCACGGGGCGGGCGCGCTCGACCATGCGCTTGGCCGACTTGATGTTCTGCGCGTGGTTCAGGTCGACCAGGCGCTTCATCACGAACGGCTTGAAGAGCTCCAGCGCCATGGCCTTCGGCAGGCCGCACTGGTGCAGCTTGAGCTGCGGGCCGACGACGATGACCGAACGGGCCGAGTAGTCGACGCGCTTGCCGAGCAGGTTCTGGCGGAAACGACCCTGCTTGCCCTTGAGCATGTCGGACAGCGACTTCAGCGGACGGTTGCCGGGGCCCGTGACCGGGCGGCCGCGGCGGCCGTTGTCGAAGAGCGCGTCGACGGCCTCCTGGAGCATGCGCTTCTCGTTGTTCACGATGATCTCGGGCGCGCCGAGGTCGAGAAGCCGCTTCAGGCGGTTGTTGCGGTTGATCACGCGGCGGTACAGGTCGTTCAGGTCGGAGGTGGCGAAGCGGCCACCGTCGAGCTGGACCATCGGGCGCAGGTCCGGCGGGATCACCGGGACGCAGTCGAGCACCATGCCCTTGGGCTTGTTGCTGGTCTGCAGGAAGGCGGAGACGACCTTGAGGCGCTTGAGCGCGCGGGTCTTCTTCTGGCCCTTGCCGGTGCGGATGATCTCGCGGAGGCGCTCGGCCTCCTCCGCCAGGTCGAAGGACTCCAGGCGGTCCTTGAGGGCCGCGGCGCCCATCGAGCCGGAGAAGTAGGTGCCGAAGCGGTCGCGCAGCTCGCGGTAGAGCAGCTCGTCGCCCTCCAGGTCCTGGACCTTGAGGTTCTTGAAGCGGGCCCAGACCTCGTCCAGGCGGTCGATCTCGCGCTGGGTGCGGTCGCGCAGCTGCTTCATCTCGCGCTCGGCGCCCTCGCGCACCTTGCGGCGGACGTCGGCCTTGGCGCCCTCGGCCTCCAGCTCGGCCAGGTCGGACTCGGCCTTCTTGGCCCGGGCCTCCAGGTCGGCGTCGCGCCGGTTCTCGATCTGCTGGCGCTCGACCGAGACGTGCGCCTCCAGGGACGGCAGGTCGCGCTGGCGGCGCTCGTCGTCGACCCAGGTGATCATGTAGGCGGCGAAGTAGATGACCTTTTCGAGGTCCTTCGGCGCCAGGTCCAGCAGGTAGCCCAGGCGCGACGGGACGCCCTTGAAGTACCAGATGTGGGTGACGGGGGCGGCCAGCTCGATGTGGCCCATCCGCTCGCGGCGCACCTTGGCGCGGGTCACCTCGACGCCGCAGCGCTCACAGATGATGCCCTTGAAGCGGACGCGCTTGTACTTGCCGCAGTAGCACTCCCAGTCCCGGGTCGGGCCGAAGATCTTCTCGCAGAAGAGGCCGTCCTTCTCGGGCTTCAGGGTGCGGTAGTTGATGGTCTCCGGCTTCTTGACCTCGCCGTGCGACCACTGGCGGATGTCGTCGGCGGTGGCCAGGCCGATGCGGAGCTCGTCGAAGAAGTTGACGTCAAGCACTGGTCGTCAAGCCCTCTTTCGTGATTCGAGAGTCTGTCTGTTGGTCTGAGGGGGGCCTGGGGGCTGGGCCGGCTGCCTCGCGGGGGCAGCCGGCCCGGCCTCCGTCAGACCTCTTCGACGCTGCTCGGCTCGCGCCGGGACAGGTCGATGCCGAGCTCCTCGGCCGCGCGGAACACGTCCTCGTCGGAGTCGCGCAGCTCGATGTTGGAGCCGTCCGAGGACAGCACCTCCACGTTGAGGCAGAGCGACTGCATTTCCTTGATGAGGACCTTGAAGGACTCGGGAATGCCGGGTTCGGGGATGTTCTCGCCCTTGACGATCGCCTCGTAGACCTTCACGCGGCCGAGCACGTCGTCGGACTTGATGGTGAGCAGCTCCTGCAGCGCGTACGCGGCGCCGTAGGCCTCCAGCGCCCACACCTCCATCTCGCCGAAGCGCTGGCCACCGAACTGCGCCTTACCACCGAGCGGCTGCTGGGTGATCATCGAGTACGGGCCGGTCGAGCGGGCGTGCAGCTTGTCGTCGACCAGGTGGTGGAGCTTGAGGATGTACATGTAGCCGACCGAGACCGGCATCGGGAACGGCTCGCCGGAGCGGCCGTCGAACAGCCGGGCCTTGCCGGTGGAGTTCACCAGGCGCTCACCGTCACGGGTGAGGGTGGTGTTGTCCAGCAGGCCGGTGATCTCGTCCTCGCGGGCGCCGTCGAAGACCGGGGTGGCCAGGTTGGTGCCGCCCTCGACCTTGTCCGCGCCGATCGCCTGCAGGCGCTGGGCCCACTCGTCGGCGAGGCCGGAGACGTCCCAGCCCTGCTGGGCGAGCCAGCCGAGGTGGATCTCCAGGACCTGTCCCGGGTTCATTCGGGACGGGACGCCGAGCGGGTTCAGGATGATGTCGACCGGGGTGCCGTCCTCCAGGAACGGCATGTCCTCGACCGGCAGGATCTTGGAGATGACGCCCTTGTTGCCGTGGCGGCCGGCCAGCTTGTCACCGTTGGTGATCTTGCGCTTCTGGGCGACGTAGACGCGGACCAGCTGGTTCACGCCGGGGGGGAGCTCGTCCCCCTCCTCGCGGTCGAAGACGCGGACGCCGATGACCTTGCCGGACTCGCCGTGCGGCACCTTCAGCGAGGTGTCGCGGACCTCACGGGCCTTCTCACCGAAGATCGCGCGGAGCAGGCGCTCCTCCGGGGTCAGCTCGGTCTCGCCCTTGGGCGTGACCTTGCCGACCAGGATGTCGCCGGTGACGACGTCGGCGCCGATCCGGATGATGCCGCGCTCGTCGAGGTCGGCGAGGACCTCCTCGGAGACGTTCGGGATGTCCCGGGTGATCTCCTCGGGGCCCAGCTTGGTGTCGCGGGCGTCGACCTCGTGCTCCTCGATGTGGATCGAGGAGAGGACGTCGTCCTGCACGAGGCGCTGCGACAGGATGATCGCGTCCTCGTAGTTGTGGCCCTCCCAGGACATGAACGCCACCAGGAGGTTCTTGCCGAGCGCCATCTCGCCCTGGTCGGTGCACGGGCCGTCGGCCAGCACCTGGCCGGCCTCGACCCGGGCGCCCTCGTCCACCAGCACCTTCTGGTTGAAGGCGGTGCCCTGGTTGGAGCGGGTGAACTTGGCGGCCCGGTAGGTGTTGTACGTGCCGTCGTCGTTGGCGACGGTGACGTAGTCGGCCGAGACCTCCTGCACCACGCCGGCCTTGTCGGCGGTGATGACGTCCGCGGCGTCGACGGCGCAGCGGTACTCCATGCCGGTGCCGACCAGCGGCGCCTCGCTGCGGAGCAGCGGGACGGCCTGGCGCATCATGTTCGAGCCCATCAGCGCGCGGTTGGCGTCGTCGTGCTCGAGGAAGGGGATCATGGCGGTCGCGACCGACACCATCTGGCGCGGCGAGACGTCCATGTAGTCGATCTCGGTGCCGGGGATGTAGTCGATCTCGCCGCCGCGGCGGCGGACCAGGACGCGCGGCTCGGCGAAGGTCAGCTCCGCGGTGAGCGGGGCGTTGGCCTGCGCGATGACGTAGCGGTCCTCCTCGTCGGCGGTCAGGTAGTCCACCGACTCGGTGACCACGCCGTCGACGACCTTGCGGTACGGGGTCTCGATGAAGCCGAACGCGTTGACCCGGCCGTACGAGGCCAGCGAGCCGATCAGACCGATGTTCGGGCCTTCGGGGGTCTCGATCGGACACATCCGGCCGTAGTGCGAGGGGTGCACGTCACGGACCTCGAAGCCGGCCCGCTCGCGGGACAGACCACCGGGGCCGAGCGCGGACAGCCGGCGCTTGTGGGTCAGGCCCGACAGCGGGTTCGTCTGGTCCATGAACTGCGACAGCTGGCTGGTGCCGAAGAACTCCTTGATGGAGGCGACGACCGGCCGGATGTTGATCAGGGTCTGCGGCGTGATCGCCTCGACGTCCTGGGTGGTCATCCGCTCGCGGACCACGCGCTCCATGCGGGC
The DNA here is from genome assembly GCF_044741705.1 of Kitasatospora sp. NPDC088134. Taxonomy (NCBI): domain Bacteria; kingdom Bacillati; phylum Actinomycetota; class Actinomycetes; order Kitasatosporales; family Streptomycetaceae; genus Kitasatospora; species Kitasatospora sp. NPDC088134. The sequence goes on along the minus strand of NZ_JBIUTD010000004.1, from coordinate 343,205 downwards.
AAGGCCGGTGCGGACCTGGTTCTGGATCAGCTCGCCGACGTTGCGCAGGCGGCGGTTGCCGAAGTGGTCGATGTCGTCGACCTCGATGACGATGTCGCGGCCCTCGTCATCGCGCCACTCGGTCTCGCCGGCGTGCAGCTTCACCAGGTACTTGATGGTGTTGATGATGTCCGGCTCGGTGAGCACGCCGGAGTCCAGCGACTCGGCGTTGCCGAGCTTCCGGTTCACCTTGTAGCGGCCGACCTTGGCGAGGTCGTAGCGCTTCGGGTTGAAGTACAGGTTCTCCAGCAGCGTCTGCGCGGCCTCGCGGGTCGGCGGCTCGCCCGGGCGCAGCTTGCGGTAGATGTCGAGCAGCGCGTCGTCCTGGCCCTGGGTGTGGTCCTTCTCCAGGGTGGCGCGCATGGACTCGTACTCGCCGAACTCCTCGAGGATCATCTCGGTGGTCCAGCCGAGCGCCTTGAGCAGCACGGTGACGGACTGCTTGCGCTTGCGGTCGATGCGGACACCGACCATGTCGCGCTTGTCGATCTCCATCTCCAGCCAGGCGCCGCGGGAGGGGATGATCTTGGCGGAGTAGATGTCCTTGTCGGACACCTTGTCCAGGGTGGAGTCGAAGTAGACGCCCGGGGAGCGCACCAGCTGGGACACGACGACACGCTCGGTGCCGTTGATGATGAACGTGCCCTTGTTGGTCATGAGCGGGAAGTCGCCCATGAACACGGTCTGGGACTTGATCTCACCGGTCTCGTTGTTGGTGAACTCCGCGGTGACGAAGAGCGGGGCCGCGAAGGTGAAGTCGCGGTCCTTGCACTCGTCGATGGAGTTCTTCGGCGGCTCGAAACGGTGGTCCCGGAAGGTCAGGGACATCGACCCGCTGAAGTCCTCGATCGGGGAGATCTCTTCGAAGATCTCCTCCAGACCGGACTTGGTGGGGACGTCCTGACCGCTCTCCAGGGCAGCCTCGACCCGGGACTTCCAGGCCGCGTTCCCGAGCAGCCAGTCAAAGCTCTCGGTCTGCAGGGCCAGGAGGTTCGGGACCTCGAGGGGCTCCTTGATCTTCGCGAAGGAGACGCGGAGCGGGGCGGTGGAATTGGCGTTGTTCGAGGCGTTGCGCGGCGCGGCCAAGAGGGGGGTCCTTCCGAGGGCTCGGAGCTCACTACGCGCATACCGTCCGGGCCTTGGCCGAGGCGGAAAACCCCAGGTCAGGACAGGGATCGCTCCGGGCGACGAGTCACGGAGCGACTAATAGGCAGCGCAAAGGGACAGTGTAGCCAAAGGCGACACTGCTAGCAAGCCCTGATTCGGAGACCGAATCGGACGCTCCTCCCGTACATCCGACAACCCGGGCAGTGATCCCTCACCGGCCGGGCCGTCACACCTCGTCTGCGTCACCGGGAACCTTCCCAGTGCCGGCCCCGAATATGCATCGGGGACCGTTCCGCTTGGGGCACGCGCCTAGAGAATCGCGCGCCTCGTGCTGCTCGTCAAGGCCCGCACCAGGGTGTGGACCTCGTACTGCCCATCGTCCGGGACGGCGCTCGCGTTACACCCGACCCGCGCCCGGGGGCTGGACGAATGCGATCACCCTACCCCCGGGCACCGACAAGCTCCGAGCCCCGCGTGGGCCATCGGAGGGCATCCGGGGGGCCGTCCGGGGGTTCTTCGGCCCGGCCCGGAACCGAAAACAGCCGGGCCGGCCACCCCGAAGGGTGGCCGGCCCGGCCGGAAGAGAACCTCTCAGCGAGAGGAACGAGTCACTTGACGGTGACCTTGGCGCCGGCGCCCTCGAGCTGGGCCTTCGCCTTCTCGGCGACGTCCTTGGCGACCTTCTCCAGAACCTTCGCACCGGCGGTGTCGACGAGGTCCTTGGCCTCCTTCAGGCCGAGGGAGGTGAGGGCGCGCACCTCCTTGATGACCTGGATCTTCTTGTCGCCGGCACCGTCGAGGATGACGTCGAACTCGTCCTGCTCCTCGACAGCCTCGGGGGCAGCGCCCTGAGCGGCAACGCCGGCAACGGCGACCGGGGCGGCGGCGGTGACGTCGAACTTGTCCTCGAACGCCTTCACGAACTCGGAGAGCTCGATCAGGGTCATGCCCTCGAACTGCTCGAGCAGGTCCTCGGTGCTGAGCTTCGCCATGATTGGCGTCCTTCCACTAATTCGGCAGGTGCCGGATGTACGGGTTGGCGGGCGTACGTGCGGGCCCGCTGGGACGGGAGTGGTTACTCCGCGTCCTCGGCGGGAGCCGGAGTACCGGCACCGCCCTGCTCGACCTTCTCGCGCAGCGCCTCGACGGTGCGAACGAGCTTGGACGGGAGCGCCTGGAACACGGCGGCAGCCTGGGAGGGCTTGGCCTTCAGGGCACCCGCCAGCTTGGCGAGCAGCACCTCGCGGGACTCGAGGTCCGCGAGCTTCTTGATCTCATCGGCGGACAGCGCCTTACCGTCAAGGACACCGCCCTTGATGATGAGAGCAGGGTTCTCCTTGGCGAAGTCACGCAGAGCCTTCGCCGACTCCACCGGGTCACCGGTGACGAAGGCGACAGCCGTCGGACCGGCGAACAGGTCGTCAAGCTCGGAGATCCCGGCCTCATTGGCCGCGATCTTGGTCAGCGTGTTCTTCACCACGGCGTAATCGGCGTTGCCGCCGAGCGAGCGACGCAGCGTCTTCAGCTGCTTCACCGTGAGACCGCGGTACTCGGTCAGAACGGCGGCGCTGGAGGCACGGAACTTGTCCGTGATCTCGGCGACGTCGGCAGCCTTGTCGGGCCTGGCCATAGGCTTACGCCTCCTTCCGTGATGTCGAAGTCGGGCCGACCTTCGAGAAGTCGACCATTCAACGCCGCGGACCCCGGAAGCGAAAAAGCCCCGGCGCGCAGGCGCACGGGGCTTGCAACGACCTCGACGAACCGGAACGGTCCGGAGATCTTCACTGCTCCACAACCTGCGCGGGCGATGCGCACCAGGTGCGAATCCTTCGGTGCCGTCCACCCTTGCGGGCCCACGGCGACAACCAGCGGTCTTTGGCTCGGCCAGCGTAGCCGGGCCGGACCGGTTTGACCAAATCGGGTTACGGGAAGGCGGGCGGGCTGGCCGATCCGGCGTCCGCGGTGTCGGCCTCGGCCGGGGCCTGGACGGAGAGCGCGGAGCTGCCGTACTCGGCGTACGAGACGGTGTCCACCTCGGCTGCGGCACGCCGGAGTTGGACCAGCTGGTCGCGGTCGTTGAGCCAGAGGTCGAGCACCACCTCGCCGGGGCCGAGCGCGCTCTCCAGGGCCTGTCGGCGCGCCGGGTCGAGCTGGGTCTGCGCGGCCGCGTACCGGGCGGCGGTCAGCGTCACCCGGTAGTGCGCGGCGGTGCCGTCGAGCAGCTTCTCCTCGCCGAGCGGCACCGGGTCGCTCGCGGCGACCGCGGCGGTGACGGCCACCACCGGGCTGAGCCGGTCGATCAGCGCGGCGTACGGGGTCCGGCCGCCGGCGAACTTCTGCCAGTGCGGGCCGCCCAGCCGCAGCGCACTGGCCTGGTCGCCGCCCAGGTAGGCGGAGGTGTCCAGCACCATCAGCAGCCGGGCGTCCAGGTCGGACTGGTACTTGAGCACCGTCTTGGGGGCCCAGAACAGCGCGCCCCGGGCCCGGTCCTCGCCCAGCACGGCCCGGAACTCGGCCCGCCGGGCGTCGTGCAGCGCCAGCTGCGCGGAGAGCAGCACCCCGTGCGGGGAGCGGTCGGTGGGGCTGGGCTGCGGGCTGGAGGGCGCGACGCCGGCGGTGGCGGTGGCCGCCGGGTCCGGCGCGGGGGCGGAGCCGGTGCAGCCGGTGGCCGCGCCGCCCAGCAGGACGGCGGCCAGCAGGGCCGCGGCCCATCGCGCCGGTGCCGCCATCGGTCCCTCCTCCTGCCGCCGTCGCCCGCGTCCGCTCCCCCACCATGCCATGCGGCCCGCGCCGCCCGGGGAGCGACCCCGGGCGGCGCGGGCCGGACGGCGCGGGCCGGACGGCGCGGGCCGGACGGCGCCGACTACTGCTTCAGCAGGTCCGCGAGCGAGAAGACGTCGGCGTCGGCCGGGGCCGGGGTGGCCTTGACCTCGCCGAGCTTGGAGTAGCCGATCGTGCTCGGCTTGGCGCCGGCGGTGGAGGCGTCCGCGTTGGACTGCTGGACCAGCTCGCCCTTGGCGTTGATCCAGAGGTCAGCGGTGGCGGTGTTGCCCTTCTTCTTCAGCTCGGCCAGCACCTGCGCCTTGAGCTCCGGGGCGAGCTGCATCTTGGCGACCATGTCGTCGACCTTGACCTCGCTGCGGTAGTGCGTGGTGCTCTGGCCCGCGACCGTCTCGGCACCGACCAGCTTCGCGCCCGGCGCGGCGGTGACCAGCTGCACCGACGGGTTCATCAGCTGCATCATCGAGGCGAAGGCGCCCGCGTCGGCCCCGCCGGCGGCGGCCCCGCCCGCCTTCGGGTCCAGCTTCATCCACTTCTTGTTGCCGGCCACCGCGGCCATGTCCGCGGTCACGCCGACGTACATCACGTCGTTGGCGAAGAGGACCTTGACCTCCTTGCCCTCGTCCGTGGTGCTCATCAGGAAGGACGACGGGGTCTTCCAGACGTAGTCGGCGGTGCCCTCGGTCTCGCCGGAGAGGGTGAGCTTGGCGCTGCCGGCCTTGTCCATCACCGCGGCCGAGGCCAGCAGGGCGTCCTTCGGGGCGAGCTTGGACGCCGCGCCCGCAGCGGCGGCACCGTCGGCGGCGGCCGACGCGCCCTGCGAGGCGCCCGCACCGGCGGCCGCGCTGGAGCCGGAGCCGGCCTTGGTCTCGGTCGATCCGCCGGAGCTGCTGCAGGCGGTCAGGACGCCGGCGGCCAGGCAGGCCACGGCAAGGGTACGCAGAGCGCGCACGAGGGTCCCCCTCTAATCGGATTCTCAGGAAAGGCGATCGGACTCTACCCGACGGCTCCGACCGCGGCGCAAACCCGTAGGACAGGCCGACGGCCCGCACCCCTGCCGGGGTGCGGGCCGTCGGACGGGACCGCTGGGGGCACTGACCTGGGGTCAGACCGCCGCCGGGTCCTCCTCGACGAGGAGGTTGCGGGTGCGGTTCGGGTCCACCTGGATGCCGGGGCCCATGGTGGTGGAGAAGGCGATCTTCTTCACGTAACGGCCCTTGGCGGCGGACGGCTTGGCCCGGAGGACCTCGTCCAGCGCGGCGGCGTAGTTCTCGACCAGCTGCTCGTCGGAGAACGAGGTCTTGCCGATGATCAGGTGGAGGTTCGAGTGCTTGTCGACGCGGAACTCGATCTTGCCGCCCTTGATGTCGTTGACGGCCTTGGCGACGTCCGGGGTCACGGTGCCGGTCTTCGGGTTCGGCATCAGGCCACGGGGACCGAGCACGCGGCCCAGGCGGCCGACCTTGCCCATCAGGTCCGGGGTGGCGACGACGGCGTCGAAGTCCAGACGACCCTTGGCGACCTCGTCGATCAGCTCGTCGGAGCCGACGATGTCGGCGCCGGCGGCACGCGCGGCCTCGGCACGCTCACCGTTCGCGAAGACCAGGACCCGAGCGGTCTTACCGGTGCCGTGCGGGAGGATGACGGTGCTGCGGACCATCTGGTCGGCCTTGCGCGGGTCGACGCCCAGACGCATGGCGACCTCGACGGTGCCGTCGAACTTGGTGGTGGAGGTCGCCTTGGCGAGGCGGACGGCCTCGAGGGGGGCGTAGATCCGGGCGCGGTCGATCTGGGCGTCCGCGGCCTTGAGGGCCTTGCTGCGCTTCACTGCTGCTCCTGGTGGTTATGGAGTTCGTGGTGGGAACGGGCCGCGCGGGGCCCTACCACGGGGACGTACGGGCTGGTCAGCCCTCGACGGTGATGCCCATCGACCGGGCGGTGCCGGCGATGATCTTCTCCGCCGCGTCCAGGTCGTTGGCGTTCAGGTCGGGCATCTTGGTGGTGGCGATCTCGCGCACCTGGGCCGAGGTCAGCTTGGCGACCTTGGTCTTGTGCGGCTCCTTGGAGCCCTTGTCGATGCCCGCGGCCTTCAGGATGAGGCGAGCGGCCGGCGGGGTCTTCGTGATGAAGGTGAAGGAGCGGTCGTCGTAGACCGTGATCTCCACCGGCACGATCATGCCGCGCTGCGACTCGGTGGCCGCGTTGTACGCCTTGCAGAACTCCATGATGTTGACACCGTGCTGACCGAGCGCGGGGCCGACCGGCGGGGCCGGGTTGGCCGCACCGGCGTTGATCTGGAGCTTGATAAGCCCCGTGACCTTCTTCTTCTTGGGAGGCATTTCTCTCCGGGTCCTTCCGAGAGGTGATTGCTGATGTGCCCGACCCCGGGGCGAAACCCGACCGCCAGGACACACATCGGACCAGGCTAACCGCTGAGGCGTCGCTGGACCAAAACGGTTCCGGGGCGGGAGCCTTCGCTCCCGCCCCGGAACCGGAGTGGCTGGATCGGTTCTGCTGGATCAGTTCTTCTGGATCTGGTCGAAGGAGAGCTCGACCGGGGTCTCCCGGCCGAAGATCTCCACCAGGCCCTTGACCTTCTTCGAGTCGGGGTTGATCTCGTTGATGGTCGCCTGCAGGGTGGCGAACGGACCGTCGGTGACGGTGACCGAGTCGCCGACCTCGAAGTCGAGCACCTGCACCTCGACCGGGCGCACCGGGGAGGCCTTGCCGGCCTCCTTGGCGGCGGCGCGCTCCACGTCGGGGGCGAGCATCTTGACGACCTCGTCCAGCGTCAGCGGGTACGGGTCGTAGGCGTTGCCGACGAAGCCGGTGACGCCGGGGGTGTTGCGCACGACGCCCCAGGACTCCGGGGTGAGGTCCATCCGGACCAGCACGTAGCCGGGGAGCTTGTTCTGCCGGATGGTCTTGCGGTCGCCGTTCTTGATCTGGACGACCTCCTCCTGCGGAACCTGGGACTCGAAGATGTAGTCCTCGACGTTCAGCGAGACGGAGCGCTGCTCCAGGTTCTGCTTCACCCGGTTCTCGTAGCCGGCGTAGGTGTGGATGACGTACCACTCGCCGGGGGCGCGGCGCAGCTGCTCGCGGAACTCGGCGACCGGGTCGCTCTCGACCTCCTCGACCGGCTCCGCGGACTCCTCGGCGGTCTCGTCGGCCCCATCGGTCTCGACGGCCTCTGCGGTCTCGTCGGCCTCGGTGAAGGCTTCCTCCGCGGCGGCCTCGGTCTCGTCCACCTCGTGCACGGCGGCGGCCTCGGCCGGTTCGCCGGCCTCCCGCTCGTCGGCGGCCTCGACCTCGTCCTCCGCGGCGTCCGCCTCGTAGACGATCTCCTCGGCGGCCTCGACGTCGGCAGCAGCCTCGGCCGCGTCCGGCTCGGCGGCGACATCCGCCTCGCGGACGGTCTCGTCGGCGTCGTACAGGGGGGACTCAGACACGGTCGCTGCTTCTTTCCTGGTGGGAACGGATACCTCAACAGTACCGACTCAACGGTAGTCGCCCGCCGGGCTTCGCGCCGACAACTCGACCCGGGCCGAAGGGTTCGGCCCGGGTCGGGGTGGTGTGTCGGTGCGGGGTCCGGCGGGACTCCCTGCGCTGTCGGCCTGTCGGACCGGGTCTCAGCCGAAGACCCAGAAGGCGAGCTTCGAGAAGCCCCAGTCCAGACCGGCGACCAGCAGCATCATCACGATCACGAAGGTCACGACGACGGTGGTGTACTGGATCAGCTGGCTGCGGGTGGGCCAGACCACCTTGCGGAGCTCGGCGATGATCTGACGGTAGAAGATGCCGATCCGGGCGAACAGGCCCTTCTTGGCCCGCTTGCCGGACTTCTTGCCACCCTCGCCACCGGCGGCCTTGTTGGCACGCCGACGCTCGCGCCGGGACAGCTTGCCGTCCGCCGCGGTGGTCTCGTCCGCCGCGCCTTCGGCCCCCTCGGGGTTGCCACTCTCAGGCGTTGCGGTGGAGCCCGTGGTCTCCGTCACTCGTCCTCACCTGAATCCGGGTCCTGCGGAGCTTCCGTGCCTGCGGCACGGGCGATCCGGCGAAAGCAGTGCTGGGTGGGGCCCTCTCCGCATCAAGCCCGCTCGCTCCGGTGGAGCGAACGGGCTTGCACGGATCAAGCAGCAGGGCACGAGGGACTCGAACCCCCAACCGCCGGTTTTGGAGACCGGTGCTCTACCAATTGAGCTAGTGCCCTTCGAAACCTCGCGGCTCCGACGTGGCCCCAACCTACCGCATCCGACCGGCCGTGTGGTGAACCCGACCGGAGGACCCGCACTTCGGGAGCCATCGAGCAGTGAGTGTACGGGTTCTTCGCCGATTGGTCGAACCTCATTCACCGGGAACCGGATTCACCGACTTTTCCCGTGATCCGACCGAGATTGTCCGGCCGTCACCGTCTTCCGCCCGAGATCGTCCGGCGCTCCGGGCGGCGGTCGACAAGCCCCCGCCGGGGAACGGGAAACCGCGATGCCCCGGGCTCCGGCGGTCTGGGAGCATTTGGGGCATGAGCGCACCCACCCCCGAGAACGTCTCCCCCGCCGACCGCCGGGTCTCCGCCCGGGTCGGAGCCATCGCCGAGTCCGCCACCCTCGCCGTCGACGCCAAGGCCAAGGCCCTCAAGGCGGCCGGCCGTCCGGTGATCGGCTTCGGCGCCGGCGAGCCCGACTTCCCGACCCCCGGCTACATCGTGGACGCCGCCGTGGCCGCCTGCCAGGACCCGGCGAACCACCGCTACACCCCGGCCGGCGGCCTGCCGGAGCTGAAGGCCGCGATCGCCGCCAAGACGCTGCGCGACTCCGGGTACCAGGTGGACGCCTCGCAGGTGCTGGTGACCAACGGCGGCAAGCAGGCGATCTACAACGCCTTCGCCGCGATCCTCGACCCGGGCGACGAGGTGATCATCCCGGCCCCGTACTGGACCACCTACCCGGAGGCCGTGAAGCTGGCCGGCGGCACCCCCGTCGAGGTCGTCTCGGACGAGACCACCGGCTACAAGGTCTCGGTGGAGCAGCTGGAGGCCGCCCGCACCGCGAACACCAAGGTCGTGCTGTTCGTCTCGCCGTCCAACCCGACCGGCGCGGTGTACACCGAGGCCGAGGCCGAGGCGATCGGCCGCTGGGCGCTGGAGCACGGCCTGTGGGTGCTGACCGACGAGATCTACGAGCACCTGGTCTACGGCGACGCGGCCTTCACCTCGCTGCCGGCCCTGCTGCCCGAGCTGGCCGACAAGTGCATCGTGGTCAACGGCGTGGCCAAGACCTACGCGATGACCGGCTGGCGGGTGGGCTGGCTGATCGGCCCGAAGGACGTCGTCAACGCGGCCGCCAACCTGCAGTCGCACGCCACCTCGAACGTCTCCAACGTGGCGCAGCGCGCGGCGCTGGCCGCCGTCTCCGGCGACCTGGCCGCGGTGGACGAGATGAAGACCGCCTTCGACCGCCGCCGCCGCACGATCGTGGCGATGCTGAACGAGATCGACGGCGTGTTCTGCCCCGAGCCGGAGGGCGCGTTCTACGCCTACCCGTCGGTGAAGGGCCTGCTCGGCAAGGAGCTGCGCGGCAAGCGCCCGCAGACCTCCGCCGAGCTGGCCGCGCTGATCCTGGACGAGGCCGAGGTCGCGGTCGTCCCCGGCGAGGCCTTCGGCACCCCCGGCTACCTGCGGCTCTCCTACGCGCTGGGCGACGCCGACCTGGTCGAGGGCGTCAGCCGGCTGCAGAAGCTGCTCGGCGAGGCCCGGGACTGACGTCCCGTCAGCACCGCCCTCCGCGGCTCACCCCTTCGGGCGAGGCGCGGAGGGCGGTTCCTGTTTCCGGGCGTTTTGCGGCAGGATCGGTGAATGGATCGCCTGCGTGATGTCCGGAGCCTGCCGAAGGCCCATCTGCACCTGCACTTCACCGGTTCGATGCGCCCCGCGACGCTGCTCGAACTCGCCGACAAGCACGGCATCCGGCTGCCGGAGGCGCTCAGTTCGGGGACCCCGCCGAAACTCCGGGCCACCGACGAGCGCGGCTGGTTCCGGTTCCAGCGGCTGTACGACACCGCGCGGTCCTGCCTGCGCGACGAGTCCGACATCCGGCGCCTGGTCCTGGAGACCGCCGAGGACGAGCGGGCCGACGGCTCCCGCTGGCTGGAGATCCAGGTCGACCCGACCTCGTACGCCCCGCTGCTGGGCGGGCTGATCCCGGCCCTGGAACTGGTCCTGGACGCCGTCCGGGAGGCCTCCGCGGCGACCGGCGTCGGCATCCGGGTGCTGGTCGCCGCGAACCGGATGAAGTCGCCGATGGACGCCCGGACGCTGGCCCGGCTGGCCGTCCGGTACGCCGACCGGGGGGTGATCGGGTTCGGCCTGTCCAACGACGAGCGCCGGGGCCTGGCCCGGGACTTCGACCGGGCCTTCGCCATCGCCCGGAACGGCGGGCTGATCGCCGCCCCGCACGGCGGCGAGCTGGCCGGTCCGGGCTCGGTCCGGGACTGCCTGGACGACCTGGGCGCCGCCCGGATCGGCCACGGCGTCCGGGCCGCCGAGGACCCGCGGCTGCTCCAGCGCCTCGCCGACCGGCAGGTCACCTGCGAGGTCTGCCCGGCCTCCAACGTCGCCCTCGGCGTGTACGAGCGCCCCGAGGACGTCCCGCTGCGGCAGCTCTTCGAGGCCGGGGTGCCGCTCGCCCTGGGCGCGGACGACCCGCTGCTGTTCGGCTCCCGGCTGGCCGACCAGTACGAGCTGGCCCGGGAGGCGCACGCCTTCACCGACGCCGAACTCGCCGAGCTGGCCCGGCAGTCGATCCGCTCCTCGCGGGCCCCCGAGCAGGTGGCCAAGGAGCTGCTGGCCGGGGTCGACGCCTGGCTGGTGGAGGAGCCCGCCCCGGCGGCGCTGCAGGTCTAGGTCCAAGGGTGCTGTCGGCGGCGGCCGAGGGCGGCCACCGGGGCGGCGAGCGTGCCGGCGGCGGCCAGGGTGCCGAGCGCGGTCATCGCCACCCCGATCACGTACAGCCCGTCGCCCTCGCCGGACCAGTCGATCCAGGCGGCGCCCGCGAGGCCCGCGGCGGCGCCGGCCGCCGCGGGCAGGGCCCGGCCCCGGTAGGCGGACCAGCAGACCGCCGCGGCCGCCGTCAGCACCAGGCCGACCACCTGCCACGGCTGGTACGGCCCGGTCTCCGAGCCGTCCGGGTGGACGTCCTTCCGCTGGTCCCAGCCGAGCCAGAGCGCCCAGGCCAGGGCGGAGGCGAGCAGCGGGACCAGCAGGGGCGCGCGGTGCGCGAGCGTCGTTCTCATGCGCAGAGCGTCCCGCGGGCGGGGCGGGGCCCGGCAGGGCGCGGGTACTCAACCGCGGGCTGAGTACCCCGTCCCCGGCTGTTCCAACGGGTCTGTTCCGGCGGGCCGGTTTCAGAGGGCGACGCCGACCAGCACCGGTTCGTTGACCAGCTCCACGCCGAACGCGGCCCGGACGCCGTCGCGGATCTCGCGGGCCAGCGCGAGCAGGTCCTCGGTGGTGGCCGAGCCCCGGTTGGTGAGGGCCAGGGTGTGCTTGGTGGAGAGCGTCGCCGGGCCGGAGCCGTGGCCCTTGCGGAAGCCCGCGTTGTCGATCAGCCAGGCCGCGGAGGTCTTGGTCCGGCCCTCGCCGGCCGGGTAGCTCGGCGCCTCCAGGCCGCCCAACCGGGCGGTGAACTCGGCGTACTGACGGTCCGTCAGGATCGGGTTGGTGAAGAAGGAGCCGGCCGACCAGGTGTCGTGATCGGCGGCGTCCAGCACCATGCCCTTGCCGGCCCGCAGCCGCAGCACCTCGGCGTGGGCGTCCGCGAGCTTGACCCGCTGCTCGGCCGCGACGCCCATCGCGCGGGCCACCTCGGCGTACTTCACCGGCGAGGAGAGGCCACCCTCGTCCGCCAGTTCGAACCGCACCCGGAGCACCACGTACCGGTCCGGGTCGGCCTTGAAGCGGCTGTGCCGGTAGGAGAAGGCGCAGTCCGCGTTGGCCAGCGTGACGGTCTCGCCGAGCAGGCGGTCGTAGGCGACCACCTCGGTGACGGTCTCGGCGACCTCCTGGCCGTACGCGCCCACGTTCTGCACCGGGGTGGCGCCGGCCGAGCCGGGGATGCCGGCCAGGAACTCGATCCCGGCCAGGCCCGCCTCGACGGTGCGGGCCACCGCGTCGGACCAGACCTCGCCGGCCGCCAGTTCCAGCGCGGTGCCGTCGAGCTCGAAGCCCTCGGTGGCGATCCGCAGCACCGTCCCGGGGAAGCCCGCGTCGCCGATCACCAGGTTCGACCCGCCGCCCAGCACCAGCAGCGGCTCGCCGGCCCGGTCCGCCTCCCGCACCGTGGCCACCACCTCGGCGTCCGTCTCGGCCGTCACCAACCGCCGGGCCGGGCCGCCCAGGCGCAGCGTGGTCAACGGGGCCAGCGGGGCATCCATCTGCTCGATCACGGCCCCAGCGTAAGCGAGACCCGCCCCTTCCCCGGGCCACCGCCCGGGCCCGGCGCGGGGACCTCCGCCGAACCGCCGTGCGGCGGAGGTCCTCGTGCCGGGCCCGGGGGTGCCGGTGGGGGTCAGGCGGTGGGGGTCAGGCGGTGGCGGCCAACTGGCGGTCGGCCTCGGCCCAGCGGGGGGCGGCCGGGGTGTCGGCGGCCCAGTCGGCGAAGGCGGAGCGGGCCATGGCGGGGCGGAGGGCGGTCATGGCGGCGCGGTGGGTGTCGGAGCGGACGAAGGCGCGCAGGCTGTCGTGGTCGGTCCAGGCGGAGAGCACCCAGAAGGTGCGGCGCAGCGGGGCGGTGCGGAGGGCGACGCCGAGGGAGCCGGGGGCCCGGCGGGCGGCACGGCGGACCTTGAGGGAGGCGAGCAGGAAGCCGGGGACGTGCCGCAGGGCGCGGACCTCCAGTTCGGCGATCATCACCACGGGGCGGGCGGGCGGCTCGGCGGTGGCCGGGCCCGGGGTCCAGGGCAGGGTGAGGGACAGCACGGGTCGCTCCTCTCGGGAGGCGGGGTCGGGGTCAGGCCCGGCCGGCGGCGGCGGGGATCTGCTGTTCGGCGGGAGCGGTGGTGGTGGCGGGGGTGGTCGTCCGCATGCCGTGCCGGCGTGGGACGAGGGCGGCGGCGAGTGCTCCGGCGGCCACCGCGGCGGCGCCGACCAGCAGGGCGGGCACGAGTCCGTCGGTGAAGGCCGCGGCGCTGCCGTAGCCGCCCCGGGCGGAGAAGACCGCGGACAGCACGGCCACGCCGAGCGCCCCGCCGACCTCGCGCATGGCGTTGTTCGCGCCGGAGGCGATGCCCTGTTCGCCGGGGCCGACGCTGGCCATCACCAGGTTGGCGGTGGGGGCGAAGTACAGCGACATCCCGATGCCGCAGACCACCAGGACCGGGACCTGCTGCCCGTACCCGGCGGAGTGGTCGGCGAGCAGCGCGAACCCGAGCAGGCCGAGCGCCTGCAGGACGAGGCCGGCCACCACGAGGGGGCGGCCGCCGATCCGGTCGGTGAGCAGTCCGGCCAGCGGGGCGACCAGCAGCGGCATCGCCGTCCACGGGAGCATCCGGATGCCGGCCTGCTGCGGGCTGTAGCCGCCGATGCCCTGGAAGTACTGGCTGATCAGGAAGATCGAGCCGAACATGCCGAGGTACATCAGCAGGCTGGCGGAGTTGACGGCGCTGAACGCCCGGCCGCGGAACAGCCGCATCGGCAGCATCGGCCGCTTCGCCCAGCGGACCTCGTGCACCACGAAGGCGAGCAGCAGCAGCGCGCCGGCGGTCAGCGAGCCGAGCACCAGCGGGTCGGTCCAGCCGTCCGGGTTGCCGCGGACCAGGCCGAGCACCAGGCCGAACAGCCCGCCGCTGACCAGCACGGTGCCCGGGACGTCCAGCCGGGGGTTCTCGCCCCGGCTCTCGGCGAGGCCGCGGGCGGCCAGCGGCAGCAGGACGAGTCCGACCGGGACGTTGACCCAGAAGATCCACTGCCAGGAGAAGTGCTCGGTGAGGCTCCCGCCGATCAGCGGCCCGGTGGCGACGGCGAGTCCGCCGACGCCGGACCAGATGCCGAACGCCATGCCGCGCCGGGCCGCGGGCACCGCCGCGGTGAGCAGGGTCAGGGTGAGCGGCATCATCACGGCCGCGCCGGCGCCCTGGACGGCGCGGGCGGCGATCAGCGAGCCGATGTTCGGGGCCAGCGCGGCCGCGGCCGAGCCGAGCGTGAAGACGGTCAGCCCCGCCAGGAACATCCGGCGGCGGCCGAAGCGGTCGCCGAGGGCGGCGCCGAGCATCAGCAGCACGGCGAAGGTCAGGGTGTAGGCGCTGACCGTCCACTCCAGGTCGGCGAGCGCTCCCCCGAGGTCGGCGCGGATGGCGGGCAGGGCGGTGGTGACGACCAGGTTGTCGAGCCCGGCCATGAAGCTGGCCGTACTGACGATCACCAGTGTGCGGACGGCTTGCCTGTGCACGGTACTTCCCCCATAGGTTGTGATTGATCAATAACTTTTGTGGGCCGAAAAAACGGCGCCCGCCGCGTACTTCCGACGGAGCGCCGCGCGCTCAGCTCTCCTCGTCCTGCTTCCCGTCGCGCTGCTCCAGGTCCTCGAACCCGGACCAGATCCGATGGTCCGTCGGATACCCCAGGGCCACCAGGGTGTTGATCAGCATGCCGTGCGCCATGAACTCGGTGGCCTCGCCCTGGTCGCCGCCGATCCGCTCCCGGACCCGCTCGAACAGGTGCAGCCAGCCCGCGCGGGCCGCCTCGCCGACCTCCCCCTCGCCGGCCGACTCCGCCGCGAACACCGAGACGTAGATCTGCATCTGCATCATCACCTGCTCCCGGTCCTCGACCAGGCTCAGGTACGCCTCCCCCATCGCGTGCCGCGCGGCCTCGCCCGTCAGCCCCTGCGAGGCCCGGTCGAAGACCCGCCAGGTCTCCTCCATGCAGTGCTCGGCCGCGGCCTGGAAGATCGCCTGCTTGTTGGGGAACAGCCGGAACAGGTACGGCTGCGAGACGCCCACCCGCCGGGCGATCGCCTCCGTGGACGTCCCCCGGTAGCCGCCCCGGGCGAACTCCACCATGGCCGCGCGGACGACGCTCTCGCGCCGCTCCTCGGCGGACATCCGGATGCTGTTCCTGGCCATGCCCACCAGATTAGTGATTGGCCACTAACTTCACAAGGGGAACCGGAGCCCCGAGCGGAAGAAATCAGGGGCCCGGGGAACGGCGGGGCCGAGAGGCGATGCGCCGGAACACAGCGGGGCGCCACGGGGCGTCGGCCAGAAGACCTTCGGCCCGAAACGGAGCAGCGCCTCGCAGCCCGTCGGACACCCGCCACTCGGCACCGCCGTTCCCCGGGCCCCTGGAGCTTCGCTCCCAGCGGGCCCCTGCCCGGCGTCAGCTCAGGCGGACGACCGCGCGGGCCATGCCGAGGACCTTCTGGCCCTCGCTGGTGGCGATCAGGTCGACGCGGACCCGGTGGTCGTCGAGGAGGGCGGCGACCTTCCCGGTGACCTCGATGGTGGCGCCGACGCCGTCGTTGGGGACGATCACGGGCTTGGTGAAGCGGACGCCGTACTCGACCACCGCGGCGGGGTCGCCCGTCCAGTCGGTGACGATCCGGACGGCCTCGGCCATGGTGAACATGCCGTGGGCGATCACGTCCGGGAGGCCGACCTCCAGGGCGAACTTCTCGTTCCAGTGGATCGGGTTGAAGTCGCCGGAGGCCCCGGCGTACTGCACCAGGGTCGCCCGGGTGACCGGGAACGAACCGGCCGGCAGTTCGGTGCCGACCTGGACCTCGTCAAAGCGGACCGCCACGGTCACTCCTCCCCGGCTTCGTCGGCGGCGCGCGCCACCAGCGTCATGATCGACGTCACCACGTGCTCGCCGTTGGCCTCGTGCACCTCGCCGCGGATCGTCAGCACCTCGTTGCCCGCGAGGGACTTGATGGCGTCGATCGAGATGGTGACGGAGAGCCGGTCGCCGGCCCGCACCGGGCGGGTGTAGGCGAACTTCTGGTCGCCGTGCACCACCCGGCTGTAGTCCAGGCCGAGCTCCGGGTCCTCGACGACCTGGGCGGCGGCCCGGAAGGTCAGCATGAAGGGGAAGGTCTGCGGGGCGATGACGTCCGGGTGCCCGAAGGACTTGGCCGCTTCGGCGTCGGTGTAGGCCGGGTTCGCGTCACCGATCGCGGTGGCGAACTCGCGGATCTTCTCCCGGCCGACCTCGTACGGATCGGTCGGCGGGTAGGTCCGCCCGATGAACGAAGGGTCGAGCGGCATGGGCAACTCCTCCGATGGTGCGTCCGGCGCGTGCGGTGCGTCCCGGCCCGACGGACAGGCGAGCAGGAGCAGGCGAGCAGGCAGGCAGGCAGAAATGACTCCAGGCCGCTCCCCTCAGCGGGGTGCGGCCTGGAGTCGAGGCAAAGTCAGCGGGTTTCGCGGTGCGCCGTGTGCGAGTTGCAACGCGGGCAGTGCTTCTTCATCTCAAGACGGTCCGGGTCGTTACGCCGGTTCTTCTTGGTGATGTAGTTCCGCTCCTTGCACTCCACGCAGGCCAGCGTGATCTTCGGGCGGACGTCAGTGGCAGCCACGGGAGTGCCTTCCTGGGACAACGAATAAGAACACAGACAAGAGTAGCCGATCGGGAGTACTCCCCCCGATCGACTACGCGGAGTAGCGGTGACCGGACTTGAACCGGTGACACAGCGATTATGAGCCGCTTGCTCTACCAACTGAGCTACACCGCTTTGATGATCGGACCCCGCCGAGGCGAGGAGCCTTTCACCAGAGCCCCCATGCGGAATCGAACCGCAGACCTTCTCCTTACCATGGAGACGCTCTACCGACTGAGCTATAGGGGCGAACGAGGAAGAGATTACACGTTTCCGGGCCAGAGGTGAAATCCGTATCCGCGGCGGATCTCCGCAGGTCGGCGGCCCCGTACTGACGGACCGTCACCCGACACCCGTTCGACCTCCGGCGCAACCGGAACGCGCCCGACACGTCCTGGCGCCCCGCATCCGACCGTCCCGGCCGGGACCGGCCTAGGCTCGACCGGCAGTGATCTCCCGGGTGCGCCGCAGGCCGGCCGCCCGCACCGGGACGGCCGGGCGGCCGACGGGACCGGGCCGACGGGACTGGAGGGAGCGGGGCCGATGAGTGAACGCAGCGAGGGCGGCGCCCAGCCGCCGTCGGCCGCCAACCCGCTGGGGCACGGGCCGGTGCTGCTGCTGGCCGGGGCCCGGCTGGCGGACGGACGGGTGGTGGACGTCCGGATCAGCGGGGACCGCATCCAGGCGGTCGGCACGGTCGGCAGCCTCGGGCCGCTGCCCGCGATGCCCGGGCAGCCGACCGTCACCACCGGAGCCCGGATCGACCTGTCCGGCTACCTGCTGCTGCCCGCGCCGGCCGAGCCGCACGGGCACTACGACAGCGCGTTCTCCAGCGCGCTGCCCGCCGCCCCCGCGGACGGGCCGGCCGAGCTGGTCCGGCGGGTCACCGAGGCGGCGCTCACCTCGCTCGGGTACGGGGCGACCGCGCAGCGCACCCACGTCCGGATCGGCGACGTGCACGGGCTGGGCCGGCTGGAGGCGGTGCTCACGGCCCGTCAGGCGCTGCGCGGGCTGGCCGAGCTACAGGCGGTGGCGATGCCCCGGCTGCTCACCGGCCTGGCCGGGGCGGACGGGCGGGCCCAGCTGCGGGACGCGCTCAAGCTCGGCGCGGACGTGGCGGGCGGCTGCCCCGACCTGGACCCGGACCCGGCCGGGTACGTGCAGGTGCTGCTGGCGGCCGCGGCCGACGCGGACTGCCCGGTCGACCTGCACACCAACGCCGCCGACCAGGCCCAGCTGGCCCGGCTGGTCGCCGCGCTGGCCCCGCACCGGCCCCGGGTCACGCTCGGGCCGTGCAGCGCGCTGCCGCCCGGCGCGGCCGGGCTGCTGGCCGGCGCCGGGATGCGGGTCGCCTGCCTGCCGCAGAACGGCGGCTGCACCGGCCTGGAGGGAGCCCCGATCGGCCTGCGGCCCTCGCTGGTGCGGGAACTGGCGCAGGCCCGGGTGAACCTGACGGCGGGCGGCGGCGGGCTGCGGGACGCCTCCAACCCGGTCGGCCGGGCCGATCCGCTGGACACCGCCCGGCTGCTGGCCGCGACCGGCGCGCTCTCCCCCGCCTCCGCCTACGAGGCGGTCTCCGCCCGGGCCCGCTCCGCGCTCGGCCTGGCCCCGGTCCGGGTCGACGCCGGGTTCCCCGCCGAGCTCCTCGCCGTCCGCGGCGACAGCCTGGACGGCGCGCTCACCGGCGGCCACTCCCGGCTGGTCGTGCACTGCGGCCGGGTGGTCTCCCGCACCAGCGCCGTCCGCGAGTTCGCCGACACGGTGGCCCTCGCCCTCCCCCGCCAGAACCACCAGGGCTGACGGGGCGGGGACGGGCGCCCAACGCGAAGGCCCCGGACGGCAGGTGCCGTCCGGGGCCTTCGCGTTTATCCAGTGGCTGGTGCAGGGTTCGAACCTGCGTAGCTTGCGCGACAGATTTACAGTCTGCTCCCTTTGGCCGCTCGGGCAACCAGCCAGGGATGGTGTCTCACGGGGCACTGCCCTGTTCGACGTCGTAAACGATACCTGATGTTGGGGGGTGGTCTGCCACTCGGTTACGTCAGGTCGCGGCCGGGGCGGGCGGCGGCGGTTGCGGGCGGGGGCGCGGGGGGCTGGATAGGCTGGGGCGTCGCTCGCCGGTGGCGGGCGGCGCGACCGTGCAGCCGTAGTGCAAGGAGACCAACACCCATGGCCGACTCCAGTTTCGACATCGTCTCGAAGGTCGAGTGGCAGGAGGTCGACAACGCGATCAACCAGACCTCCCGCGAGATCGCCACCCGGTTCGACTTCAAGAACGTGGGCGCCGAGATCAAGCGGTCCGGCGAGAAGATCGAGATGAAGGCCAACGGCGAGGAGCGGGTCCGGGCGATCCTGGACGTGCTGCAGACCAAGTTCGTGAAGCGCGGGCTGTCGCTGAAGGCGCTGGACGCGGCGGAGCCGCAGCTGTCCGGCAAGGAGTACAAGATCTTCGCCGACATCAAGGAAGGCATCACCACCGACGATGCCAAGAAGGTCGCGAAGATCATCCGGGACGAGGGCCCCAAGGGCGTCAAGGCCCAGGTCCAGGGCGACGAGCTGCGGGTCAGTTCGAAGTCGCGGGACGACCTGCAGGCGGTCCAGGCCCTGCTCAAGGGCAAGGACCTGGACTTCGCCATCCAGTTCGTGAACTACCGCTGAGCGGTAGGGACTCGGGCTCCGCACCAGGGAGGGCATCCGCGCGGCGGGTGCCCTCCCTCCGCGTGTGCGGGGGCGGGGTGCGGGGTCAGGGCTTGGTCGGCGGGGTGGCGGGGAGCGGGCCGAGCAGGCCCTGCAGGGTGCCGGTGAGCTGGTCGACCAGGTGCTGGACGGCGCCGGTGTCGGGGGCCCCGGTGCCGGTGCCGGTGCCGGCGCCGGTGCCGAGCAGGCCGGTGAGGGTGCCGAGGAGTCCTTGGAGCGGGCCGAGCAGGCCGCCGATGTCGGGGACGGCGGGCGCGGCGGGCAGCGTGGGAGCGGTGGGGGCCGCGGGGAGGTCGGGCGTCCCGGGCGGGGTGGGGGCGGTGATCGGGAGGGAGGGCAGCGGCGGGAGGGCCGCGGCCTGGACGAGGGCGCCGGTGGGGCGGGCGCGGAACGCGTCGGCGGGGTCGGCAGCGGACGCGGGGGCGGCGGACGCCAGGGTGACCGTGCTGAGGGTCAGGACTGCGGTCAGCGCGGCGGCCGGCCAGTGGGCACGCATGGTAAAGCCGTTCCTTTCGGGGGGAGTTCAGGCATTTCGCCTGCACCCACACGTTGGGCCACCCGAAAGTACGGGGCCACCGCGCGTACGCCGAACGGTGCACCGGCCGGTGGCCGCCGGGGCGGGGCGGACGGGCCGTCAGCCCTCGGCGGCGCGGCGGCAGTGCGCGTCCACGGCGTCGGCGATCTCGCGGACGGCGGGGACGGTGGCGCCGAGGGCGCGCAGCAGCAGGTGGAGCGGGGCACCGTCGGCGGGGGTGAGCGGGCCGAGGGTGGTGCGGCCGTCGTACCAGAGGGCGGCGCGGCGGCCGGCCGGGTGTTCGGCGTCGAGCTCCAGGTAGCCGATCGGGGCGGCCTTGGACCAGCCGGCGACCCGCGGGGCGAAGCCGGAGGGGAATCGCTTGAAGCCGAAGTCCGGTGTGTTGGAGGGGTGTTGGAGCACGTCGTGGAGGACGTCGGTCATCGGCACCAGGGCGAGTCCGTGCGGCAGGCCGACCGCGCGGGCGAGCGGGATCTCGGCCACCACCACGCCGATCAGCTCCCCGGTGGCGATCAGGGCGTTCAGTTCGTACGGCATCGCTCCATTCTCCGCCGGGGAGGTCACCCGGTCAGGGAAACAATCGAACTGACTATCCATTCGCCGCGCGGGGCGGCCGTCGCGGCCGGGCCGGGTGGGGCAGAGTGGGGGGATGACTGGAAGTGCGCTGCGGCGGCCGACCGCCGAGGAACTGGCCGCCGCCCAGGACGCGGTGATCCCGGACGTGGCCGGGCCGGGTCTGCGGGTGCTGTTCTGCGGGATCAATCCGGGCCTGTGGTCGGGGGCGACCGGGCGGCACTTCGCCCGGCCGGGCAACCGGTTCTGGCCGGCCCTGTACCGCTCCGGGTTCACGCCGCGGCAGTTCGGGCCCGCGGAGCAGGAGGAGCTGCTCGGCCTGGGCCTGGGGATCACCAACGTGGTGTCGCGGACCACGGCGAAGGCCGCGGAGCTGACCGCCGAGGAGTACCGGGCGGGCGGCGCGGCGCTGGTGGAGCGGGTGACGCGGCTGCGGCCGCGGGCGCTGGCAGTGCTGGGCATCGGGGCGTACCGGACGGCGTTCGGCCGGCCGCGGGCGGCGGTCGGGCCGCAGCCGGAGCCGATCGGGTCGACCGAGGTGTGGGTGCTGCCGAACCCCAGCGGGCTGAACGCGCACTACACGCTGGACGGGATCGCCGCGGAGTTCCGGGCGCTGCGGCTGCACCTGGCGGGCGAGGGCCCGCAGGAGTAGGCCGGTCGTCCGGTCACTCCGCCAGGAGCCGCTCCTCGAAGCGGGCGCGCTCGCGGACCGCGTAGGCGGCGTCGGAGAGGTACATCAGGTGGTGGCCGTCGGCGAGGTGGGAGGCGAAGGCGGCGTTCCCGGCGGCAGCCTCGGCCCGCATGTGGGCGACCAGGGCGTGCAGCCGGGCCTCGACGGTGTCGACCAGGGCGGCCCGGTCGGCCCGGCCGAGGCCGTAGGCGTCGCAGAACTCCCGGACCCGGACGGCCTGTTCGTCGGGGGTGCCGAAGCCGTCGGCGTTGCCGGGCGCGGTGATCGGGGCCCAGCGGTAGGCGGCGTAGGCGACGTCCCAGAGCCGGGGGCCGGGGTGGGCGGTGTCGAAGTCGATGACGCCGACCACCCGTTCGCCGTCCAGCACGCAGTTGTGCGGGGCGTAGTCGCCGTGGCAGACCACCTCGGCGGGCTCCCGGGCGGGCAGCATCCAGCCCTCGGCGGTGTAGCCCGCGGTGGCGTCGTGGTAGGCGCGCAGCAGGCGGGCGGCGCTCAGTAGGGCGGTGCGGGAGGCCGCGGCCGGGGTCGGCGGGTAGTCGGAGACCTCGCCGGGCAGGAAGTCGAGGATCTCCCGTCCGTCCGCCGTCAGCCCGTGGAAGGCGGGGCCGCCGGTGAACCCGGCCGCCCGCAGGTGGGCCAGCAGCCCGTGCACGGCGGGCGACCACGGCCCGGTGGGCCGCAGCACCCGGTCGCCGACCCGCTCGACCAGGTTGACCCCGCCGGCCAGGATCTCGCGCTCCGCCACTGCCTGCTCCCCACTGCGTCCGCCGTCGTCGACCGGACGGTTCTACCCCGGCCGGGGCGGGGCCGCGAGCGGTTTTCCCACCGGGGCACACGGTCGACGGGCGGTCAGCGGGCGCCGAAGCCCTGGTCGGTGGAGACGATGTCGCGGCCGAGCGGGGTGAGCGAGACCGGGACCATCTTGAGGTTGGCCCAGCCGAACGGGATGCCGATGATCGACAGGAACAGCGGGATGCTGGTCAGGATGTGACCGAGCGCCAGCCACCAGCCCGCGAACACCAGCCAGATCACGTTGCCCACGCAGGACGGGGCGCCCGCGTCGTCGCGGACCACGGTGGTCCGGCCGAACGGCCAGAGCATGAAGCCCGCGAGGCGGAAGGACGCGATGCCGAACGGGATGGTGACGATCAGTACGAAGCAGATGATCCCGGCGAGCGCGTAGCCGAGCGCCATCCACAGTCCGCAGAACAGCAGCCAGATGACGTTGAGCAGGAAGTTGATCAGCTTCATGCCTCCAGGCTCGCACACCGGGAACGGAGCGGGCGGGCGGCGGAGCGCACTTGTGGCAGGGGTGTGACGGAGCGTCGGTTCCGGGGCGTTCACCGGGGGTTCGGCCGGGCGGTGGCGGGCGGGGGTGCGGTGTTCGCCGGGGACTGGGAGGGTCCGGGCGGCTCTCGACTGTCTACAACGGAGGCGACAGTGGCTCACCCCTCGCGCAGAACGGTGCTCCGCACCACCACCACGGCCGGCGTGCTGGCCGCCGTCCCCGGTTCGGCCCTGCTCTGGACGCAGCCCGCGGTGGCGGGCGTCCCCGCGCCGGAGCAGGTGCACCTGCAGTGGGGCGAGGAGCCGTCCACCGAGATGACCGTCTCCTGGGCCACTGCGGGCTCGGTGCGCCGGCCGAAGCTGCGGCTCGGCACCGCGCACGAGGGCCTCGGCCGGACCGAGCCGGCCCACAGCCGCTCGTACGTGGACGGGCTGAACAAGGTCGAGACGTACACCCACAGCGTGCGGCTGCGCGGGCTGCGGCCGGACACCGCCTACGTGTACGAGGTCGCGCACGACGGCGCGGCGCCCGTCCGCGGCAGTTTCCGGACCGCGCCGCGGCGGGGGCGGGCGGCGTTCCGGTTCACCAGCTTCGGCGACCTGGGCGCGGGCGACCCGAAGTGGTCGAAGTCCTCGATCCACGCGGCCGCGGCGGTCCGCCAGGTCGAGCGCTTCGACCCGCTGTTCCACCTGCTGAACGGCGACCTGGCCTACGCCAACAACAACCCGCAGCTCCAGCCGCAGTGCTGGGACGCGTTCCTGAACAACCTCCAGCAGTCGGCCGCCCGCCGCCCCTGGATGCCCGCGCCCGGCAACCACGAGGTGGAGGCCGGCGGCGGCGAGCTGGGCTACGCCTCGTACCACGCCCGGTTCGACCTGCCGGACAACCGGACCCGCGACTTCTGCGGCAACTGGTACGCCTTCCAGGTCGGCGCGGTGCTGTTCCTCAGCCTGGACGGCAACGACCTCTCGGTGGAGGACGACGCCTCGCTCGACCCGGCCACCGGGCAGTCCGTCTACGTCTTCGGCTACAGCCAGGGCGCCCAGCTGCGCTGGCTGGAGCGCACCCTGGCGCGGGCCCGGGGCGGCGGCGAGGTGGACTGGGTGGTGGTCTCGATGCACCAGTTCGCGATGTCCTCCTCCGCGAAGAGCCACGGCGGTGACATGGGCCTGCGCGAGCACCTGCTGCCGATCCTGGACCGCTACTCGGTCGACCTGGTGCTGGCCGGCCACGACCACGACTACGAGCGCACCCACCCGGTGCGCGGCACCGACCCGGGCACCCTGCTGCGCCCGAGCGTGGTGGACGACGGGCTGAAGCAGATCGACAGCTCCAAGGGCACCGTGCACCTGATCCTGGGCGGCGGCGGCACCGCCTCGCACGACGACGACTTCCTGACCGACCCGAACGGCGGCGTGCCGGACGCCTTCGTCCGCACCCAGCGGCTGACCTACAAGGCCGACCCGGACGCCAAGGAGAAGGCCACCTGGTCGGCCGTCCGCGACCCCGACCACGCCTTCCCGTACGGTATGGCGGTGTTCGACGTGGACCCCGGCCTGGCGCCCGGCGGGCGGACCAGCATCACCGTCAGCTACTACCACTCGGCGGCCGCGGTGGCCGGGCGGCCCGACCCGGTGCCGGTGCTGTTCGACCGGTTCACCCTGGTCCGGGACCGCAGCGACGGCCGCTGGCACCACGGCGGCCACGACCGGGAGCTGCAGGACGCCCAGTAGGGCCCGCGCACGCCGGAGGCCCGCCGCGGCACCTGCTCCGCGGCGGGCCTCCGGTCCGGACCGGTCAGGCGAGCAGCTTGTCCTTGGCCCGCTGGTACTCCTGGTCGGACAGCGCGCCGCTCTCCTTCAGCTCGGCGAGCTTGGACAGCTCGGCCACGTGGTTGGGGGAGGACGGCGGTCCGGCGGCGGCCCGGCGGACGTAGTCCTGGAAGGCGGCGTCGGCCTGCCGGGCCTGGTCCAGGTCGCGTTCGTGCATCGAGCCGCCGCGGACGATCAGGTAGACCAGGACGCCGAGGAAGGGCAGCAGGATGACGAAGATCGTCCAGCCGGCCTTGGCGCCGCCGCCCATGTCGTTGCTGCGGAAGATGTCCGTGATGATCTTGAACAGCAGGAAGAACCAGAGGACCCAGAGGAACAGCTCCAGCATCGTCCAGAAGATGTTGAGCAGCGGATAGTTGTCCATGACGCTCCGATCCCGCGCACGGTAGGACGAGAGCCCCCCCGGGACGGGGACGGTCGGGGGACGAAACGATTCGTACCACCCCGGAACGGGCGTCGCACGCCGGGCGGCCACGGAGGGTGACCGCCCGGCCACCGGGTCAGCGGCCGGCCATCCGCTCCAGCCGGGCGATCCGCTCGCGCATCGGCGGGTGGGTGGAGAACAGCTTGGCGCCGCGCTCGCCCGGGCGGAACGGGTTGGCGATCATCAGGTGACTGGCCGTCTGGAGCTGCGGCTCGGGCGGCAGCGGCAGCCGCTGGGTACCGGCGTCGAGCTTGCGCAGGGCGCTCGCCAGGGCCAGCGGGTCGCCGGTGATCCTGGCTCCGTCGGCGTCCGCCTGGTACTCGCGGGAGCGGCTGACGGCCAGTTGGATCAGGCCCGCCGCGACCGGCCCCAGGATCATGATCGCCAGCATGCCGACCAGGCCCGGGCCGTCGTCGTCGTCCGAGCGGCCGACCGGGATCAGCCAGGCGAAGTTGACCAGGAACATCACCACCGAGGCCAGCGCCCCGGCCACCGAGGAGATCAGGATGTCCCGGTTGTAGACGTGGCTCAGCTCGTGGCCCAGCACGCCGCGCAGCTCGCGCTCGTCCAGCAGCTGCAGGATGCCATCGGTGCAGCAGACCGCGGCGTTGCGCGGGTTGCGGCCGGTGGCGAAGGCGTTCGGGGCGGGCGTCGGCGAGATGTAAAGCCGCGGCATCGGCTGGCGGGCCGCGGTGGAGAGCTCGCGGACGATCCGGTACAGCTGCGGGGCCTCGATCTCGCTGACCGGGCGGGCCCGCATCGCGCGCAGCGCCAGCTTGTCGCTGTTCCAGTACGCGTAGGCGTTGGTGCCGACCGCGACCAGCAGGGCCACCAGCAGACCGGTGCGGCCGAAGAAGCTGCCGATCACCAGGATCAGCGCGGACAGGCCGCCCAGCAGGACGGCCGTCCGCAATCCGTTGTGGTGGCGGTGCACTGCGGGCCCTCCTGTGGTGCCGGCGGAAGCCCCTGGAGCAGCTTCCCTCTGCCGGGATCAACGCGCCGAGCTGGCCCGTTCGTTCCCTCCGGCATTCGACCACGGGTCAGAACAGGCTGCCCGACACCACCCGGAGCACCAGTTGCGGGGCCACCGAGAGCACCGCCGCGCCGCAGGCGGCGAGCCCCAGGGCGGCGGTGAGCGGGGCCGGGACGCGGCGCGGCCCGGCGGCCTCCGGGGCGGGCGCGAACAGCAGCGCCGTCCACTTCAGGTAGTAGGCGAGCGCGACCACCACGTTCACCGCCATCACCACGGCCAGCCAGCCCAGGCCCGCGTCGACCGCCGCGCGGAACACCACGACCTTGCCGAACAGGCCGACCACGCCCGGCGGCAGGCCGGCCAGGCAGAGCAGGAAGAAGGCCAGTGCGAACGCCGCCCAGCGGTTGCGCGCGGCCAGGCCGCGGAAGGCGTCCAGCCGGCCGGAGCCGCCGACCAGCGCGACCGCGCCGAACGCGCCCAGGTTCACCAGGCCGTAGATCAGCGCGTAGGCCACGGTCGCGCCCAGCGGCTGCGCCGAACCGGCGCACCCGGCGGCGGCCAGCGGCACCAGCAGGTAGCCGGCCTGGCCGATCGAGGACCAGGCCAGCAGCCGGACCGCGCCGTACGGGGTGTCGGTGCGCTGGCGCAGCGCGGCCGCGTTGCCGACCGTCATGGTGAGCGCGGCCAGCACCGCCAGCACCAGGCCCCAGGTGTGGCCGTAGGGGCGGAAGGCGAGCGTGGTGACCAGGGCGAGGCCGGACAGGCCGGCCGCCTTGCCGACCACCGAGAGGTAGCCGGCCACCGGGAGCGGGGCGCCGACGTAGGTGTCGGGGACCCAGAAGTGGAACGGGACGGCGGCGGTCTTGAACGCGAAGCCGACCAGGGTGAGCACCGCACCCGCCTCGGCCAGCGGCTTCAACTGGCCCGGGGCGTGGGCGAGTCCGTCGGCGATGCCCTGGAGCTGGATCGTCCCGGCGGCGGCGTAGACGAAGCTGACGCCGAGCAGCATCACGGCGGTCGCGGTGACCGAGGAGAGGAAGAACTTGAGCGCGCTCTCCGCGCCCCGGCCGTCCCGGCGCAGCGCGACCAGGGCGAACGCGGGCAGGGTGGCGACCTCCAGGGCGATCACCAGGGTGGCGAGGTCGCGGGAGGCGGGCAGCAGGGCGGCACCGCAGGCGGAGGAGAGCAGCAGGAACCAGTACTCGCCGCCGGGCAGCTTCTCCTCGTCCACCGTGTGCAGCGAGAGCAGCACGGTGAGCAGCGCGCCGCCGAGGGCGAGCAGTTGGAAGGCGAGCGCGAAGGGGTCGGCGGTGTAGGAGCAGCCGCCGCCCGGGCTCCGGAAGCAGAAGGTGGAGCGGGTGTCGCCCAGGGCGAGCGGGATCAGCATGACCAGCGCGGCGAGCAGGCCGGCGGCGCTCAGCCACCCGAGCAGGCGCTTGCGGGCCTCGGGCAGGAACAGGTCGGTGACCAGGACGGCGAGGGCGGCGAGCGCGGCGATCAGCGGCGGGGCGATCGCCGTCCAGTCGACGGACTGGACCAGGGTGCCCGGGTCGGCGACGGCGAGCTGAGTCATGACGGGCTGCCCCAGGTCGTGAGTGGTGGTCATCAGCCGCTCCCGAGGAGGTGCTTGACGGCCGGGTCGGAGAGGCCGAGCAGCAGGGCCGGCCACAGGCCCGCGAGCAGGGTGAGTGCGGCCAGCGGCGTCCAGCTGGCGGCCTCGTAGCCCTTGAGGTCGGGCAGGTCGGCGACCGGGGCGGGCTGCTTCGGGTCGCCCATGCAGACCCGCTTGACCACGATCAGCAGGTAGGCGGCGGTGAGCAGGGTGCCGAGGCCGGCCAGCACCAGGTAGGTGACGAAGGCGGGCCGGGAGAGCCCGTCCGCCGGGTCGAACGCGCCGTACATGGCGAGCAGTTCGCCCCAGAAGCCGGCCAGGCCGGGCAGGCCGAGGCTGGCGACGGCGGCGAAGGCGAGCAGGGCGCCGATCCGGGGGGCGCGGCCGTAGAGGGCGGCCCCGGTGGCCCCGGCGAGGGTGTCGAGGTCGGCGGTGCCGTAGCGGTCCTTGACGGCGCCGACCACGAAGAACAGCAGGCCGGTGATCAGGCCGTGCGCGATGTTGGCGAACAGCGCGCCGTTCAGGCCGGTCGGGGTGAGCGAGGCGATGCCGAGCAGCACGAAGCCCATGTGGCCGACCGAGGAATAGGCGATCAGGCGCTTGAGATCGCCCTTGGCGCCCTTGCGCGCGAGCGCCAGGCAGGCGAGCGAGCCGTAGACGATGCCGACGGCGGCGAACGCGCCCAGGTAGGGGGCGAAGGTCGCGGTGCCGTCGGGGACGACCGGGAGCAGGACCCGGACCAGGCCGTAGGTGCCCATCTTGAGCATCACGCCGGCCAGCAGCACCGAGCCGACGGTCGGGGCGGCGGTGTGCGCGTCGGGCAGCCAGGAGTGCAGCGGCCAGGCGGGGGCCTTCACGGCGAGGCCGACCAGGATCGCCAGCGCGGCGATCAGCTGGGTGGTGTGCGAGAGGCCGGAGCCGTGCGCGGCGGCCAGCTTCACCATGTCGAACGTCCCGGCCTTCGTGCCGATCAGCAGGAAGCCGAGCAGCATCACGGCGGAGCCGAGCAGGGTGTAGAGGATGAACCGGTTGGCGGCCGGGACCTTCTTCCCGCTGCCCCAGCGGCTGATCAGGAAGTACATCGGGATCAGCACGATCTCGAAGGCCAGGAAGAACAGCACCAGGTCGAGCACCGCGAAGGTGGCCAGCATGCCGGTCTCCAGCAGGAGCAGCAGGCCGGTGAAGGCGCGGCCGCCGGGGCCCTCCGGGAGCTTCTTCACCGAGTAGAGCGCGCACAGGAAGGTGAGCAGCGCGGTGAGGACCAGCAGCGGCAGCGAGATGCCGTCCACACCGAGGTGCAGGCGGACGTCCAGCGCGGGGATCCAGGCCACGTCGGTACCGGCCTGCATCCGGCCGGGGTCGCCGTGGTCGAAGCCCGCGGCGAGGGCGACCGCCAGCAGCAGGGTGGCGCCGGTGACGGTGGTGCCGAGGCGGAGCGCCTGCCGGTCGCCGATCGGGGCGAGGGTCAGGGCGGCGCCGAGCAGCGGCAGCACCAGGAGGGCGATGAGGACCGCGTTCATCGGGGACTCCGGGGGTGTGCCGGGACGGGGAGGTGGAGGAGCGTCACGAGCCCACCGCCACCAGGACGGCGAGCAGGACGGCTCCGGCCAGCAGCGCGCTCAGGTAGCCCTGGGCGTTGCCGGTCTGGGCGAAGCGGACGGCGCGGCCGAGCCAGCCGGGGGCGGCGCCGGCGCCGCGGACGTAGGTCTCCACCACGGCGCGGTCCAGGAACCGGACCAGCCGGGCGGCGGCCGCGGTGGGCCGGACGAACAGCGCGGCGTACAGCCGGTCGACGCCGAAGCCGTGCTGGGCGGGCCCGTACAGCGGGCCGAGCAGCAGGCGGCCGGGGTCGGTGGCGGGCTGCCCGGCGGTGGTGCGGGCCCCGGCGGTGCGCCAGGCGGCGTACCCGGCCAGGACGCCGACCACGGCGGCGCCGGTGCCGAGCACCATGGTGGTGACGGCGGGGCTCAGCGGTTGGCCGTCGAGCAGGGCGGGCAGCCAGTCGGTGCGCAGCCCGAGCAGGCCGAAGGCCAGGGTGGGCACGGCCAGCACCCACAGCGGCCAGCGCATCGCGGCGGGTTCGGCGTGCGCCGGGTCGGCCTCGTCGATCTCCGGGGAGTACGGGGCGTCGGCGGGGGCGGCCACCGGCGCGATCGGCCCGGGGTGGAAGGCGACCAGCCAGAGCCGGGTGGCGTAGGCGGCGGTGAGCAGCGCGGTGAGCAGTCCGGCGGCCAGCACCGTCCAGCCGGCCGCGGCGGGGACGGCGGAGGCCGGGCCGAGGGTGCCGGTGAGGGCCTCGCCGTGGGCGGCGTGCTCGGCGGCGGTGAGCACCGACTCCTTGGAGAAGAAGCCCGCGAACGGCGGCAGGCCGACCAGGGCGGCCAGGCCGAGGCCCATCGTCCAGTAGGCGTCGGGGACCCGGCGGCGCAGGCCGTCGATCCGGGACATCGCGCCGATCGAGTTGGTGTGCGCGGCGTGGATGACCACGCCGGCGGTGAGGAACAGCAGGGCCTTGAAGGCGCCGTGCGCGACCAGGTGGAACACGGCGGACTGCCGGTCGCCGGAAGCCAGCGCGCCGGCCATGTAGCCGAGCTGGCCGACCGTCGAGTAGGCCAGGACCCGCTTCAGGTCGTCCTGGGCGAGCGCGCACAGCGCCGAGCCGACCATGGTGACGGCGGCCAGCACGGCGAGCACCAGCAGGGCGGCCGAGGACTGCAGGAAGACCGGCAGCAGGCGGGCGACCAGGTAGATGCCGGCCGCGACCATGGTGGCGGCGTGGATCAGCGCGGAGACCGGCGTCGGGCCGGCCATCGCGTCGGGCAGCCAGGTGTGCAGCGGGAACTGGGCGCTCTTGCCGGCCACGCCCGCGAGCAGCAGCAGGGCGATCAGGGTGGGGTGCTGGAGGCCGCCGGTGGCGGCGGTGCGCAGCACCTCGGTGATCCGGAAGGTCCCGGCGTCCGCGCCGAGCAGGAACAGGCCGAACAGGAACGGCACGTCGCCGAGCTTGGTGACCAGGAACGCCTTCAGCGAGGCGTCGCGGGCGTCGGCGGTCTCCCAGTGGTGGCCGATCAGGAAGTACGAGCAGATGCCCATCACCTCCCAGCCGACCAGCAGCACGATCAGGTCGCCGGAGTAGACGACCAGGAACATCGCGGCGGTGAACAGCGAGACCAGGGCCGCGTACGAGGGGTAGCGCGGGTCGTCCTTCAGGTACGCGGTCGAGTAGACCTGCACGCAGGTGGCGACCAGGCCGACCAGCACCGAGATCAGCGAGGAGTAGCCGTCCAGGTGCAGGGCGAGCGAGAGCTCCGGGCCGCCGGTGGGGGCGAGCCGGGTGGCGGCGTCCAGGGTGGTGCCGGTGCCCAGTTGGAGGGCGGTCACCAGGGCCAGCACGGCGGAGACCGCGACCGGCAGCACCGCGAGCGGGCGGGTCAGCGCCGGGTGGCGGCGGCCGGTGGCCAGACCGGCGGCGGCGCCGAGCGCGGGCAGCGCGGGGACGAGGATCGGCAGCGCGAGGTTCATCCGGCAGCCTTCTCCAGGTCGGTCTCGTGCCGGTCGCCGAGCGCGGTGACCGCGTCGACGGCGGCGGTGCGGCGGGTGCGGTACACCAGCAGCACGATGGCCAGGCCGAGGCCGATCTCGGCGGCGGCGATCGTGATGGTGAACAGGGTGAGCGCCTGGCCGGCGTGCAGGGTGTCGCGCAGCCAGACGTCGAAGGCGACCAGGTTCAGGTTGACGGCGTTGAGCATCAGCTCCACCGACATCAGCACCAGGACCACGTTGCGCCGGGCGAGCACGCCGTACACGCCGACGCTGAACAGCAGCGCGGCCAGGACGGCGGGGTAGGCGAGGTGCACGTCAGCGCTCCTTCGGCTTCGACCGCGGCTGCGGCTTCGTCAGGGCGGTGCGCAGCTGTCCGGCCCGGGGCCCGGCGCCGTCGCCCTTGGTGCGGGACAGCACGATCGCGCCGACCAGGGCGGCGAGCAGCAGCACCGACAGCGCCTCGAACGGCAGCACCCAGTGCGAGAACAGGTACTCGCCGGTGAGGCGGGTGGTGCCGGCCGCGCCGTACAGGTCGATCCAGGAGGAGCGGAAGGCGTCGACCACCAGGGTGACCAGGGTCGCGGCGGAGGCCAGGCCGACGGCGAGCGCGGCCGGGCGGTTGCCGGAGTCGGCGTCCGGGGAGCGGCCGATCGGGGCGCGGGTCAGCATCAGGCCGAACAGCACCAGCACCACCACCGAGCCCAGGTACACCAGCACCTGCACCCAGGCCACGAACTCGGCCGTGAGCAGCAGGAACTCGACGGCCAGGCCGCCGAGCGCGACCACCAGCCAGAGCGCGGCGTGCACCAGCTGACGGGTCGTCACCGAGACGACGGCCGCGCCGAGCACCAGGACCCCGACCAGCAGGAAGACGATCTCCTGCCCGGTGGGCGAGAGGTAGGAGCGCGCGGCGGGTTCCAGCGAGCCCGCGGCGGCCAGCAGGGTGCTCAACTCGGCTCACCCTCCTCGGCGGCGGCCGCCGCGGCGGCCAGCTTGTCGGCGGCCTTGCGGGCCATGGCGATCTCCTTGGGCTCCTCCGCCGCGGCGTCGAGCGCGGGCGGCGGCGGGACGGTCCACATCCACTCGCGCAGCCGCTCGCGCTCGTGGGTGAGCTCGCGGATGTCGGTCTCCGCGTACTCGAACTCCGGGGACCAGAACAGCGCGTCGAACGGGCAGACCTCGATGCAGATCCCGCAGTACATGCAGAGCGAGAAGTCGATGGCGAAGCGGTCCAGCACGTTGCGGGTGCGGGCCCGGGCGTTCGGGTCGGCGGCGGGCAGCGTCTCCTTGTGGGAGTCGATGTAGATGCACCAGTCCGGGCACTCGCGGGCGCACAGCATGCAGACCGTGCAGTTCTCCTCCAGCAGCGCGATCACCCCGCGCGAGCGCGGCGGCAGCTCGGGCAGGACGTCCGGGTACTGCGCGGTGACGGTCTTCCGCATCATCGTGCGCAGGGTGACGGCGAGGCCCTTGGCCAGGCCGGAACCGGGAATGCCCATCAGAGGAACACCACCTTGACGACGCCGGTCAGGACGAGCTGGGCCAGGGCGAGCGGGATCAGCACCGTCCAGGCGAAGCGCATCAGCTGGTCCTCGCGCAGCCGCGGGTAGGTGACCCGCAGCCAGATCACCACGAAGGCCAGCGCGAAGGTCTTCAGCAGCGTCCACAGCCAGCCCAGGCCGTCGGCGAACGGGCCGTGCCAGCCGCCCAGGAACAGCACCGAGGTGAGCGCGCAGAGCACCACGATGCCCGCGTACTCGGCCAGCAGGAACAGTGCGAAGCGCAGGCCGGTGTACTCGGTGTACGCGCCGAAGATGATCTCCGAGTCGGCCACCGGCATGTCGAACGGCGGGCGCTGCAGCTCGGCCAGGCCCGCCGTGAAGAACACGAACGCGCCGATCGCCTGCCACGGCACCCACCACCAGTGGAAGGCGTCCACGATCCCGGGCAGCGCCACCGTGCCCGCCGCCATCGTCACCGAGGCGGCGGCCAGCAGCATCGGCAGCTCGTAGGACATCAGCTGCGCGGCCGTGCGCAGCGCGCCCAGCAGCGAGAACTTGTTGGCGGACGCCCAGCCGGCCATCAGCGAGCCGAGCACGCCGATGCCCATCACGGCCAGCACGAAGAAGATGCCCGCGTCGACCGCCTGCCCGACCAGCCCGTCCGGGCCGATCGGGATCACCAGCAGCACCACCAGGTACGGCAGCAGCGCGACCGCCGGGGCGAGCTGGAACACCTTCCGGTCGGCGTCCCTCGGGACGATGTTCTCCTTCTGGGCGAACTTCACGCCGTCGGCGACCAGCTGCGCCCAGCCGTGGAACCCGCCCGCGTACATCGGGCCGAGCCGGCCCTGCATGTGCGCCATCGCCTTGTGCTCGGTCTGGCCGACCACCAGCGGCAGCACCAGGAACGCCACCAGCGTGCCGACGCAGCGCAGCAGCGTGTCGAGGAGGTTCACGCGCTGTCTCCGTCCTGCGGCTCGGCGGGCTGCTCAGGTTGTTCGGGGGCCGTCGCGGGCTGCTCGGGGGCCGTCGCGGGCTGCTCGTCGTCGTGGGCCGGGACGGGCGCGTGCCACGGGGCGTCGGAGGACCGGGTCCGGGCGGTGCGGCGCGGGGGCTCCGGGGCCCCGGGGGCCGACGGCGCGTCGGGGGCCTGGCTGACCGAGCCCTCGCCGACGCTGCGGGTGCGGCGCGGGCGGTCGGCCCGGACCGGCGGGGCGGCGGGCTCGGCGCCGGGCTCGGCGGGCGTCCCGGTGGTGGTCGGGGTCTCGGCGGCCTGGCTGGTGGAGCCGTCCCCCACGCTGCGGGTGCGGCGCGGGCGGTCGACGCCGGCCCCGGCCCCGGCCCGGGCGGCGGCCGCGCCGCCGGCCCGCGCGGCGCGGGCGGGGCGTTCGGCGACCGGGGGCAGGGTGCCCTTGAGCGGGCCCCACTCGTTCGGGTCGGGGACGCCGGCCGGCTGCATCTTGCGCCGGGCCGGGCCACCGTGGTCGGCGGACTCGCCGGGCTCCTTGGCGCCGGGCCAGTCCTTGGCGACCCGGGCGGCCAGCACGAAGTCCTTGCGCAGCGGGTGGCCCTCGAAGCCGTCCGGCAGCAGCAGGGTGGCCGGGTACGGGTGGCCGGTGAACTCGATGCCGAACATCTCCAGGGTCTCCCGCTCGTGCCAGGAGGCTCCGGCGTAGACCCCGACGGCGGTCGGCAGCGCGGCCTTCGCGCGCGGCACCCGGGTGCGCAGCAGCAGGCGGCGCACGGTGCCGGGCTCGCCGACGGCGGCCAGGTGGGCGCAGACGGCGAAGCCCTCGGCGAGGTCGTCGACGGCGCTCAGCCAGTCCAGGAAGGCGAGTCCGAGGGTGTCGCGGGCGGCGGTGAGCGCCTCGATCCAGTGCTCGGCGGGCACGTCGACGGTAAGCAGGCCGTACGCCTCGACGGCGGTGGCCCACGGGCCGACGGATGCGGCGGTGCGCTCGGCGGGCGTCGGCTCGGCGGGCGTCGGCGCGGCGGTTGACGGCTCGTCAGGGACGGCCGGGGTGCCGGGGGTGCCGGGGGTCCCGGGCGTGTCGGTCACTGCTCCCCCTCCCCCGGGGCGGGCCGCAGCGGGCGGCGGAGCGCGGCGGAGGGTGCGGCGTAGCGCTGCGGCACGTCCTCGGCGGCGATCTTCTCCTGGAGCTTGAGGATGCCCTGGAGCAGCGCCTCGGGCCGGGGCGGGCAGCCGGGCACGTAGACGTCGACCGGGATGATCTGGTCGACGCCCTTGGTGACGGAGTAGGAGTCCCAGTACGGGCCGCCGGAGTTGGCGCAGGCGCCGAAGGAGATCACGTACTTGGGTTCGGGCATCTGCTCGTACAGGCGCTTGACGGCGGGGGCCATCTTGTCGGTGACGGTGCCCGAGACGATCATCAGGTCGGCCTGCCGGGGGCCGGGCGCGAACGGGATGACGCCCATGCGGATGAAGTCGTGCTTGGCCATCGACGCGGCGATGAACTCGATCGCGCAGCAGGCGAGGCCGAAGTTGAAGCACCAGAGGCTGTAGCGGCGGCCCCAGTTGAGCACCACCTTGACCGGGTCCGGGGCGAGCCGGGCGAGCGGGCCGAGGCGGCGCTGCTCGACGGCGGCGCCGGGACGGGCCGGGTCGGGGATGCCGAGCGGGACCGGTCCGTCGCCGGGCGTCCCGTGCGCGTGCGTCACGTCCATTCCAGAACGCCCTTCTTCCAGGCGTAGAGCAGTCCGACCGCGAGGAAGCCGACGAAGACGAACATCTCCACCAGCGTCGCCGCCCCGTAGCCGGCGGCGGCGAACACCGTGGCCCACGGGAACAGGTAGATCGCGTCGACCGCGAAGATCACGTAGAGGTAGGCGTAGACGTAGTAGCGGATCTGGGTGTGCGCCCAGCCCTCGCCGACCGGGTCCACGCCGCACTCGTAGGCGAGCAGTTTCTCGGGGGTGTCGACCACGGGCCGCAGCAGGCGGTTGGCGGTGAAGGCCACCGCGACGAAGAGGACGCCGATGACCGCGAGCAGGCCGACGGCCGCGTAGGCGTCGAAGTAGCCGCTGCCGGCCGCCGGGTCGGCAGCGAGCGGCTGCCACTCCATGGGTTACGCCCTTCTTCTTTGCCCGTCCATAACCATCGCTATCGCGGGAGTCTATGTGCACCGCTCGTCTACTCCTCCACCTGCCCGCCCTGCAAGACGTCCGGTGGACATCCGCCGGAATTCCGCTCGACAGCGCTCCGGGCCCGGGCCTCCGGGCGGGGGGTGGGGATAACCCCCGGGCGAAGACGGAGTTCAGCACCATGGCGCCGGGGGGCGGCGGGCCGGGATGCTGATGATCGACAGATCAGGTGAGCGGGCACGGCGAGCACGAGGAGAGGGCGCGGAGCATGGAGGACGAGGCGAAGCGCCCGTCGTTGTACGGGGCGCGGCTGTGGCGGCAGGTCCGGCACGAGCTGCTCAACTTCCCGATCGGGCTGGTCGGTTTCGTGGTGACGGTGGTGCTGGTCAGCGTCGGCCTGGGCCTGGCGGTGACGGTGCTGGGCCTGCCGCTGCTGGCGTTCGGGCTGTCCTCGGCGCGGCAGTTCGGCCGGCTGGCCCGGGCCAGGGCCCGGGCGGACCTGGGCAGTTCGGTGGGCGAGCCGCCGCCGCTGACGCCGCGCCGGGCGGGCCCGGCGGGCCGGGTGGTGGCCGTCCTGTCGGACGGGCTGAGCTGGCGCTCGGCGCTGTACTGCGTGGTGCTGCTGCCCTGGGGGGTGGTGAGTTTCGCGCTTACGCTGGTGCTGCTGATCGTGGGCTGGCCGGCCCTGCCCTGGGCGATGCGGGCGCTGGCGGCGGCGGACCGGGTGCTGGTGGAGGGCCTGGTCGGGCCCGGCGCGCTGGCCGAGCGGGTCCGCGAGCTGGAGGACGACCGGGGCGCGGTGGTCGACACCGCGGCGGCCGACCTGCGCCGGATCGAGCGCGACCTGCACGACGGCGCGCAGGCCCGGCTGGTGGCGCTGGCGATGGATCTCGGCCTGGCCAAGGAGAAGCTGACGGAGGACCCGGCGGCCGCCGCGCAGATGGTGGACGCCGCGCACGGCGAGGTGAAGCTCGCCCTGCAGGAGCTGCGCGACCTCGCCCGGGGCATCCACCCGGCGGTGCTGACGGACCGCGGGCTGGACGCCGCGCTCTCCTCGGTGGCGGCCCGCTGCACGCTGCCCGGCGGGGTCCGGGTCCGGGTCGAACTGGGCGGCGGGCGGCCGGACTCCGCGGTCGAGGGGATCGCCTACTTCACGGTCAGCGAGCTGCTGACCAACGCCTCCAAGCACTCCGGCGCCCGCTCCGCCTCGGTGGACGTCTGGCGCCAGGACGACCGGCTGATGCTGGCGGTGGAGGACGACGGCCGGGGCGGGGCCCGGGTCCGGCCGGGCGGCGGGCTGGCCGGGCTGGCCGAGCGCGCCGAGGCGGTGGACGGCGTCTTCGTGGTCGACAGCCCGGCGGGCGGCCCGACCTCGGTCGCGGTCGAACTCCCGTGGCGGACGCGGGCGGGCCGCCCGGGGTGACCGCGGCCCGCGATCCCCGCAGAGCCCCCGGCCGGACGTGGCCGGGCGTGGGCGGGCCCGGGGTGCCGTCTCCCTTGCGCGGTACGGCACTCCGGGCCCGGGTCGGGCGGGCGCTGCGGCTACAGCGTCCCGAGGGTGACCTGCGCGCTCTGGTCCTTGCCCTCGCGCTGGTAGCCGACGGTGGCCTTGTCGCCGGGGGCGAGCGAGGCGAGCGCGGTGGTCAGTGCGGCGGGGCTGGTGATCGCGGTGTCGTTGACCTTGGTGATGACGTCGCCCGCCTGGAGGCCGGCCGAGGCGGCGGGGCCGCCGGCCGCGACGGAGACCACGGCCGCCCCGGCGGGCTGGAAGTTCGCGTCGAAGTAGGGGCGGACGGTGACGCCGAGCGCGGCCCGGCCGGAGTTGCTGACCTTGCCGTCCTTGATCAGCTGGTTGGCGATGCTGGTGACGGTGGCGGCGGGGATGGCGAAGCCGATGCCGGGCGCGGCCGAGCCGTTCAGCTCGGGGTCGACGGCGGTGAGGGTGTTGATCCCGATCACCTGGTTGGAGAGGTTGACCAGCGCGCCGCCGCTGTTGCCGGGGTTGATCGCGGCCGAGGTCTGCACCATGTTGCCGATGGTGGCGCCGGGCGAGTCCGCCGTCCGCGGCTCGCTGACGGTCCGTCCGACCGCCGAGACGATGCCCTGGGTGACGCTGCTGGACAGGCCGAGCGGGCTGCCCATGGCGAGGGTGATCTGGCCGACCGCGACCTTGGCGCTGTCCGCGAAGGCGGCGGGCTTGAGACCGCTCGGCGGGCTGCTGAGCTTGATCACGGCGAGGTCGGCGTCGGGGTAGCTGCCGACCAGGGTGGCGTTCAGCGGCTTGCTGCTGTTGGCCAGCGTGACGGTGAAGCTGGTCGCGCTGCCCACCACGTGCGCGTTGGTGACGATGTCGCCCTTGTCGTCGAAGACGATGCCGGAGCCGAGGCTGTTGCCGGCGGTGATCTGCACCACCGAGGGCAGCACCTGGGCGATCACGTGCTGGTAGTCCTGCTCCAGTTGGTTGTTGCCGGTGGGCGCGGGCGCGGAGGAGGTGGCGCTGCCGCTGGCCGCCGCCGAGGAGCTGCCGCCCTTGCCGGAGCTGGAGCAGCCCGCCACCAGCAGCGCGGCCGAGACCAGCACCGCCGCCGGCCCGAGCCACAGCTTGGGCCCGGTGGGCCGGGGGCCGGCCGGGATCGGGCGGGTCGGTTCCTTCTTCGGGCGCACGGCGGGCACCTCCGGTCGCAGGACAGGGCTTTGTCAGCATTTCACCGGTATGTCCGTGTTTCCGTGCAGACACACCAGGAGACACACCGGCGGACGCCCCGGAAGGCGGCACGCCCCGCGTCCGACGGCCCCCGCCCGCACCGCCGGGCCACCGCCGGCCGCCGACCGCCACCGCCCGCCGCCCGACCGGGCCCCGACCGCCCCGGGGCTAGGATCGGAGCCATGACCTGGTTGATCACCGGCGGCGCCGGCTACATCGGCGGCCATGTCGTGCGGGAGCTGGTCGCGGCCGGCGAGTCCGTGGCCGTGCTGGACGACCTGAGCAGCGGCGCGGCCGTCCACCTGCCACCGGGCGTGCCGCTGGTGGCCGGCTCCACGCTGGACCGCCCGCTGCTGGACGCGGCGCTGGCCGAGCACGGCGTCACCGGGGTGCTGCACCTGGCCGCGAAGAAGCAGGTCGGCGAGTCGGTCGAGCAGCCGCTGCGGTACTACCACGAGAACGTCGAGGGCCTGCGGACGGTGCTGGCCGCCGCGGTGGACGCGGGGGTGCGCCGGGTGGTGCTGTCCTCCTCCGCGGCGGTCTACGGGATGCCGGACGTCGACCTGGTCGACGAGAAGACGCCGTGCGCGCCGATGAACCCGTACGGCGAGACCAAGCTGGCCGGCGAGTGGCTGCTGAACGCCTGCGCGACGGCCCACGGCCTGTCCGCGGTGTCGCTGCGCTACTTCAACGTGGCGGGCGCCGCCTCCCCCGAACTGTCCGACCCGGGCGCGGCGAACCTGGTGCCGCTGGCCTTCGGGCGGCTGACGGCCGGCCTGCCGCCGCTGATCTACGGCGACGACTACCCGACCCCGGACGGCACCTGCGTCCGGGACTACATCCACGTCTCGGACGTGGCCTCCGCGCACGTCGCCGCCGTCCGCCGGCTGTCCGCGGCCGGGCCGGGCGATCCGGTCCGACTGACCCTCAACATCGGTACGGGGCACGGCGCCTCGGTGCGCGAGATGCTGGCGGAGATCGCCGAGGTGACCGGGATCGGGATCGCCCCCGAGGTGATCGCCCGCCGGGCCGGCGACCCGGCCCGGGTGGTGGCCGCCGCCGACCTGATCCGCCAGGAGCTCGGCTGGAGCGCCGAGCACGACCTGCGCTCGATGGTCGCCTCGGCCTGGGCGGGCTGGCAGCACCGCCACCCGTAGTACGACCGCCCCGCACGACGACAGGGCCCCGGACCGCTGCGGCGGTCCGGGGCCCTGTCGTCGTGTCCACCCCCGTTCTGTCAAGCCCTTGCCGAAGATCCTCCTGTCACGCCATCAGACCAGCGCAGATCCTCTGGTTCGACCGGGAAAACGATCTAGCTTTTCCGTTACGAACGGGCTACGGTCGTGCACATGCCGGGCTGTCAGCAGCCCGGCCGGGGTGGCGATTTCCGAGGTTCTACGGGGGAACTTCCATGGCGTCCGGCCGCATGACGGCTTATTTCGTGCTGCGCTCGATCGGCTGGTTGGTCGACAACCTGCTGGTCTTCGGCATCCCGCTGCTCTGCTACCGGGTGACCGGCGGACTCGCCTGGTCCGGCCTGGCCGTGGTGCTGACCTGGACGCCCCGGCTGCTCTCGCTGGCCGGCGCGGGCTACCTGGTGGACCGGCTGTCGATCCGTCAGGTCTTCGCGGTCGCCGACGCGGGACGGCTCGTCCTGGCGGTCGGCTGCGCCCTGCTGATCCTGCTCCGGCCGGGCACCGCGGTGCCCGTGGTGCTGGTCTTCGGCATGCTGTCGGGCGCGTTCTTCGAGCAGACCTTCGTCGCGGGCGAGAAGGCCGGGCAACTGCTCGTCCCGCCGGAGCGGGTGGCCCGCACCCAGTCGGTGCTGACCGGGCTGGAGCAGGCCGCGATCATCGCCGGTCCGGCCCTGGGCGGACTGCTGCTGCTGTTCCCGCCGGTGGTGTTCGTCGCCACCGCGGGCGCCGGCTACGCGGTCAGCCTGCTGCTGGCCCGGACGCTGCCCGCCGGGCGGGCCGACCCGGACGCGGCGCCGTCCCCGCTGGCCGGCCTGCGCCGGACCGTGCGGGACCCGGTGCTGCGCCGGGTGGTGCTGCTGACCATGGGGCTGAACTACCTGCTCAGCCTGCTGATCGGCAGCGCCCCGGCGCTGGTCGCCACCCGGTACGGCGTCTCGGAGAGCGCGCTCGGCTTCGTCTACTCCGCAGCCGGCGTCGCCTCGGTCGCGGTGGTCGGCGCCGCCCCCTGGCTGATCGGCCGGCTCGGGCTGTGGCGCTACGGGATCGGCGTGGCGCTGGCCTCCGCCCTGGTCTGCCTGGGGCTGTCGGCCGCCCCAAATCTGGCGCTGTTCGGCACCGCCCTCGGCGTGTTCCTGGCCCTGGACTCGCTGTTCAGCGTCTACCTGCGCACCACCCGGGCGGAGCGGGTGCCGACCGCCGAGTACGGCAGCACGGTCGCCGCCTTCGGGCTGCTGCTGGTGGCGCCGATGCCGGTGGCCGGGGCGACCCTCGCGCTGGCCGGCTCCGCGGCCGACCCGGCCGTCCTGCTGCGCGCCGCCGCGCTCGGGGCGCTGGTGCTGACCCTGGCGCTGCTGCCCGGGCTGGCCCGGGCCGACCGCTCCGACCGTCCTGCCCATCCCGACCGTCCTGCCCATCCCGACCGCCCCGACCACACACCCTCACTCCGCCGCGCCGCCGTCCCGGTGGCCGTGGCCCACGAACCGGAAGACACCGCACGATGACCAAGCATTCCGACCGCCGCATCCTCGTGATCGAAGCCCTCTCGGGGGGTGTGCTGCTGGTGGAGGCCGCCCTGGACCTGGGGATCGGCGTCGTGGTCGCCAGCGCCGACACCGAGGACCGGGTGATGCCCGCCCACCTGCGCGACCGCATCGACGAGTTGGTGACCGTCGAGACCAACGACCTGCCCGCGCTGCTGGCCGCGGTCCGCGAGCTGCACGACCGGCTGCCGCTGTCCGCGGTGTTCCCCGGCTGCGACGTCTACGTCCCGAATGCCGCGCACCTGGCCGCCGAGCTCGGGCTGGCCGGCCTGGACGTGCGGACCGTGGAGCAGGTCCGGGACAAGACCCGGATGCGCGAGGCGGTCGCGGCCGCCGGGCTGCGCGGCCCGCGCTTCACCGAGGTGGCCTCGGTCGAGGAGTTGCCGAAGGCCGCCGAGCACGCCGGGTTCCCGTGCGTGGTCAAGCCGGTGGACCAGTCCGGCAGCCTGCACGTCTCGGTGGTCCACGACCTGGACGAGCTGACCGAGGCGTACCGCCGGCTGAGCACCGACACCTTCGTCGACCTCGGCCGCCCGATGATCGCCCGGGCCCTGGTCGAGGAGTACCTGGACGGGCCGGAGTACAGCGTCGAGGGCTACGTGCTGGACGGGGCGGTCACCGTCGTCGCGGTGACCGAGAAGCTGCTCGCCCCGGAGCCGTACTTCGCCGAGGTCGGCCACCAGCTGCCGGCCGACCTTCCGGCCGGGGACGCGGCGGCGGTCGAGGAGTACGTCGGGGAGGTGGCCCGGGCGGTCGGCCTGACCGTCGGGCCGTTCCACTGCGAGCTGCGGCTGACCGGCCGGGGCCCGGTGCTGGTCGAGATCGGCGCCCGGATGGGCGGCGACCGGATCGCCGAACTGGCGCTGCTGGCCACCGGCGTGAGCCTGCCCCGGGTCTGGCTGGCCGCGCTGCTCGGCCTCGACCCGCGGGAGGCGGGCGCCTTCGGCGAGCCGGTCGCGGCGGTGGCGGGCATCCACTTCTTCAC
This sequence comes from Kitasatospora sp. NPDC088134, assembly GCF_044741705.1. NCBI lineage: Bacteria > Bacillati > Actinomycetota > Actinomycetes > Kitasatosporales > Streptomycetaceae > Kitasatospora > Kitasatospora sp. NPDC088134. The sequence continues at coordinate 301,493 of NZ_JBIUTD010000004.1, read as the reverse complement.
CGCCCCGGGGCAGACCCGGTTCGAGCGGGCCACCGGCCTGGACGTGGCCGCCGCCCTGCCGGGCGTGCGCGAGGTCCGGCTCGACCTGGCCCCGGGCGACCCGATCCACCCGCACCTGGACGACTTCCGCTGCCGGCTCGGCCAGGCGGTCTTCACCGCCGACTCGCCGGCCGCCGCCACCGCGCTGCGCGCCGCCGTGGACGCCGCCGTGCGGATCAACCCCGAGGCGGAGGAGGAACGGTGAGCGAGCTGCTGGACTACCTGGCGGTCGGCGCCGGCCCGGCCAACCTCAGCCTGGCCGCCCAGGCCGCGGCCCGCCCGGGCACCGCCGGGCTGCACCTGGACCGCCGGGAGGGGCCCGCCTGGCACCCGGGCCTGCTGCTGCCGGACGCCACGCTGCAGAACTCGCCGTTCAAGGACCTGGTCACCCCGGTCGACCCGACCAGCCGGTTCTCCTTCCTGTCCTTCCTCGCCGCGAAGGGCCGGTTCTACCAGTTCCTGACCGCGCGCTTCCCGGCCGTCCACCGCGCCGAGTTCAACCAGTACCTCGGCTGGGTGGCGGAGGAGCTGGGCGACGCCGTCCGCTACGGCCACGAGGTGACCGGGGTCAGGTTCCGCGACGACCACTTCGAGGCCGAGACCCCCAGGGGCACCTTCCGCTCCCGGCACTTGGTGGTCGGCACCGGCCCGCAGCCGTACCTGCCGCCCGCGCTGGAGGGCGCGACCGGGCCGGCGGTGTTCCACTCCGGCGAGTTCGTCCAGCACGCCGAGGCGCTGGCCGGCCGCCGGGTCGCCGTGGTCGGCGGCGGGCAGAGCGGCGCCGAGATCGTCCGCCACCTGCTGGTCGGCCGGGACCGGCCCGAGCAGGTCAGCTGGATCAGCCGGCGCCCCGGCTTCCTGCCGCTGGACGAGTCGGCGTTCACCAACGACCTCTACCTGCCGGAGGCCGCCCGGGAGTTCTTCGACCGGCCGAAGGAGCAGCGCGCCGCGCTGCTGGCCGAGCAGAAGTACGCCAGCGACGGCGTCAACGAGAGCCTGCTGGCCGAGCTGTACCGGATCGTCTACCTGACCAGCCACGTCGAGGGGCGGCCGGAGCTGATCCGGCTGCTGCCGGGGCACGAGGTGGCCGGGCTCGCCGAGCGGGCCGACGGGCTGCGCCTGGTGCTCAAGTCCGCGGCGGAGGAGACCGCGGTGGACTGCGACGCGGTGGTGCTGGCCACCGGCTACGTGCAGCGGCTGCCGCAGTGCGTCGGCGAGCTGGCCGGCCGGATGCGGCTGGAGGACGGCCTCCCGGTGGTCCGCCGGGACTACTCGGTGGAGTGGGACGGGCCGGCCGACAACCGGATCTACCTGCAGAACGGCGCCCGGCACGCGTTCGGCATCACCGACCCCAACCTGGGCCTGCTCGCCTGGCGCAGCCGGGTCATTCTCGACAGCATCCTGACCGACGGAGGAAACTGACGATGCATCAGCTCTCCGGGGCGGACCCGGCGACCGGCGACCGGTCCGTCGAGATCCGCTACCTGGCGCCCGACGTGGACGAGACCGGCACCTCCAGCCTGGAGGCCGACCTGGGCGCGGCCGAGGTGCTGGCGGCCGTCGGCAAGGTCCCTGTCAACCTGGCGCTGTTCACCGTGCCGCCGCACTCGGCCACCATGCCCGACTGCCACCGCTCGCAGGAGCTGTGGCTGGTGCAGCGCGGCCACGGCGTGATCACCTGCGGCGGCCGCGAGCACCCGGCCCGCCCGGGCGGGCTGTACGCGCTGCCCGGCGGCGAGGAGCACCGACTGCACACCGGCGACGAGGAGATGACCGTGCTCTCGCTCTGGTGGCAGGAGTCCGGCGCGTGAGCGGGACGTACGACCTCGCCGTGGTCGGCACCGGCATCGTCGGCGCCACCGCCGTCGCGCTGGCGGCGCTGCGCCACCCCGGGGCCTCCGTGGTCGCGGTGTGCGCGGGCGCCGTCCACGACGGCTCGACCGCCCGCTCGCTGGCGGTGGACATCCCGGCGGGGCGGACCGGACGGCAGCGTGCACTGGCCCGCCGCAGCCTCGACCTGCGGGCCGAACTGGCGCCGCTGGCACCGGCGTTGAACGCCGAGTCGCGGCCCGCGTACTGGGTGCTGCCGGACGGCGGCGCGGCGGCGGTCGACGGGCAGCTGGTCGGCGACGCGCTGGCGCCGTGCGACCCCGCCCGGGGAGCGGCGCTGCGGGCGGTGTTCGGCGGCCCGGTCGGCGCGGCCGGCACCGGGCTGTGGCGCTCCGCCCCGGCGACGGTGTCCGAACCGGCCGCCGCCGTCGAGCAGTTGCTCGGCGTGCTGGGCGGCGGCGCGCCGGGCGGGCTGCTCGGCGCGGGCCCCGGCGGGCCGGCCGGCGGCGGCCCGCGGCGCGACCTGGTCGAGGGCTTCGCGGTGCGCCGGATCGAGCCCGGCCCGGACGGCCTGCGGCTGGTCTCCTCGGACGGCGGCCAGCTGACGGCCCGTCGGGTGCTGGCGGCGCCGGGCGCGGCCGCGCTGGACGGCCCGTTCGCCGCGACGGCGGAGCGGCTCGGCGCCCGGACCAAGAAGATCGTCGCCTACCGGCTGCGCGGCGGCGAGCCGGGTGCCGACCGCCCGCTGCTGGTGCTGGACGAGCCGGACGCCTTCCTGCTGCCGGTCGGGTCCGGCTCGGACTGGTGCTACAGCATCACCAGCGCCGACTGGGACTGCCCGGCCGAGCGCGGCCGGCTGGCCCCGGACCCGGCCGACCGGAAGCTGGCCGAGGCCGTACTGGCCGAGCAACTCCCGGTCTTCCGGCCCGAGTTCACCGGCTGCCGGACCGGCACCGACCTCTACCTGCCGGACTTCGCCCCGCTGATCGCCCCGCTGGACGGCCTGGACGGCGCCGTCCTGGCGACCGGCGGCGCCGGCTCCGGCTTCCGCCTCGCCCCGGCCATGGCCGAGGGCGCCCTCGCCCTGCTGGGCCTGGCCTGACCTCCCGAACCGCCCCGAGGACCGTGATGCGAACCAACGCCTCCCCCCGCCACTACCTGCTCGTCCCCCCGGAGCCCACGCCCAACGGACACCTGCACCTGGGCCACATCGCCGGCCCGTTCCTGCGGGTGGACGCGCTGGCCCGCTTCCTGCGGATGCGCGGCGACCGCCCGGCGATCATGACCGGCACCGACGCGTACGAGCCCTGGGTCGCCATGAAGGCCCGGGTCGACGGCGTCGACCCGGCCGAGGTGGTGGCCCACTACCACCAGGTCATGCAGGACGACCTGGCCGCGCTGCGGATCGGGATGGACGCGTTCGTCAATCCCGTCGAGGAGCCCTGGCACGGCCTGTTCCAGCGCGAGATCGACGACTGCGTCGCCCGGCTGGACGCCCGCGGCGCGGTGCGCACGCTGGCCGAGAAGGTCCCGTACGAGCCGGTCGGCGGCCGGTTCGTGGTCGGGCCGCTGCTGCTCGGCCGCTGCCCGGACTGCGGCACCGAGGTGGCCAGCTACTTCTGCGAGGGCTGCGGCGCGCACTTCCGCCCGGACGAGGTGGTCGACCCGCGGCCGCGGCTGGCCGCGGACGCCGGCTGGCAGTGGCGGGAGATCGGGACCCGCTTCCTGCGCACCGCCGGACTGGCCGAGCTGGAGCCGGAGTTCGACCGGCTGGACCTCGCCGAGCGGTACCGCTCGACGGTCCGGGCGCTGCTCGGCCGGGGCGGCGCCACGATCCGGCTCGGCGTGCCCGAGACCTGGGGCATGGCGCTGCCCGGCGGTCAGGACGGCGTTCCGTCCAGCTTGTTCTCGTACACCGGCGGCTTCATGTTCGCCCGGCTGCTCGGCGAGATCCACCGGCAGCGGATCGGCGGCGCGGTCAACTCCTTCTCGCCCGAGTCGGACGTGGTGACGGTGACCAGCCTGGGCTGCGACAACGTGGTGTCCGCGCTGGTCTGCATCAACGCGGTCGCGCTGGTGCACGGCGACACCCGGCCCTACGACCGGGTACTGATCAACGAGTTCTACCAGCTGGCCGGGGAGAAGTTCTCCACCAGCCGCCGGCACGCGATCACCGCCTCGGGCGTCGCCGCGGTGCACGGCCTGCGGCCGGACGCCGTCCGGTACCACCTGGCGCTGGTCAACCCGGAGGCCGGGCAGACCAGTTTCGAGCCGGCCGAGTTCCTGGACAGCGCCAACCGGCGGCTGGCGGGCGTCCTGGAGGAGCGGGTCGCCGCGGCCTGGGAGCGGCTGCCGGCCGCGCCGGGCGCGCTGGGCGGGCCGGTGCTGGCGGCGCTGGACGCGCACCTGGACCGGCTGGAGCGGGCCCTGGACGGCCCGACCGTGCGGATGGCCGAGGCCGGCGCGGTGCTGGACTCCTGGATCGACGCCTTCCCCGGCGCCGACGGCGATCCCGACCTCGGGTACTGGTGGCTCAAGGGCCTGGCCCTGCTGGGCTTCCCGATCATGCCGGACTTCGGTGCCGAGCTGTGGCGGCGGCTCGGGGCGGCCGGCGACCCGACCTTCGCCGCCTTCCCGGAGCGCCCGGCCCCGGCGGCGGCCGCGCACCGGCGCTGGTTCACCCCGGTCGCCGCGGCGGACTTCGCCCGCTGCCTGCCGGACACCCTGAACTGACCCCCACCGCACCCCTTCGGAGCCCCCGCGTGCCCGCACACCCGCACTACCTGGTCCTCAACCGGTACGACGACGAGGACGCCGAGTACCACCGGTACTGCGCCGACCTGCCCTGCGACCTGTCGGTGGTCAGCACGCCCGACGGCGTGCCCGCGCTCGGCCCGGTCCCGGCCGACCGGGTGGCCGCCGTGCCCGACCTGGAGTTCGGCACCGTCCTGGCCGCCGCGCTGGAGCTGCGGGAGCGGCACGGCGCCTTCGACGGCGTGGTCGGCCTGTCGGAGTACGACGTGCTGACCGCCGCCCGGGTCCGTGAGGCGCTCGGCGTGCCCGGCCCGTCGGTCGACCTGGTCCTGGGCTTCAAGGACAAGGTGGTGATGAAGGAGCGGGTGGCCGCGGCCGGGCTGGCGGTGCCGCGGTTCGCCGCGCTGGCGGGCGGCGCCCCGGCGGCCGAGCTGGAGCGCGCGGTCGGCTTCCCGATGGTCCTCAAGCCGCGGGCCCGGGCCGGCTCGTCCGGCGTCCGGATCGTCCACGACACCGCCGCCCTGCTGGCGGCGCTCGCGGAGACCGACGCCGAGGAGTACGAGTGCGAGGAGTACGTCTCCGCCGAGATCTACCACGTCGACGGGGTGCTGGCGGACGGCCGGGCGCACTTCGTCAGCGTCTCCGGGTACGTCAACACCCCGCTGGAGTTCACCGCGGGCCGCCCGCTCGGCTCGGTGTTCCTGGACCCGGGCGCGCTGCGCGAGGAGCTGGCCGCGTTCGCGCTGGCCTGCGTCCGGGCGCTCGGCCTGGAGACCGGCTGCTTCCACCTGGAGGTGATCCGCCGGCCGGGCGGCGAGCCGGTCTTCCTGGAGGTTGGGATGCGCCCGGGCGGCGCCGAGGTCCCGTTCGTCCACCGCGAGGTGCACGGCATCGACCTGATGGCGGAGACCTTCCGCACCGTGCTCGGCCTGCCGCTGCAGTCGGCCGGCCGGACCTTCGAGCATGCCAGCGCGGGCTGGGTCGTGGTGCCCGAGCCCGCCCCCCGGCCAGCCCGGGTGCTGGGCCGCACCCCGATGACGGGGGTGGTGCCGCAGGTGTACGCCGAGGTGCTGCCCGAGCCCGGCACGGTGTACGACGGCACCGGCGGCTACTTCCACGTGCCGGGCCGCTTCCGGCTGGCCGGACCGGACGAGCGCGGCGTGCGGGCCGCGGCCCGCCGGGTGATGGCCGAGTACCGGCTCGACGTGGAACCGGTCCGGCCGTGACCCCCAGCCCCGCCCCCGATCGAGGAACGAGCACGACGATGACCCAGCAGCAGCGGCACGACCCCGCCTTCCGCGCCTTCGCCAGCGACAACTACGCGGGCGTGCACCCCGAGGTGCTGGCGGCGATCGCGGTCGCCAACGGCGGCCACCAGGTCAGCTACGGCGAGGACGCCTACACCGCGCACCTGCAGGAGGTGTTCCGCGGCCACTTCGGCCCGACCGCCGAGACGTTCCCGGTGTTCAACGGCACCGGCGCCAACGTGGTCGCGCTGCAGGCCATGGCGGACCGCCGGGACGCGGTGATCTGCGCCCGGAGCGCGCACGTCCACGTGGACGAGGGCGGTGCGCCGGAGGTGATGGCCGGCCTCAAGCTGCACACCGTCAACGCCCGGGACGGCAAGCTCACCCCGGAGCTGCTCGACCGTCAGGCGTACGGCTTCGACGACGAGCACCGGGCCCGGCCCGCGGTGGTGGCGATCGCCCAGTCCACCGAGGTCGGGACCTGCTACACGCCCGAGGAGGTCCGGGCGGTCTGCGAGCACGCGCACGGCCTGGGCATGAAGGTCTACCTGGACGGCGCCCGGCTGGCCAACGCGGCGGCCTCGCTGGGCGTCCCGATGCGGGCCTTCACCACCGACGCCGGGGTGGACGCGTTCTCGCTCGGCGGCACCAAGAACGGCCTGCTGCTGGGCGAGGCGGTCGTGGTGCTGAACCAGGACGCGGTCCGGGGCGTGCGCTTCCTGCGCAAGACCTCGATGCAGCTGGCCTCGAAGATGCGCTTCGTCTCGGTCCAGTTCGAGGCCCTGTTCGGCACCGACCTGTGGCTGCGCAACGCCGCGCACTCCAACGCGATGACCCAGCGCCTGTTCGCGGCCGTCCGGGACCTGCCCGGCGTCCGGATCGACCGCCCGGTGCAGGCCAACCAGATCTTCGCGGTGCTGCCGCCGGCCGTCACCGCGGCCCTGCAGAAGCGCTTCCGCTTCTACACCTGGGACGTGCTGACCGGCGAGGTCCGCTGGATGACCTCCTTCGACACCACCGAGGCGGACGTGGACGCGTTCGCCGCCGCGATCGCCGAGGAGCTGGCCGCGGCCGCCTGAGACCGCCCGGCCCCGCTCCCGGTCCGGGGGGCGGGGCCGTACCGTTTCCGCTACTGCTGCGGGACGGCGGTGCCGTAGAAGGAGTCCAGCGCGTACACGCAGCGGTCCTTGGAACCGACGAAGACCCGGCCGCCGACGGCCACCGGGGAGCCGGTCAGCTCGCCCTTGGTGCCGAGCTCCCAGCGCAGCCGGCCGGTGGCCAGCTCCAGGGTGTGCAGCGAGTGGTCCCGGCTGCCGAGGTGCACCAGGCCCTCGGCGACGGCCGGGGAGCCGACCAGTTCGGCCCGGGCGGCGTACCGCCAGCGCTCCCGGCCGGTGTCGGCGTCGAACGCGAACAGGGTGTCGCCGGAGCCGAGCAGCACGGTGCCGTCGGCGACCGCGGCCGGTTCGGCGCCCTGCCGGGCCGCGGTGGCGGCCCGCCACCGGCCGCGGCCGGTGGCGGCGTCCAGCGCGTACAGGGTGCCGAGGTAGTCGGCGACGTACACCGCCCGGCCGTCCACCGCGGGCGGGGTGAACAGCACCACGGGGGCGTCGAAGCGCCAGCGCTCGGCGCCGGTGGCGGCGTCCAGCGCGTACACCCGCTGACCGGAGGTCAGGTACAGCACGCCGCCGTGCTCGACCGGGCGGGACGGCACCTCGCCGGCCAGCGGGTGCGACCAGCGCACCCCGCCGCCGCGCGGGTCGACGCAGTGCAGCCGGCCGCCGCCCTGGTAGTAGGCGGCGCCGCCGATCAGGGCCGGACCGGCCTGCGGGTTCTCGTACTCCTGCTGGGCGTCGTCGGTCCGCCACAGCTCGGCGCCGCTGGCGGCCGAGCGCAGCTGCACGCCGCCGCCGCGGATGCCGCAGCAGAGCACGCCGTCGGCGGCGTCCAGCGAGTAGACCCAGCCGTCCAGCGAGTTGCGCCAGCGCTCGGTGCCGTCGGCGGCGTCGACGGTGTAGAGGTGCGGGCCGTCGGCGGCGTGCACCCGGCCGGCGTCGACGGCCAGCGCCCAGGCGACGTCCCGGGTCTTCCAGCGGCGCTCGCCGGAGCGGATGTCGAGGGCGTGCACCTCGAAGCTGGAGACGAACAGGGTGCCGTCGGCGACCACGGGGGTGCCCCAGACGTCGTTGGACATCCGGAACCGCCAGGGCCGCCAGCGGGCGGCGGGCTGCGGCGGGGCGGCGGACGGGCCCGAGGTGCGGCGCACCCAGTCGGTGCTGGGCGGGGAGGCGGGCGGCGCCGCGGGTTCGGCCCGCGGCCCGGGCCCTATCGGCACGTGCGCGCCGGGCAGCCGGACCTCGCCGCCCTCGTCGGCCTGCGGGCGCCGGTGCGGCCTGATCCGCTCGGTGGCGGAGCCGAGTTCGGCGGAGGCCCCGACCTGCGCGACCGACGCGGGCGGGGCGGCCGGCGGTGCGGGCGGCTGCGGCGGCACGGCGGGGGGCTGCGGGCTGACGGGGCGTCGGCTGCTGCGCTTGGCCTCGATCAGGTCGAGGGCGCTGGTGGGCAGCCAGTCCCCGGCCTCGCCGGAGGCGTCGGCCCGGGAGAACAGGTGCGGGGCCAGTTCGGCCTGGATCTGGGCGGGCGTGGGCCGGTGCTCGGGCGAGGGCCGCATGCAGGCCCGCACCAGGTCGGCGAGTTCGGCGGGCAGGCCGGACAGGTCGGGCTGGTCGCGCAGCAGTTGGAACACCGTCTCGACCGGGTTGGCGCCGCGGTAGGGCGGGTGGCCGGTGGCGCAGAACACCACCAGCGAGCCGAGCGAGAAGACGTCGCTGGCGCCGGTGACGCTGCGGCTGTCCCGGGCCTGCTCGGGCGACATGTAGGCGGGCGTGCCGACCGCGACGTTGGTCATGGTGAGGCGGGTGCTGGAGACGCCGGCCGCGATGCCGAAGTCGATCACCCGGGGCCCGTCCTCGACCACCAGCACGTTCGACGGCTTGAGGTCGCGGTGCACCAGGCCGGCCGCGTGGATGGACTGCAGCGCCTCGGCGATGCCGGCGGTCAGCCAGCGCACCGCGTCGGGCGGCAGCGGCCCGCACTCGGTGACCAGGTCCTCCAGCGAGGGCGCGGGCACGTAGGCGGTGGCCAGCCACGGCACGGCCGCGTCGGCGTCGGCGTCCACCACGGCCGCGGTGTAGAAGCCGCCGACCGTCTTGGCCGCCTCGATCTCGCGGGCGAAGCGGACCCGGAACAGGTTGTCCTCGGCCAGTTCGCTGCGGACGGTCTTGATGGCCACCCGGCGCCCGGACGCGGAGCGGGCCAGGTACACCAGACCCATGCCCCCCGCGCCGAGCCGGGCCAGCACTTCGAAGGGCCCGATCCGCCTCGGATCGTGCGCCGTCAGCTGGTCCACTCCGCAGCCACCTCCCCTTCGCCAACGCCCCCCGGCGGTGGCGCGTCCCCGATTCTCCAATGCCCGCCGCCCGGGAGCCAATCTCCCCCGCCCGTGACACGCCCCCGGGTACCGGAGCCCGCTCCTCCGGCTCACCCCGATCGGCCCGCCGGGGACACCGGAGCTGACTTGTCGTCACGCTGTGGGGTCATCAGCACACGGGGGGGCAACAACGCGCACGGAAATGGAGCGGTTTCTGCCCTCGGCCGGACTAATAGTCGCACTACCGATTAGCGCCAAGATCTTGCCGCTGTAAGCTGACGGCATGACAGGACAAGTTCGCACCGTCGACGGTCGCGTCGCCGGGCGGCGCGGACAGGAGACGCGGCAGAAGCTGCTCGACTGCCTCCGCGAGATGCTCAGCACGTCGCCCTACCGGGACGTCAAGGTCATCGACGTCGCCCGTATGGCGGGAACCTCCCCCGCGACCTTCTACCAGTACTTCCCGGATGTCGAGGGCGCCGTCCTCGAGATCGCCGAGGAAATGGCCGAGGACAGCGGCGGGCTCAAAGAGCTCGTCGATGGAAAGTCCTGGGCGGGAAAGACCGGCTTCACCACTTCCGAAGAACTGGTGGACGGATTCCTCGCCTTCTGGCGCAAGAATGACGCCATTCTCCGAGTGGTCACGCTCGGCGCCGCGGAAGGGGACAAGCGGTTCTTCAAGATCCGCATGAAGGTCCTCAACTCGGTGGCCGCCCCGCTCGCCGAAGCCGTCCGCAACAACCAGGGGAAGACCGACAAGTCGGTCGACCCGTCGGCGATCGCCGGCTCGCTGGTGTCGTTGCTGGCCGCGGCGGCCGAGCACGGCAAGGCGTTCACCTCGTGGGGCGTGAAGGTCAAGGACCTCAAGCCCAACCTGGCGCTCCAGGTGTACCTGGGAGTCACCGGAAAGAAGCCGCCGAAGTAGGAACCCGTTCCTTGTGGCGCTCGGCCCCGGTTCCTGTCCGGGTGTCGGATGCGGCCGTGCCTCGGGGGAGGTTCGCCGACGTACCGCGGAGCGCCATCCACCCACGGACGGAGGGGCGGCCGGGAGAACTTCTCCCGGCCGCCCCTCCGCTTTTCCGCGCCCGTTCGGCCCGTTCGGCCCGTTCGGGGCCGGGGTCCCGTTCAGGGGCAGCGCACGACCTGTCCGGCGTAGGCCAGGCCGCCGCCGAAGCCGAACAGCAGCACCGGGTCGCCGCTGTGCAGTTCGCCGCGCTCGACCAGCTTGGACAGCGCCAGCGGGATCGAGGCCGCCGAGGTGTTGCCGGAGTCGACCACGTCGCGGGCGATCACCGCGTCCTCGGCCAGGCCGAGCTTGCCGGCGATGGCGTCGATGATCCGCAGGTTGGCCTGGTGGGCGACGAAGCCGCGCAGCTCGGACGGGTCGAGGCCGGCCTTCTCGCACGCCTTGCGGGCGAGCGGGGCGACCTGGGTGGTGGCCCAGCGGAAGACCGTCTGGCCCTGCTGGCTGATCACCGGCTTCCAGTCGCCGCCGATCACCACCGCCTCGCCCTTCTCCGGCTCGGAGCCCCAGACCACCGGGCCGACGCCGGCCCGCTCGTCGGGCACCGCCTCCAGCACGGCCGCGCCGGCGCCGTCGCCGAAGATCACGCAGGTGGTGCGGTCGGTCCAGTCGAGCAGGTCGGTCATCCGCTCCGCGCCGATCACCAGCGCCCGGGTGGCGGCGCCGGCCCGGATCGCGTGGTCGGCGGTGGCCAGCGCGTAGGAGAAGCCGGAGCAGGCGGTGTTCAGCTCGTACGCGGCGGGGGCCGGGATGCCGAGCCGGGCGGCGACCGCGGCGGCGGTGCTGGGGCTGCGCTCGACGGCGGTGCAGGTGGCGACCGCGACCAGGTCGATCTGGTCCGGCGTCACCCCCGCGTGCGCGAGCGCCTTCTGGGCGGCGGCGACCGCGAGGTCGACCAGGGTCTCGTCCTCCGCGATGTGCCGGGTGCGGATGCCGACCCGGGTCCGAATCCACTCGTCGTCGGTGTCGACCAGCGCCGAGAGATCGTCGTTGGTGAGGATCTTCGGCGGCTGGTGGTGGCCCAGCGCCACGATGCGGGAGGCGGTCATACTGCCACTCAACCGGGTTACCGGTGAGTCGGGCGGTGACACTCCGGTACAGGATCGGGTGCCGGATGCTGTAGGTCCCTCACAACGACCCGCTGCTCAGGCGGCCAGCGAGGCGGCGTCGCCCATCACGATCATCGGGTGCAGGGCCGGGTCGAGGGTCTTCAGCAGCTCGACCATCCGGTCCTCGGCCAGCGAGACGCAGCCGTGGGTGGGGCCGCCGTGGTCGACGTGCAGCCAGATGCCGCCGCCCTTGGCCGCGCCCTGCGGGTAGCTGGTGTCGAGCGGCGAGCGGCCGGGGACCCGGTTGTAGTCGATGGCGACCACGTAGTCGAAGGAGCCGGCCAGCTGCTCGCCGTTGAAGCCCTGCCCGGAGACCACGAAGCTCTTGTCCTGGTCGTACGGGAGCCGGGCGCCCGGGTCGGCCTTGCGGCCGCCGGCGTCGGTGAGCGAGAAGAGGCCGATCGGGCTGCGCAGGTCGTCCAGCCGGTGGTCGGTGGTCCAGCCCCGGTAGGCGTTGTGCGCGGGCCAGGCCGCGCCGGCCTGCCAGCTGCCGTCCTCGGCGCGGGTCCAGAGCGTGACGGTGCTGTCCGAGGAGTTCTTGTCCTTGCCGGTGGCGACCACCAGCTGGCGGGTCTGCTCGGGGATCTTCGCCGTCCAGTCGGCGCCGAGGCCGGGGATCGCGGTGAGCCGGTCGCGGTGCGAGCGGTCGGCGGCGGGGGCGTCGGTGCGGGCCTCGGCGGCCTGCATCGGGACGACCTCGGGCTGCTGGTCCGGGGCGGCGCTGGCGGTGGTCGGCGCGAAGGTCCGGCCGGGGCCGAGGGTGAACCAGCCGGCCGCGAGCGCGAGCAGGGTCGCGGTGCCGGCGGTGAACCTCCGGGTGCGGCGCTGCTTCGCCTTGCGGCGGCGGCCCGCGGCCCGCGCGGCGGCTCGGCCCTGGGGCTGCTCGGTACCGCTGCGGGCCCCCCGGGCAGGGGCCGACCGGCGGTGCGAGGCAGCGCGATGGGAACCGGACATGCGGACGATCCTCCCAGACCTCGGGGACGCGACGGAACCCGAGGCGTGTGATGAGCCTGTGAGCATACGCGGCCGGAAACGTTTCTCCCCCACCCGGCCGGACGCCCCGGTGGTGCGCCGCCGCCCCGTGCGCCCCCTGCGGAACCTGCGGAACGGACCGCGCCCGGTGGCCGGAAAGCGGCCACCGGGCGCGGTCGGGACGCCGACGGGGAGTCAGAGGCGCATCGCCTGCGGGGTCTCCCGTCGCTGCAGGTCGGGGCCGTCGTACTCGCGGATGATCTCGTAGCGGGTGTTCCGCTCGACCGGGCGGAAGCCGGCGTCCCGGATCAGGCCGAGCAGGTCGTCGCGGCCCAGCTTGTTCGGGGTGCCGAAGTTGTCCGCGTCGTGGGTGATCTTGTACTCGACCACCGAGCCGTCCATGTCGTCCGCGCCGTGGCTGAGCGCCAGCTGGGCGGTGGTGACGCCGTGCATCACCCAGAAGACCTTGACGTGCGGGACGTTGTCGAACAGCAGGCGGGACACCGCGAAGGTCTTCAGCGCCTCGGCGCCGGTGGCCATCTCGGTGCGCTCCATCAGGCGGTTGCGGACCTTGCCGTCCTTGGAGTCGTGGAAGTCGTGCTGGTAGCGCAGCGGGATGAAGACCTGGAAGCCGCCGGTCTCGTCCTGCAGCTCGCGCAGCCGCAGCACGTGGTCGACCCGGTGCCGGGGCTCCTCGATGTGGCCGTACAGCATGGTGGCCGGGGTCTTCAGGCCCTTCTCGTGCGCCAGGCGGTGAATGCGCGACCAGTCCTCCCAGTGGGTGTCGTGGTCGACGATGTGCTGGCGGACCTCCCAGTCGAAGATCTCCGCGCCGCCGCCGGTCAGCGACTCCAGGCCGGCCTCGATCAGCTCGTCCAGGATCTCGCTCGCGCTCAGGCCGCTGATCCGCTCGAACCAGTGGATCTCGGTCGCGGTGAACGCCTTCAGCGAGACGTTCGGCAGCGCGGCCTTCAACTCCTTGAGCGAGCGCGGGTAGTAGCGCCACGGCAGGGTCGGGTGCAGGCCGTTGACGATGTGCAGCTCGGTCAGCGACTCCGACTCCATCGCCTTCGCCAGCCGGACGGCCTCCTCGATCCGCATCGTGTACGCGTCCTTCTCGCCCGGCTTGCGCTGGAACGAGCAGTACGCGCAGGAGGCGCTGCACACGTTGGTCATGTTCAGGTGGCGGTTGACGTTGAAGTGGACGACGTCGCCGTTCTTCCGCGTCCGCACGTGGTGCGCCAGGCCGCCCAGCCAGGCCAGGTCGTCGCTCGCGTAGAGCGCGATCCCGTCCTCGCGGGTCAGCCGCTCACCGGCGTAGACCTTCGCCTCCAGCTCGCGCTTGAGCCCTGCGTCCATGCGGCGCTCCGCCTCCTTGCGACTTCGATTCGTTGCCGGGACCGAGCCTACGCCTAGGCGGACAGCAGCTCGGCCAGCAGGGCGGGCTCCAGGTTGCCGCCGCTGACGACCGCCGCGAACACCCTCCCGCCCAGTTCCTCGGCGCGGTGGAAGTAGGCGGCCGGGGCGACCGCCCCCGAGGGCTCGGCGACCAGCCGGCCGCGCCGGGCCAGCAGGGCGACGGTGGCGCGGATCTCCTCCTCGGAGACCGTGACGATGTCGTCCACGTACGCCGAGATGTGCTCGAACGGGAGCACGCCGACGGACGGGGTGCGCAGGCCGTCGGCGATCGTCCGGTAGGTGTCGGCGACCGGCCAGGCCGTGCGGACGCCCTTGCGCAGGCTCTCCTGCGCGTCGGCGGCGAACTCCGGCTCCACGCCGATCACCCGGACGCCCGGGCAGGCCAGCTTGATCGCCGCGGCCGTGCCGCCGATCAGACCGCCGCCGGAGACCGGCACCAGCACGGTGTCCAGCTCGTCCGGGGCGTCCTCGGCGATCTCCAGGCCGACGGTGCCCTGACCGGCGACGATGTACGGGTCGTCGTACGGCGGCACCCAGACATAGCCGTGCGCGGCGGCCAGCTCGGCCGGGACGGTGTCACGCTGCTCGGCGGTGACGATCACCACCTCGGCGCCGAACGCCCGGGTGTTCTCGATCTTCACGGCGGGCGAGGTGTCCGGCATCACGATCACCGCCTTGATGCCGAGCCGCTGCGCCGCGTACGCCACCGCCTGGGCGTGGTTGCCGCTGGACTGGGCGACCACGCCCCGGGCCCGCTCCTCCGCGGTGAGCGCGGCCAGCCGGTTCATCGCCCCGCGGATCTTGAACGCCCCGGTCGGCTGGAGGTTCTCCGGCTTCAGCCAGAGCGCCCGCCCGTCCTGCCGGGAGGCCCACGGGCAGGGCAGCAGCGGGGTGCGCACCGCGGTGCCGGCGATCCGGCGCCGGGCGGCGTGCAGGTCTTCCAGGTCGACCAGGGTCATGCGGCGTCCTCGGGGTTGACGGTGCGTCGGAGCGGCTACTCGGCGGGGTGGAGCGGGAGTTCGCTGACCCGGTTCTCCCACTTGGTGGAGAGCACCACCGTGGTCCGGGTGCGGGCCACCCCCTTCGTCCCGGAGAGGCGCTTGACCACCGACTCCAGGCCCTCCACGTCCGGGACCCGGACCTTCAGCATGTACGAGTCGTCGCCCGCGATGAACCAGCAGTCCTCGACCTCGGGCAGGTCCTTGAGCCGGTGCGAGACGTCGTCGTGGTCCGCCGCGTCGGTGAGCTGCAGCCCGATCAGGGCCGTCACCCCGTAGCCGAGGGTCGCCGGGTTGACCGTCGCCCGGTAGCCGGTGATCACGCCGGCCTGCTCCAGGCGGTTGATCCGGTCCGTCACGCTAGGGCCCGACAGGCCCACCAGGCGGCCCAGCTCGGCGTACGACGCGCGGCCGTTCTCCCGGAGTGCCTGGATGAGCTGTCTGTCCACAGAGTCCATTGCCTGCCGCGTCCTTCCGAACCTCTCCAGAACCACAGATCATTTTCCGGAATCCAAGGCGCTGCGCACCGATCAACCCGGGTATCCCAGAGAACATACTCTCCCGTAACCAGCCCGCTCACTCGCCCCGGCGCGGGTCGCTTTCCGGGTGTCGTCCCGGCGTGCTCGCGGCCTCCCCCAGCTCGCCCGACCAGCGGCGGTACAGGCCGTGCGGCACCCCGACGGCGTCCAGCACCCGGCCCGCGACGAAATCCACCAGTTCCCGGGCCGTCGACCCGCCCGCGTAGAAGCCCGGCGAGGCCGGCAGCACGACGGCGCCCTGCGCGTCCAGCTCCACCAGGTGGCGCAGCGTCGCCCCCGTCAGCGGGGTCTCGCGCAGGCAGAGCACCAGCGGGCGGCGCTCCTTGAGCGTGACGGACGCGACCCGCTGGAGCAGGTCCTTGGACAGCCCCAGCGCGATGCCGGCGGCGGCGCCGGTGGTCGCCGGGACGACCAGCATGCCCTTCGCCGGGTACGAGCCGGAGGACGGGCCCGCCGCGAAGTCCCCGGCCGGCCAGTACCGGACGTCCGTCAGCTCCTCCTCCCCCACCTCCAGCCAGCGGGCCAGGTCCGCCGCCCAGTGCGCGTCCCTGAACGGGATGCCGGTCTCGTCCAGGACGGTCAGCCGCGCGGCCCGGCTCACGATCAGGTCGACGGGCTCGCCGGCCGTGAGAAGCGCGCGGATCACCGCGGCGGCGTAGGGGGTGCCGCTGGCGCCGGTGACGCCGACGACCCAGGGCTTTCGGGGGGAGGTGCTCATGGGTCGACATTCTCCGGCACACGCTGGGTGATCAGGGGGCCGGGGAACGGCGGGGCCGAGAGGCGTTGGGCCGGAGCACAGCGGGGCGCTACGGGGCGTCGGCCAAAGACCTTCGGCCCGAAACGGGGTCGGCGCTTCGCGGCCCGTCAGTCACCCGCCACTCGGCCCCGCCGTTCCCCGGGCCCCTGGAGCTTCGCTCCTGGCGGGCTCCTGATTTCGCTCATCTGAACCAGAATGGGTGGCATGGCTGCTGTGTTGGTGGATCTGACGCATCCGGTGGTGTCCGGGATGCCGGTGTATCCGGGGGATCCGGGGGTGGAGTTGCGGGCGGCGCTGACGGCCGAGGTGGAGGGGGTGAACGTGATGGCGGTGCACCTGGGGTCGCAGACGGGGACGCACGTGGATGCGCCGTACCACCTGGACGTGCGGTGGCCGACGTTGGACGGGTTGCCGCTGGAGCTGTTCACGGGGCCCGCGGTGGTGGTGGACCTGCGGGAGGTGCCGGCCCGGGGGGAGGTGACGGTGGGTCACCTGGCGGCGGCGCTCGCGGTCTCGGGGCCGGGGACGGTGCTGCTGCTGGCGACGGGGTGGCCCAAGTACTGGGGGACGGACCGGTACTTCGCGCATCCGTACCTCTCGGCGGAGGCCGCGGAGGCGATCGTCGCGGCGGGCGTGCGGACCGTCGGGGTGGACGCGCTCTCGGTGGACCCGACGCCGGACCCGGGGCCCTCGGACCCGGGAGTGGCGGAGCTGCTGGCGGAGTTGAAGGACGAACACGACCCGGAGCCGGAGCAGTTGACGCTGGCGGCGCACCGGGTGCTGCTCGGGCCGGAGGGCGGCGGGGTGATCGCGGAGAACCTGACGGACCTGACGCCGCTGCTGGAGGCGCAGGCGGCGGGGGTACCGGTGGAGGTCTCGCTGTTCCCGATGCGGTTGACGGCGGCGGACGGGGCGCCGGTGCGGGCGGTGGCGCGGATCGGGTGAGGTCGGGTGAGGTCGGGAACGGCTCGAATCGGCTCCCCCGCACCGGACTTGGTCTAGACCACCGGGGAGGGTCGCCGCTAGGCTCGCGCCATGCCTGAGATCCTCGGTGTGGTCGAGCGCTTGTGGCGCTACCCCGTGAAGTCCGCGGGCGGCGAGTTGCTCGGCTCCGTCGAGGTGGAGGGGCGCGGCCTGGTCGGCGACCGCCTGTACGCGGTGCGGGACGGCGCGGGGCGGCTGGGTTCGGGCAAGAGCACCCGGCGGTTCCGGCGGATGGACGGGCTGCTGCGGCTGAGCGCCCGGCTGGGCAGCCGGATCGACGGGCCGGAGCTGTTCGACCCGCTGGGGATGCCGGTGCCGGACCCGGACGCGTTCCTCCGCGCCTACCTGGAGCAGGAGGACGTGGGCCTGGCCCGGGAGGACGCGGTCTCGCACTTCGACGAGCTGCCGGTGAGCGTGCTGACCACCGCGACCCTGGACTGGGTGGCCCGGGCGGTGCCCTCGGCGGTGGTGGACGAGCGGCGGTTCCGGCCGAACGTGCTGCTGCGGACCCCGCCGGGGACGCCGCCGTTCGTCGAGGACTCCTGGTACGGCCGGGAGGCCGGGGTCAGGGGCGGGGCGCGGCTGGCGTTCGTCCGGGCCAGCGTGCGGTGCGCGATGGTGGGCGCGGCGCAGCCGGGGCTGCCGCACGCGCCGGAGGTGCTGCGGGTGATCGCGCAGCAGCGGGACACCGAGCTGGGCGCGCTGGCGACGGTCGCCCGCCCGGGGCCGCTGCGGGTCGGGGACGTGCTGGCGCCGGTGCGCGCCCGGGTCGGGGTCTGAGCCGTCAGCCCTGGTGGCGCGGGACCAGGCAGAAGGGGTGGCCCGCAGGATCGGTGAAGACGCCCCAGCGTTCGTGGCGGGTGCGCGGTTCGGCGCCGAGCGCGACCGCCTCGGCAGCGGCGGTGTCGTAGTCCTCGACCTCGATGTCGAGGTGGAACTGCTGGGGGTGCGCCGGGTCCGGCCAGATCGGCGGGCGGTAGTCCTCGGCGCGCTGGAAGCCGAGCACCCGGCCGTCGGGCAGGTGGACGGTGGACCAGTCGGCGTCCAGCGACCAGCGCGGGTCGGGCCGGTCGACCTCGCCGCCGAGCAGCGCGGCGTAGAACTGGGCGAGTCCCGCCGGATAGTGGCAGTCCAGCACCACGCACTGCAGTGTGCCGATCATCGTGTTCCCCGTTCCGCTCGCCGTGGGCCCCGGCTTCCAGCATGGCGCATCGGCGCGGCGGGTGGCGCATCGTTCGGCGGGAACGGTGTCGGCGCTGGTGGGCGGGGGTTCCGACGGGCCGTCAGGTGGCGTAATGGTGCGGCAACCCAACCGGGGGCGCGCCGGCCCCAGTGTTGCCGCGGACAGCGCAGCCGAGGGCCGGAGCAGACCCGATGACCAGCGAGAACACCGTGCGGGGCCCGAGCAGGCGGCCGCGCGCCGACCGGGCCCGGCAGGTCGCGGACGTGCTGCGGCAGCAGGTGCTGAGCGAGGCGTTCGGGACCGGGCCGCTGCCGCACGAGGACGTGCTGGCGAAGGAGTTCGGGGCGTCCCGGAACACCGTGCGGCAGGCGCTGGACCTGCTGCGCGGGGAGGGCCTGGTGCGCCGGGTGCCGGGGTCGGGGACGCTGGTGGCGGCGGAGAAGGTGCCGCACGGGCTGACCCGGCTGGAGGGCCTGGCGGAGACCCTGCACGAGCACGGCGAGTACGCGGTGCGGCAGGTGCACCGCTCCGGCTCGTACGTGCTGCCGATGCCGGAGGGCAAGGACGTCAAGAAGGTGCTGTACCGCGTGCTGCGGGAGCGCCGGATGCGCGAGAAGGTCACCATCGAGAACCGGGTGATGCCGGTCCGGGTGCTCACCTCCGGCGGCCGGGCGGTCGGCGCGGCCGGATTCGACACCCGCAGCGGCGAGTTCGTGCTGGTCTCGGCCGGGGCGGTGGTGCTGGCCACCGGCCCGTGCGGGCGGCTCGGCCTGCCCGCCAGCGGCTACCTGTACGGGACGTACGAGAACCCGACCAACGCGGGCGACGGCTACGCGATGGCGTACCACGCGGGCGCCGAGCTCTCCGGCATCGAGTGCTTCCAGATCAACCCGCTGATCAAGGACTACAACGGACCCGCCTGCGCGTACGTCGCCAACCCGTTCGGCGGCTACCAGGTGAACCGGCACGGCGAGCGGTTCGTCGACTCCGACTACTGGTCCGGGCAGATGATGGCCGAGTTCGCGGTCGAACTCGCCTCCGAGCGCGGCCCGGTGTACCTGCGGACCACCCACCTGCCGGAGGAGACCGTGCAGGCCCTGGAGTCGATCCTGCACACCACCGAGCGCCCCAGCCGGGGCACCTTCCACGCCGGGCGCGGCCACGACTACCGCACCCACGACGTGGAGATGCACATCTCCGAGATCGGCCTGTGCGGCGGCCACAGCGCCAGCGGCGTCTGGGTGGACGAGAACGCCGCGACCACGGTGCCGGGCCTGTACGCGGCCGGGGACCTGGCCTGCGTGCCGCACAACTACATGATCGGGGCGTTCGTCTTCGGCGAGCCGGCGGGCACCCATGCGGCCTCCCGACTGCCGGATTTTCCGGCGGAGTTGCCGGAGGAGCAGATCGCCGAGGCGCACCGGCTGGTCTACCGGGCGCTGGAGCACCCCGACGGGCCGCCGCAGCAGCAGGTCGAGTACAAGCTCCGGCGCTTCGTCAACGACTACGTGGCGCCGCCGAAGACCGGCGCCCGGCTGTCGGTCGCGCTCGACCACTTCGAGCGGATGCGCGGCGAGGTCGCCGGGATCGGCGCCCGCACCCCGCACGAGCTGATGCGGGCCGTCGAGGTCGACTTCATCCGGGACTGCGCCGAGATGGCGGCGCGCGCCTCGCCGGCCCGCGAGGAATCCCGCTGGGGCCTCTACCACCAGCGCCTGGACCGGCCCGCGCAGCACGACGACTCCTGGTTCCGGCCCCTCAACCTGCGCAAGCGCGCGGACGGCGCGATGGAGTTCCTGACCCGCCCCGTCGCCCCCTACCTGGTCCCGGTCGAGGGCCTGGAGCCCCCCGCCGGGGAGGTCGAACTGCTCGGCACCGTCGAGGCGATGGTGGTCGGCCGCACCGGGGCGAGCGCCACGGCCGCGGGCGGGGCGGCGGCGCCCGGGGCGGCCCGGCCGCAGGACCGCGTGCTGGAGGTGTTGCGGGCCGAGGGCGCCGAGATCGTGCGCTACCTGACGGACCGTGAGCCGGACGTCCGGCTGGCCGCCGTCGCCGCGCTCGGCGAGCACCTGCCCGAGGGCACCGGCCCCGCGCTGGTCGGCGCCCTGGCCGACGCCGACGCGCGGGTCCGGGCGGCGGCCGTCGCCGCGCTCCGCGAGCTGGTGGAAGTCCTGGACGCCTCGCTCGGCCCCGGCCTGGCCGCCGTCGCCGACTCCCCCGACCCCGTGGTGCGGGCCGGCGTCCTGGAGTCGGCCCGCGTCCTGCGCACCGGGACGGTCGGCCTGTTCGCGGCCTGCAGCCGGACCGGGAGATCCCCGTCCGGCTGCAGGCCGTCCGGGGCCTGGTCTCGCTGGACGCGGCGGCGGAGCTCGCGCTCGGCGCGACGGACCCGGCCCGGGAGGTGCGGGTCGCCGTCGGCGAGGGGCTCGGGGTGATCGGCTCGTTTTCCTCTGCGGAGGCACTGGCGACGCTGGCCCAGGACCCCGACCCGCTGGTCCGAGCCGGCGCGTTCACCGGCGCCGCCGGCCTGGGCGGCCCCGCGCCCCTGGCCGACCTGGCGGAACGCCCGGACGACGCCTGGCAGGTCCGGAAGGCCGCGGCGGCGACCCTGGGAGCGGCCGGGCGGTGGCACGCACTCGTTCCGCCGGCCACGGACGGCAACGGCGACGTCCGCAAGGCGGCGGTCCGCGCGCTGGCCGCCGGCACCGCGGAGACCGCGGTCGCGGCCGCCCTCCGCGAACGCCTCACGGACCCGGACGCGGACGTCCGCGCGTACGCGCGGCTCGCCCTGAACGCCTAGGCAGGCACATGGGTACTCAGGGGCCTGCTGGGAGCGGCGCTCCAGGAGCCCGGGGAACGGCGGGGATCCTGATTTCGCTCCCTGGAGCGCGGGTTCAGGTGCCGTCGGTCCAGAACTGGTTGAGCCGTTCGATCGCCCGGGCCTTGTCCAGCTCGGCCACCTGCTCCTCGGTGAGGCCCACTTGGCTGAGCAGCAGGTGGACGAGTTGGGCGGGCAGTGCCTCGCGCGGGAGCACGGGGGCGCCCCGGTTCGGCAGTACCGCGTCCAGGACACAGGCCCAGAACACGTCCTCTGTGACCTCGATCTGGTCCCGAAGGATGTGCGCCCACAGGCTCGGTCCGTATCCGGTGCGGTCCACCGGGTGCGAGATCCGGGTCCGGAGGATGCGTCCGTCCGGGAGGGTCAGCTCGTAGGTGACGTGGTGGGTGCCGGTGCGGCCCCGCGCGTCGCGTACGCGCTCCCACTCCTCGACCCGGCAGAACTTTTCGTGCCGTTCCCGGGTCGGCTCGGGCCAGGTCACTCGACGGCTCCCAGCACCCACGTCCGCAGCTGCGCGTCGTCACTGAGCGTGATCAACTGGACCAGTCCCCAGTTTCCCGCGTGGTTCGGGGCGTTGAGGAGACGCTCCTGCCAGTCCTCTGCGTACTCGCGCAGTGCGTCGACCAGCTCGTCGATGGCCTCTTCGAAGCTGGCGCCGTCCGCCGCGATCGGGAGGCCGGGAAAGAACGCCGACCAGCCGTCGCCCTCACGAACGACCTCGGCCCTGGACGTGCAGAGCAGTGAAAGGGCCCGGCGCAGCCGCCCGGCGTCGACCACGGCCGTGCGCTCGGCGTCCCGGCGGATCGTCGCGACACGCCCCTGCTCAGCCGCGTCCAGCAGATCCTTGAAGTGCTTTCTGGCCTCGGTGTAGCTCTCGTAATGGACCGACGTCATCGGAGCCCTCCCTCTGCTTGTTCCCCCACCATCACCGAGGCAGGTGAGTACGTCAAGTACGTCACGTACGTATGGCGCGTCCAGGCAGGTCATGCACGTCCAGGTCTCCGCCCGGGAGGTATTCCGCGGTGGTGCCCGGGACGGTGCGGAGCCAGGGGCGGAGGGTGGCGGTGAGGGTGGTGCGGTCCGGGGGGTGGGGGCCGAGGCCGATGGCGAGGGTGGGGCCGGGGAGGGGGTGGGGCCAGGCATGGGAGGTGGGGGGCAGGGCGGGGAGGAGGGCGCGGAGGCGGCTGCGGGTGGGGCCGAGGTGGGTGGGGGTGAGGAGGAGCCAGGCGGCGTGGCGGCGGTGGAGCGGGGGGAGGGTGCGGAGTTCGGGGTGGGTGGGGCCCAGCTCCCAGGCGCGGTAGAGCTCTTCGGTGATCAGGTCGCGGGTGGCGGCGCCGACGTGGGCGGTGCAGCTGCGGACGGGGGCGGTGGGGGTGAGGACGGTGAGCGGGTCGGGGTGCGGGGTGGCGGGGTCGCCGAGCAGGGTGACGGGGTGGTGCCAGTCCCAGGCGGCCCAGGTGGCGGTGAAGTGGCGGAAGAGCGTCGCGGGATCGTCCTCGCCGGGGTGTTCGCGGACGGTCCGGGCGGCGAGCACCGTCCAAGCGAGGGACGGGAGTTGGCCGAAGGGGGCGGAGTGCAGGCCGCGGGCCCGGGTCCAGGCCTTGACCTGGCGGGCGAGGGCCGCGAAGGCGGGGCGGCGGTCGCCGACGGCGGCGAGGATCGCCTCGGCGTCGGTGACGGCGCTGCGGGCGAGGTCGGCACCGGGCGGGGCGAGCACCAGGTCGACGGAGAGGCCGGCCACGTCCGCGCGCAGGCCGGGGACGCGGGCGCCGTGCACCTCGCGGAGGTCGCGGGCCTCGGGGAGGGCGGCGGCCAGCCGGGCGAGCAGGTCGGCGGGGTCGGGGTCGGCGGGGAGGGCGGCGACCAGGTCGAGGTCGGCGCCGTCGAGGTGGCAGTCGAGGCGCCGGGAGCCGACCTGGTGGAGCTCCGTCCCGGCGGGCAGGACGGCGGCGATCCGGCGGGTCAACTCCGCGCCGTCGACGGCGGGTTCGGCACGTTCGGGGAGCGGGCCCTCGGGGAGTTCGCGGATCTCGCCGGTGCCGAGCGCGACCACCGCGCGCGGCCGCATCGGGCCGCCGCCGCGCCGGGAGAGCACGACGAGTTCGCCGACGGTGGCGGTGCTGGTGCCGAGGGCGGCCGCGGCGTTCGCGGCGTCGGCCGGGTCGTGGGCCCGGCCGAGGGTCAGGTGCGGGTGGTAGCCCTCGCCGTGGGTGGGGCTGTCGGGGAAGCGGCGGGCCAGGGCGTGCCGGAGCGCGGCCCAGGGCGCGGCGGTGCCGACCGCGGGGTCGAGCCAGAGGGTGGTGGTCAGCCGGTGGGTGAAGGTGTGGACGCCGGACAGCGTGGTGCCGAACGGGGCGATCTCGGCGGCGGCCTCGGCGAGCAGCGGGAGGGCCCGGTCGAAGTGGTGCTCGGCGACGAAGCCGAAGAGCAGGTTGACGTGCGGCGGCCAGCGGTCGTACTGCGGGTCGCAGTCGGCGCGCAACTTCTGGACAGCGGGCAGGAGTTCGGCGGGCGGGAGCCAGGCGACGGCGGTCCGGGCGGTCGACGGGACGTCCAGTCGGCCGGTGTCCGGGGCGGGGGCGAGGTCGAGCTCGACGGCGAGGCCGTAGTGGTCGGAGGGGTGCAGGCCGGTGGCGTCGGGGCGGTCGCCGAGCAGCCGGGCGGCGGTGGCGCGGGCCGGGCCGGGGCGGAGCAGGACGCGGTCGAGCCGGCCGGGGCGGCCGCTGAGCGAGGCGACGGCGGCGAGCGGGTTGGCGACGGGGTCGAAGGTCGGGGTGTCGTCGTGCGGGCCGTGCACCTCCGCCCAGGTGTCGCGCAGGGCGAGGGCGGCGGCGGGGGTGCGAGTGCCGTCGTTGAAGTCGCCGAGCACCAGCAGGTCGCCCTCGATCTCGGCGAACCCCCGGGCCAGATCGGCGAGTTCGGCGGCGCGCCGGTCGGCGCCGCGCGGCGAGTGGTCGCTGCTGAGGTGGACGGCGGCGACGGTGAGCGGGGTGCTGCCGGTGTGCACGGCGATCGCGGTGACGGCCTTGTGCGGTCCGAGTTCGTGCCGGCCCGCCTCCAGCACGGGCAGCCGGGAGAGCAGCAGCAGGCCGTGGCCGTCGATCTCGCGGCCGAACGGGTCGGCACCCAGGGTGTAGCCGTCCCGGACCCAGTCCTGCGCCAGCAGCTGCTTGACCAGGGCGGGTTCGACCTCCTGAAGGGCGATCAGGTCGGCCTCGGCGGCTTCGAGTTCGGCGAGCAGCAGCGGGCGGCGGCGGGCGGTGCGGATCAGCTCGGGGTCGTAGCGGTCCCACAGGGTGTTCCAGCTGACCACCCGCAACTGCCGGGTGAACTGGCCGGGTTGGAAGTCGGCGGGGCGCCAGCCCCGGTCGCGGTGCCAGGCGTGCGGGGTGCTCGGGGTGAAGTACGGGGCGGGCAGGCCGCGCGGGGCGGTGCGCCGTCCGGCGTCGGTGGTGTCGAGCAGGTCGGTGCCGGTGGTGCGGTCCCAGACCACCTGGCCGTCGGCCTCGACGTACCGGACCCGGTGCCAGGGCACGTCCCCGGCGGCGGTGAAGGTCTCCAGCGGGACGCGCTTGGTGCGGTCGTCGCGCTGCCGGACGCCGAGCACGAACCGGGCCGGGTCGAAGCGGTCGTCCCAGCGGATGCGCCGGCAGATCTGCTCGATGGGGCGCATCAGTCCTCCTCGTCCAGGGATCCGGCGGTGTCCTGCACGGTGCCGTCGGCGCCGAGGTAGCGGGTGCGGTGGGCCTGGCCGGGGTAGGGCGGGTTCCAGCGGTGCAGCTGGGCCGTCAGCACCTCGGCGGGGACGGGGTGCGGGCGGACGGCGTTGCGGCGGAGCAGTTCGGCCTCGTCGACGACGGCGACCACCTGGGTGAGCAGCGCACCCCGGCGTTCGGCGATGCCGTGCACGTGGCCGCGCTGGTGGCGGTTGAGCGAGGTGGCGTCCCAGACGGCGGTGCCGTCGCCGGCCAGGGCCGCCTCCAGGGTGGTGAGACCCTCTCGCAGGAGTTCCGGGTTGTCACGCTGTTCGGCGCGGGAGCCGCGGGCGGCCCGCAGGTCGTCCAGCGAGATCCGCGTCCCGGGCAGCGTCGCCGCGTACGTCGACTTGCCGCTGCCGGACGGCCCGCACAGGTGGACCAGCCGGGGGAAGCGGCCGTCCCGCCGGGCCCAGCTGGCGGCGACGGCCTCCTCGACGGTGGAGATCCGGCCGCGCGCGTACGCCTCCCGGGCCTGCGCCCAGCAGCGGTCCCGGACGTCCGGGTCGAGGTCGGCCAGGGCCTCGCGCAGCCCGGCGCGCAGCCGGGCCAGCGGGTCGGGGCCGAGCAGTCCGGCGTCCTCCGCGTGCAGTGCGGACCAGGCCACCTGCTCGTCGCCGGGCAGTGCGGCGGCCGCGACGGCGTGCAGCACCCCGAGGTCGGCGGCGGCGGCCAGGCCGGTCAGTCCGGCCCGCCGCTCCTCGTCGGGGAAGGGCTGCCCGAGCCGCGGGTACAGGCCGACCAGGTCGGCGACCCGGCGGGCCTGCCGGAGGCCGAGCGGCCCGGCCAGCCGGGGCATCAGCTCGGCGCGGCGGGCGGTGCGCAGCCCGTGCGCGAGCACGCCGGCGAGCCGGGCGTCGCCGGTGCGGCCGAGCGCGTCCAACCGGGCGGTGACGTCGTCGAGTTCGGGGAGCAGCGGGAGGCCGAGCGCCGCACCGAGCCCGGCGGCGTCCGGCTCGCCGCCCGAACGGACGTGCCAGAGCGCGGAGTTCGGGCCGAGGCCGTTCTCCACCACGGCAGCGTGCATCCAGTGCGTGTCGGTCCGGACGTGGTGCGGCCGGACCCACTTGGCGACCCGCCGCCCGAACTCGGCGCGGTCGAACCCGGCGACGGTGCGGACGACGTAGCCCTCCTGGCGCTCCGGGTCGAGCTTCAGCGCGCGGATCGCCCGCTCCTCGTACCGGCCGCGCCACAGCACCCTGGGCGTCGGGACGCCGAGGCGGCCCAGGAAGCGGACGGTGGCGTCCCAGTCGAGGCAGCGGTCCTCGGCCGTCCAGACCGAGAAGCCGTAGAACCAGCTGTCCAGGTCGGTGTAGGCCAGCGAGTGCCGGGCGAACAGGTTCTCGCCGCAGATCCGCCAGCCCGCCGGGACGCCCGCACCGATCCGGCCCTGGAGGCCCTTCACCCAGGCCCGGGACGGGTGGTGCCCGGAGTCCGGCGAGCGGGCGTGCAGCCCGTCCGGGTACAGCGTGGTGTTCTCGCCGTCGAGCTTCTCGGTGACCACCACCTCGGCCCCGGCCAGGCCGGACAGGTCGCCGCTGCGGAGGTCGTCGGCGGCCGCCCCCGGCGACCACGGAAGGTGCGGAGTCCGGGGGTAGGAGACGCGCATGCCCGCCACCCTAGGGACGGGCGGCGGGCACGGGCCAGCGGATTAGTGCGGCCGTCAGACCGTCAGGCCGCGGGCGATCAGGTCGATCAGGGCGAAGGCGAACAGCGAGATGCCGACGAAGCCGTTGGTCGAGAAGAACGCCCGGTTCAGCCGGGACAGGTCGTTGGGCTTGACGATGGTGTGCTCGTAGACGAACGCGCCCGCGACGACGGCGAGGCCGCACCAGAAGAAGCCGCCCGCGTCGGTGCGGACGGCGTACCAGGCGAGCAGCGCGGTGGTGATCGCGTGGCAGACCCGGGCGCCGTTGATCGCGGCCGGGATGCCGAACCGGGCGGGCACCGAGCGGACGCCCATGCCCCGGTCGGCGGCGACGTCCTGGCAGGCGTAGATCAGGTCGAAGCCGCCGATCCAGATGCCGACGGCGAGGCCGAGCACCACCGCGTCCCAGGACCAGCTGCCGGTGACGGCCAGCCAGGCGCCGATCGGGCCCATCGCCTGCGCGAGGCCCAGGATGGCCTGCGGGAAGTCGGTGAACCGCTTGCCGTACGGGTAGACCACCATCGGGACGACGGCGACCGGGGCGAGCAGCAGGCAGAGCGTGTTCAGCAGCGCCGCCGAGCCGAGGAAGACCACCAGGGCGATCGCCGAGCCGATGTACGCGGTGCGCAGCGAGACGGCGCCGGTGACGAGTTCGCGGCCGGCGGTGCGCGGGTTCCGGGCGTCGATCTCGCGGTCGATGATCCGGTTGGCGGCCATCGCGAAGGTCCGCAGGCCGACCATGCAGACGGTGACCAGCAGCAGTTGGCCCCAGTGCACGGACTTGTCGGCGAGGAACATCGCGGTGAGCGCGGCGATGTAGGCGAAGGGCAGCGCGAACACCGAGTGCTCGATCGCGACCAGGCGCAGGAAGGCCCGGGTCCGGCTCGGCGGGGCCTCGAACGCGTCGGCGGTGGCGCTCACAGTCCGTACTCCTTCCAGCGGCGGGTGACCCGGGCGGCGGTCTCGGGGTCGGAGGAGACCATCTCGGGCCAGCCGCCGTCGCGGGTGTAGCCCTCCTCGGGGAGCTTGCGGGTGGCGTCGATGCCGGCCTTGCCGCCCCAGAACTGCTGGTAGGAGGCGTGGTCCAGGTGGTCGACCGGGCCCTCGACGACCGACAGGTCCCGGCTGTAGTCCACGTTGCCCAGGGCGCGCCAGGCGACCTCCTGGTAGTCGTGGACGTCGCAGTCGGCGTCGACCACGACGATCAGCTTGGTGAGCGACATCATGTGCGCGCCCCAGATGGCGTGCATGACCTTCTGCGCGTGCTTCGGGTACTTCTTGTCGATCGAGACGATCACGCAGTTGTGGAAGCCGCCGGCCTCGGGCAGGTCGTAGTCGACGATGTCCGGGATGATCACCTTGAGCAGCGGCAGGAAGAAGCGCTCGGTGAACTTGCCGAGCGGGCCGTCCTCGGTCGGCGGCCGGCCGACCACGATGGACTGCAGGACCGGGCGGCGGCGCATCGTCACGCAGTCGATGGTCAGCGCCGGGAACGGCTCCTGCGGGGTGTAGAAGCCGGTGTGGTCGCCGAACGGCCCCTCGGGCAGCAGCTCGCCGGGCTCCAGCCAGCCCTCCAGCACCACCTCGGCGTCCGCCGGGACCTGTAGCGGCACCGTCTTGCAGTCGACCATCCTGGTCCGCTCGCCCGCGACGAAGCCGGCGAACAGGTACTCGTCGATGTCGCCGGGCAGCGGCGCGGTGGCGGCGTAGGTGACGGCGGGCGGGCAGCCGAAGGCGATCGCCACGGGCAGCTTCTCGCCGCGCCTGGCGGCCACCGCGGCGTGGTTGCGGCTGTCCTTGTGGATCTGCCAGTGCATGCCGATGGTGCGCTTGTCGTGCCGCTGGAGGCGGTACAGGCCGAGGTTGCGGACGCCGGTGTCCGGGTCCTTGGTGTGGGTGAGGCCCAGGTTGAAGAAGGAGCCGCCGTCCAGCGGCCAGGTGAACAGCGCGGGCAGCTGCTCCAGGTCGACGTCCTCGCCGGTGAGCACCACCTCGTGCACGGGCGCATCGGCGGACTTCACGTTCCGCGGCGGCACGTGCGCCATCGAGGCCAGCTTGCCGAACGCCTCGCGGAACCCGGTGAAGCCCTGCGGCAGTTCGGGCTTGAGCAGGCCGCCGATCTTCTCGGCGATGTCGTCCGGCGACTTCAGGCCGAGCGCCTTGGAGAGCCGCCGCTCGGTGCCGAAGACGTTCATCGCCAGCGGCATCGCCGAGCCCTTGACGTTCTCGAACAGCAGCGCCGGGCCCTTGGCCTTCTGCACCCGGTCGACGATCTCGCCGACCTCCAGGTAGGGGTCGACCTCGACCTTGATCCGCTTCAGGTCGCCTTCCCGCTCCAGGGCCCGCAGGAAGGAACGGAGATCGTCGTATGCCATACCTGCCAGTATCGGGTACGGGCTACCCTGGGCCCGCCAAGGGTCCCGTTCGAACTTTCACCGGAGTTCCGCGCTGTGCTGAGAATCGTGCCCGTGGTGGCGCTGCTGGCCCTGTGGGTCTGGGCCTTCATCGACTGCCTGACCACTCCCGAGGACGAGGTCCGCCACCTGCCGAAGGTGGTGTGGGTGATCGTCGTGCTGTTCTTCCCGCTGCTCGGCTCGATCGCCTGGCTGGTCGCGGGCAAGGACCGGACGCGGCGCCGCCGGGTGCCGTGGCCGTCCGGCCCGACCGCCGGGTACCCGGAGTACGAGCGGCCCCGACCGCTCGCGCCGGACGACGACCCGGAGTTCCTGGCCTCGCTGAAGCGCGGCAACGAGCAGCACGAGGACATGCTCAAGCAGTGGGAGGCCGACCTGCGCCGCCGCGAGGAGGAGCTGCGCCGCGGCGAGGGCCGCGACCCGAAGGACGACGGCGCCGGGAGCTGATCACGCCTTTTGGCGCATCCCTACCATCCGGGCCCGCCCGGGCCCCGCTCCGCCTGTCCACCGCCCCTCGTGCGCCCCTCCCCGCCCGGCGCGGCCGGACGGCCCGCGCCCGGCCGCGATCACGCCGCTGACCTGCCGATTCGACCCCTCCCCTGCCCCTCGCCCGGGCCCCCCGGACGGCCCTGCCCGGAGCAACCCGGAAGTAGGGCCGCGCGCCCCCTTATGTGGGGCCTGTACAGCGATCGGCGTCCGACCTTGTACGGAATCGACGCCGAAACGCGGGCGTCCCGGCTCGTACTGTCGTAGCAGCAGAGGTGTTCGCTGCCCCACGCGAGCTTGGAGTGGTTCGAAATGACGGTCCTGCACGATGCGCCGGTCGGCGGCGAGGCTCCGGCGGACGCCCGTAGTCGGGTCGCCGAGCTGCACGAACTGCGCGAGCAGGTCCGCCGCGGTCCGAGCGAGAAGGCCACCGAGGCCCAGCACGCCAAGGGCAAGCTGACCGCGCGCGAGCGGATCGACCTGCTGCTGGACGAGGGCTCGTTCCACGAGGTGGAGCCGCTGCGCCGGCACCGGGCGCAGGGCTTCGGCCTGGAGGCGAAGAAGCCGCACACCGACGGCGTGATCGTCGGCTGGGGCACCGTGCACGGCCGCACCGTGTTCACCTACGCGCACGACTTCCGGATCTTCGGCGGCGCGCTGGGCGAGGCCCACGCGCAGAAGATCCACAAGATCATGGACATGGCCATCGCGGCCGGCGCGCCGCTGGTCTCGCTGAACGACGGCGCCGGGGCCCGGATCCAGGAGGGCGTCACCGCGCTGGCCGGCTACGGCGGCATCTTCCAGCGCAACACCCGCGCCTCCGGCGTGATCCCGCAGATCTCCGTGATGCTCGGTCCGTGCGCCGGCGGCGCCGCGTACTCCCCCGCGCTGACGGACTTCGTGTTCATGGTCCGCGAGACCTCGCAGATGTTCATCACCGGCCCGGACGTGGTCCAGGCCGTCACCGGCGAGAAGATCACCCAGAACGGCCTCGGCGGCGCCGACGTCCACTCCTCGGTGTCGGGCGTCTCGCACTTCGTCTACGACGACGAGCAGTCCTGCATCGAAGAGGTGCGCTACCTGCTCTCCCTGCTGCCGCAGAACAACCGCGAGATGCCGCCGACCGTCCCGAACGACGACCCGGTGGACCGCCGCAACGAGTCGCTGCTCGACCTGGTCCCCGCCGACGGCAACCGCCCGTACGACATGCGCAAGGTGATCGAGGAGATCGTCGACCACGGCGAGTACCTGGAGGTCCACGAGCGCTGGGCCACCAACGTGCTGTGCGCGCTGGCCCGGATCGACGGCCACGTGGTCGGCATCATCGCCAACCAGCCGCAGTCGCTGGCCGGCGTCCTGGACATCAACGCCAGCGAGAAGTCGGCGCGCTTCGTGCAGATGTGCGACGCCTTCAACATCCCGCTGGTCACCATGCTCGACGTCCCCGGCTTCCTGCCCGGCGTCGACCAGGAGCACGACGGCATCATCCGGCACGGCGCCAAGCTGCTCTACGCCTACTGCAACGCCACCGTCCCGCGCATCCAGCTGATCCTGCGCAAGGCCTACGGCGGCGCCTACATCGTGATGGACTCCCGCTCGATCGGCGCCGACCTCTCCTTCGCCTGGCCCACCAACGAGATCGCCGTGATGGGCGCCGAGGGCGCCGCCAACGTCATCTTCCGCCGCGACATCAACGGCGCCGAGGACCCCGAGGCGATGCGCGCGCAGAAGATCAAGGAGTACAAGAGCGAACTGATGCACCCGTACTACGCGGCCGAACGCGGCCTCGTCGACGACGTCATCGACCCCAGCGAAACCCGAGCCGTTCTCGCTTCCTCCCTGGCGATGCTCCGCACCAAGCACGCCGACCTGCCGAGCCGCAAGCACGGCAACCCGCCGATGTAACGGCCCGTCAAGCACGCCGAAACCATTCAGACTTCAGCCTGGGGGAGAACAGGAACCATGAGCGAACCTCTCGTCCGCATCGTCCGCGGCACTCTGAACGCCGAAGAACTCGCCGCCCTCACCGCCGTCCTGGCGGCCCGCGCCGCGGCCACCGCCCACGCGGCGGCCGCCCCGGCCGTCGAGCCCATCGCCACCTGGTCGCGCGTCGAGCGCCGACCGGCCTACTTCTCGCCGGTCAGCTGGCAGCAGGCGGCCTGATCCGGAAGGGCTTGCTTTCAGGGGCCCGCTGGGAGCGAAGCTCCAGGGGCCCGGGGAACGGCGGTGCCGAGGGGCGGTGCGCCGGAACCCGGCGGGGCGCCACGGGGCGTCGGCCGAGGACCTCGGGCCCGAAACGGAGTAGCCCCCCGCAGCTCGTCGGACACCAGCCCCTCGGCCCCGCCCGTTCCCCGGGCCCCTGATTGCTCCCGACCGTGTGCCTTACGCCGCCGCGAGGGCCGGGTGGCGCCCCGCGTGCATGGTGGTGAGGTTGGCGGCCAGGCGTTGCGGGTCCTGGGCCAGCCAGAGGCGGACCGCGGCTCCGAGCATGATGCAGGAGGAGCCGAGCCGGACGCCGGTGGACTGGGCGATCCGCGCGGTGGCGATGGTGAGCAGGTCGGCGAGCTCGGTGGGGAGCCAGACCGTGAGCGCGCACGGCGCCGGGGTGGTGAGGGCGGCGAGCAGCCGGTGCGCGTCCGCCGGGCAGTGCAGGGTGGGCAGGACGTCCAGGAGCCCGTCGGCGACGACTTCGGAGACGTCGCTGTGGTGGCCCTGGGCGAGCCGTCGCAGCAGCGTGCGTTCCGCTGCGGTGATTCGGACGGTCATGATGACCTCGTCGCACTCCATGGTGCGGCCCTCCTCGCGGCTTTGTGGTGCGTGGGTGAGGTGGTGGTGCGGAGGCGTCAGACGCCGGCGTAGGAGTGCTTGCCGGTGACGAAGATGTTGACGCCGTAGTAGTTGAAGAGCCAGCAGGCGAAGGCGAGCAGCGCCAGGTAGGCGGCCTTGCGGCCGCGCCAGCCGGCGGTGGCCCGGGCGTGCAGGTAGGCGGCGTAGGCGACCCAGGTGATGAAGGACCAGGTCTCCTTCGGGTCCCACTCCCAGTACTTGCCCCAGGCGGCCTCGGCCCAGATCGCGCCCGCGATGATGGTGAACGTCCAGAGCGGGAAGACCAGCGCGTTGATCCGGTAGGAGAGCTTGTCCAGGGTGCCGGAGGCGGGCAGCCGGTCCATGAAGTTCGCGGCGCGGACGGTCAGTCCGGCCGCGACCCGGTGCTCGTAGCGGTCCTTGAGCAGGTAGGTGCCGGTGGCGATGAAGGCCGCGAAGAAGGCGCCGCCGCAGATGATCGCGGTGGAGACGTGGATGCCCAGCCAGTACGAGTGCAGGGCCGGGACGAGCTGCTCGGAGTCGGTGTAGAGGACGGTCACCGCGATGCCGAGGAACAGCAGAGCGGCGATCACCACGGGCAGGCCGAGCCAGCGGACGTTCTTCTTGGCGGCCAGCATGGCGACGTAGGTGGCGACCATCATCAGCGCGAAGGCGCACGAGAACTCGTACATGTTGCCCCACGGCCAGCGCATCACCGACAGGCCGCGGGTGACCACGCCGCCGACGTGCAGCAGCAGGCCCAGGACGGTGAGCGAGACCGCGATCCGGCCGGCCAGGTCGGCCTTCTCGCTGGTGCCGGCCGGGCCGGGGCCGTCGGCCGGGGTGCCGTCGCCGCGGCCGCTGGTGACGGTGGTGGCGCCGGCGTCGGCGAGCGCGGTGCGGGTCAGAGTGGTGGTGCCGCCGCCCTGGGCGGCGACGGTGACGGTGACCTTGCGGACGCCCTTCGCCGCGGCCGCGGACTCGGCGACCGTCTCGGCCAGGGTGCTCTGCTGCGCGGAGCGGACCGCGACGCCGCCCTTGGCGCCGAACGTCCACTCGATCATCTGGGCGAACATGGCCAGGGTGTAGACGGCCATCGCCGAGTAGATCAGGTTGTTGGAGGTCTGGGCCAACTGGGTGTTGACCTGTGCGAGCAGCACCGTCTACTCCTTGGTTTCCGGGGCGGTGGGGACGGCTGCGGCCGGGGGTTCGGCGGCGGCCGGTGCGGCGTCTTCGGGGCGGTCGGGGTCTGGTGCTTCCTCGGCCGGTTCGTCGGCCGCCGGGGCGTCGTCCTGGAGCTCGACGGCAAGTTCGGCGAGTTCCTCGGCGGTGCGGGCGGACTCGCTGCGGCCCAGCCCGGCCACCTCGACCAGGGTGCGGCCGTCGGGGGCGGTCACCGCCCGGACCCAGATCCGGCGGCGCTGGACGAACAGCGAGCCGATCAGGCCGAGGATCGCGGCGACCGCGCCGACCAGCGCGACCGCGTTGCCGGGGCGGTGCGAGACGGTGAAGTTGGCCCACTGCTGGTAGCCGTCGAAGGTGACGCTGCCGTAGCCGTCGGGCAGCGTCCAGCCCTCGCCGACCTTGAGCGGGACGGAGGCGGGCGCGCCGTTGACCTTCAGCTGGGTCATCGCCTTGTCGTCGAGCTCGTACACGTTCTGCGGCAGGCCGCTGTCGGTGCGCAGGTCGCCGACGTAGGCGGTGATCAGCAGCATCGGGTTGGCCGCGGCGGGGAAGACCGAGACCGGGCGGCCGGTCTGCTTGAAGTCGGGCGCGGCGGTGGGCAGGAACATGCCGCTGAGGGCCAGTTGGGTCCGCTTGCCGTCGGGGCCGGTGCCGTAGTCGTTGACCTTGATCACGCCGGGCGAGGTGACGTTGGAGTCGCGCGGGAGGAACACCGTCGGGCCGCGGTAGACGACCTCGTTCGCGGCGTTCCGGACGGTGACCACCGGGGCGAAGCCATGCGCGGTCAGGAAGACCTTGGAGTCGCCCACCTCCAGCGGGTGGTTGACCTCGATCCGGGCGTTCTTCTGCTTGGACGCGTCGGCGCCCTCCCAGTAGCGGACGTTGGCGACGAACTCCTTGGCGGTGCCGGCCGCCGGGCCCTTGGTCTGGAAGTCGGCGGTGAAGCCGTCCAGCTTGAAGCCGAAGGCGTCCAGGTCGTCGACGCCGTAGAACCGGGAGCCGGTGAAGTCGTCCAGCTGGGTGGTGGTGTTGGAGTAGCCCTGGCCCTCCAGCACGATCTTGGTGCCGGATCCGCTGGCCAGGCTGGCCCAGGCGAACCCGGCCAGCAGGGCGAACAGCGCGAAGTGGAAGAGCAGGTTGCCGACCTCGCGCAGGTAGCCCTTCTCGGCGGCGACCGAGCCGGTGCCGAGGTGGGTGCGGAAGCCGCGCTTCTTCAGCAGCCGGTGCGCGGCGGCGTTCACCGCGTCGGGGGCGGCGTCGGTGTGCCAGGCCGCGTAGACCGGCATCCGGGTCAGGTTGCGCGGCGCGGCCGGCGGCGCGGCCCGCAGCACGCCGACGAACTGCCAGGTGCGCGGCAGGATGCAGCCGGCCAGCGAGAGGAACAGCAGGATGTAGATCGCGGAGAACCACACCGAGCTGTAGACGTCGAAGAGTTGGAGCTTCTCGAAGAGCGGGGCGACGCCCTTGTGGGCGTTCTTCCACTCGGCGACCTTGAAGGCGTTGGTGTTCTGCGGCACCAGTGAGCCGGGGATCGCGGCCAGCGAGAGCAGGAACAGCAGCAGCAGGGCGACCCGCATCGAGGTCAGCTGGCGCCAGAACCAGCGCAGCCAGCCGAACACGCCTATGCCGACCGGGGCGGTGTCGTTCTCCTCCGGCGCGGTGCTGAGCCGTTCGACGTCGGGTTCGGCCGCGGCGTCGGGTTCGTCCGCGGCGTCGGCCGGCGGCGGACTGGTCTTCGTGTCGCTCACGGTCAGATTCCGATCGAGAAGTTCTGGGTGAGGTACTGGAGCTGGTTGACCAGCGCGTCCCACACCCCCGTCACCAGGGCCAGGCCGACCGCGACGAGCATGCCGCCGCCGATCCGCATCACCCACTGGTAGTGGCGCTTGACCCAGCCGAAGGCGCCGAGCGCCCGGCGGAACGCCAGCGCGGCCAGGACGAACGGTACGCCGAGGCCGAGGCAGTAGGCCGTCATCAGCAGTGCGCCGCGCCCGGCGCTGGCCTGATTGAACGCCAGCGACTGGATCGCGGCCAGGGTCGGGCCGATGCACGGCGTCCAGCCGATGCCGAACACCAGGCCGAGCAGCGGGGCCCCGGCCAGGCCGATCGCCGGGCGACGGTGGCTGCGCAGCTCGCGCATCGTGAAGCCGGGCAGCAGGCCCATGAAGGCCAGGCCCATCAGCACGGTGAGCGCGCCCATCACGATCGACAGCACCCGGCGGTGCTGCTGCAGGGTCTCGCCGAAGGAGCCGAACAGCGCGCCGCCGGAGATGAACACCGCCGCGAAGCCGGCCACGAACAGCACCGCGCCGGCCAGCATCCGGCCGCGCCGGGCGCCCTTGGCGTCGGAGAGGTCGGCGGCGGAGAAGCCGGTGACGTAGCTGAGGTAGCCGGGCACCAGCGGGAGCACGCAGGGCGAGAAGAACGAGACCAGGCCGGCGGCGACCGCGATCGGCAGCGCCATCAGCAGGGCGCCGCTGCCGACGGTCTCGTTGTAGCCGACGCCGGCCGCGAGCGGAGTGCTCACTTCGACTCCGCCAGGACCGGCTCGATCATCCTGTCGAGGTCCTCGGTGGACAGCGCGCGCATCGCCCGGGCTGCCAGCTTGCCGTCCCGGTCGATCACGATGGTGGTCGGGATGGACTGCGGGTTCAGGCTCCCCTTGGGGAACTTGAGGATCTGGTTGCCGTCCGGGTCGTAGATGCTCGGGTAGGTCACCCCGAAGTTCTTCTCGAACGCGACGGCGTTGGCCGGGTCGGTGTCCCGGGTGTTGATGCCGAGGAACTGGGCCTTGTCGCCGTACTTCTCGGCCGCCGCCTGGAGTCCCTTGGCCTCGGCCCGGCAGGGGCTGCACCAGGAGCCCCAGATGTTCAGGACGACCACCTTGCCGCGGTAGTCGGCGAGCTTCAGCGCGCCGCTGCCGTCCAGCGAGGTGCCGGTGATGTCCGGGGCGTCGGTGCGCCGGCCGGCCGGGGCGGTGTCGATGCCGCCCTTGCCGGTGACGAAGCCCACACCGCCCTCACTGCTCGCGGTCCCGGAGCTGCTGCACCCGGCGAGGACCAGTGCGGTGGCCGCGCCGAGGGCGGCGGTGAGGCGGATGCGGCGGCTGGACGTCCGTGACATGTGAAAAGTTTCGCATGGCTCCGCGGCCCGTTTGAGGGGGGTCCGGCGCTGTCGACCGGACCCCCCTTGACCTGCGCTTTCTCCGCTTATGATCGTCTTAATTCGGGCATTTCACCGCCCCCGGACCTTACCTTCCGGGGGCCCGGTGTGAGCTACGCCCCGAAGCCGTTCCGGGCTACGCGCCGAAGCTCTTCCCGACCGGCTTGTCGCCCTTCTTCCCCTTGCCGACCAGGTGGGCCGGCAGCAGGTCGCGGGCCGGCTCGCGGTAGCCGATCGAGACGATCCGGTCGCCCTCGAAGGTGAAGCTGGTCAGCGAGGCCAGCGAGCACTGCCGGCGGCGCGGGTCGTGCCAGAGCCGCTGCCGCTCGGCGAAGGAGCGCAGGATCCAGATCGGCAGCTGGTGGCTGACGCAGACCGCCTCGTGCCCGCGCGCGGCGTCCCGGGCCCCGGCGATCGCGCCCATCATCCGCACCACCTGGTCGATGTACGGCTCGCCCCAGGACGGCTTGAACGGGTTGGTCAGGTACTTCCAGTACGAGGGATTGCGCAGCGAGCCGTCGCCGACGCCGAAGGTCTTGCCTTCGAAGATGTTCTCCGCCTCGATCAGCCGCGGGTCGGCCGCCACGTCCAGGCCGTGCGCCTTGGCGATCGGCTCGGCGGTCTCCTGGGCCCGCTCCAGCGGGGAGGCCACCACGTACGTGATGTCGCGGTCCTTCAGGTGCTCGGCCACCCGCTCGGCCATCTGCCGTCCCAGGTCGGACAGGTGGTAGCCCGGCAGGCGGCCGTACAGCACGCCCTCCGGGTTGTGCACCTCGCCGTGCCGCATCACGTGGACGACGGTGACGTCCTTGGTGCTGTCCTTGGTGCTGTCCTGCTGGCTGTCCTTGTTGCTGTCGGTCACTTGGACTCCTCGGTGGCCTCGGCGGCGGCGCGGGCGGCGGCGGGCAGGGCGGCGGCGATCCGCTCGATCGCGCGCTCGTCGTGCGCGGCGGAGACGAACCAGGACTCGAAGGCCGACGGCGGCAGGTAGACGCCCTGGCTCAGCATCGAGTGGAAGAACGGGTTGAAGCGGAACGCCTGCTGGGTGCGCGCCTCGTCGTAGTTCGTCACCCGCCGGTCGGTGAAGAAGACCGAGAACATGTTGCCCGCGGTCTGCAGCCGGTGCGCCACGCCCTCCTTGGCGAGCGCGGCGGTGACCAGGCCGGAGACCTCGGCGGCGACCTGGTCGACCGTCGCGTACACCTCGTCGGTGCAGTTCCGCAGCTGGGCCAGGCCGGCGGCGGTGGCGATCGGGTTCCCGGAGAGGGTGCCGGCCTGGTAGACCGGGCCGGCCGGGGCGAGGTGCGCCATCACGTCGGCACGGCCGCCGAAGGCCGCGGCCGGGAAGCCGCCGCCCATCACCTTGCCGAAGGTCAGCAGGTCGGGCGCCCAGCCCTCGTGCGCGGCCTCCAGGCCGTACCAGCCGGCCTTGGAGACCCGGAAGCCGGTCATCACCTCGTCCGAGATGAACAACGCGCCGTCGGCGCGGCAGAGTTCGGCCAGGCCGCGGTTGAAGCCGGGCAGCGGCGGGACGACGCCCATGTTGCCGGGCGAGGCCTCGGTGATCACGCAGGCGATCTGGCCGGGGTGGGCGGCGAAGGCTTCTCGCACCGCACTCAGGTCGTTGTACGGCAGCACGATGGTGTCGCCGGCCTGGGCGCCGGTGACGCCGGGGGTGTCCGGCAGGCCGAAGGTGGCGACGCCGGAACCGGCGGCGGCCAGCAGCGCGTCGACGTGACCGTGGTAACAACCGGCGAACTTGACCACCTTCGCGCGGCCGGTGAAGCCGCGGGCCAGCCGGATCGCCGACATGGTGGCCTCGGTGCCGCTGGAGACCAGGCGGACCTGCTCGACCGGGGCGATCCGGGCGACGATCTCCTCCGCCAGCTCGACCTCGCCCTGGCCGGGGGTGCCGAAGGAGGTGCCGTTGGCGACCGCCCGCTGCACCGCGTCGATCACCGCCGGGTGGGCGTGGCCGAGCAGCATCGGGCCCCAGGAGCACACCAGGTCGACGTACTCGCGGCCGTCCGCGTCGGTCAGGTACGGCCCGGTGCCGGACACCATGAAGCGGGGCGTGCCGCCGACCGCGCGGAAGGCCCGGACCGGCGAGTTGACGCCGCCGGGGGTGACCTCCAGCGCGCGCTCGAAGAGCGACTGGGAGTGGGGTGCTTCGTACGGGTAGCTCATCTGCTCGCTCATCCGTTGGGTCCGCGGGGTGGCCTGGAGCCTCTCTTACCCGCACATGGTCTCAAATCGTGTCCTGGCGTTCTGCATGTCCGGCCCGATCATCTGGAACGATGATCCGTGTGCTGTTCCCCTCACTGGCTGTGGCAAAGGTAAGGTCGAGTAGGCGCACGCTCGTGTAGCACGCCGGCAGGCGGGGTAAGGGGCATGTTCGGAGGGACACCGAGCATGCGGGGGTCTGTCGATTCCGGCGAGTTCCGGTGAGGATGGTCCGAGTGTCCGAGTGGCAGGACGGTTTCGACGAGGCTGCGGAGCGTACTCGCAGGCCGCGCGCGACCGGCGGGGGTACGGGAGCGGGCCGGCAGAGGAGGGGCGAGGGCAGAGTGGGGGTCACCTACAAGTACTTCGGCGCACCCGACCGAGCCACCGCCGCCAGAGTCCCCACCGCCCTCGGCCCCGGCGGCCTCGGTCTCGACGCCGGCGAGCTCGGCGCCCTCGGCCGGCTCGGCGACCTGATGGAGACCAGCGGCTCCGGCAACGGGCACCTCTCCACCAAGATCAAGCCGGAGACCATGAGCGCGATGGTCCTCACCGGCATCAAGGGCGTCCCGCTCCACCAGGTCCCCCCGCTCGAACTGGTCGTCCTGCACCCCGACTACGCGGTCGTCCAACTCCCCCACACGGTGGTCGAGCCCCTCCGCAAGGCCGACGAGACCGAGCTCGGCGCCGCCGCCTTCATCTGGTCCACCGTCCCCGACCGCCGCGGCCCCCGGGACGCCTTCGTCATCTACCAGATGCTCCACGAGTGGCAGGACTTCGCCAACCGCCTCCACGAGGCCGGCCACCAGCTCTACTGCCTCGTCTGGCCCTGACCGACCCGGCCCTCCACCCTTTGGGACAAGCACGGACGCGGGTCAGTGCTTCGCGCCGACCTCGGCCCAGAAGTCGCGGTCCGTGGGACGGAGAGGGGCAGAGGTGGAGGCGGCCGCGCTTGGCATTCCGCAAGAATTCATGACGCGATCTCGGTGATCGTTCCCGGTGGGGTGTACCCGATGTGACGATGCGCCCGTTCGCGCCGGTGCGGGCAACAAGCCGTATGGCGACGGGCTGCGATCCCGGATCGGGCCGCTGCCGCCGGCGCGGCCGCCAGGCCCGCGTCCGCTGGACGACCGGTTGTGCCCGCAGGGAATCCCGGAACGCTATCGGCCCCGGCAAGCTCCGCCACGTCGTCGAGCAGGCCTTTGCCCGACTCCGCCGGTTCAAACGCCTTGCCGTCCGCCGGGAGAAACACCTCGACCTCCACAATGCCTTCGCTCCACCCACCTGCGCACTCATCCGCCGACGACGCCTCGACCGGTCGGCCCAGTGATTGCGCCATGAGACCGCAGTTGACGAGACGTCAGTTCCCCCCGTCCGGGCGGCGGGTAGGTCGACATCGGCCTGAAGTGGCGACCTTGCAGGCCAAGGCCGAGCCGGAGAGCCCGTTGATGCGTCGATATGTCTCGATTTGCGAACCCTGGCGCGACCCGAATGCCTGAATCATGCAACATATACGGTTGGCGACCGAATTGTCTTCTATGCAATTAGATGTCGTCGATTGCGACCATCCCAAGGAAGATCGTCGCCAAATTGATATCGGCGACCACTGGACACATCGACGGCGCATGCGATCTTTAGTTTTTTGCACAGTCTTTGTGTTTGCTGTGCAATAAATTAAGACTTCCTGGGGAGTGACGTTGCAACGGAAGTTCCTGGCCTCACGCGTGTTCGCGGGTGGGGCCTTCACCATGCGCAGGACACGGCGGATAGCCGTGCTCGCTGCGCTCGGTCTGCTGGTGGAGAGCGGGGTGGCGCTGGACGCGCTGACCGCCGTTCCCGCCGCGGCCGCGGAGCCCGCAAGCTCTGCGCCACCCGCCAAGTCCTCGGCCACG
This sequence comes from Kitasatospora sp. NPDC088134, assembly GCF_044741705.1. NCBI lineage: Bacteria > Bacillati > Actinomycetota > Actinomycetes > Kitasatosporales > Streptomycetaceae > Kitasatospora > Kitasatospora sp. NPDC088134. The sequence continues at coordinate 260,799 of NZ_JBIUTD010000004.1, read as the reverse complement.
GAGGCGCCGGACGAGGCGTCGGCGCTGATGGCGGCGCGGTTGAACAAGCGCCGGATCGAGGTGACCGGAGCGCGGACGGAGACGTCGACGCTGTGGGCGAACCCGGACGGCACACTGAGCCAGGAGATGGCCGCCGGTCCGATCCGGATGAGGGTCGGCGAGGCGTGGGTGCCGATCGACACCACGCTGGTGGAGACGGGTGACGGAAAGGTCGCTCCGAAGGTGCACCCGGAGGGCCTGGTGTTCTCCGGCGGCGATGCGAGGGTGACGGTCGGGGACGCGCTGCCGACTGCTGCTCCGGTCGCCGCACCGAGCGGATCGGCGGCACCGGAGGCCTCGGCCTCTCCGTCCTCAGCGGTCTCTCCGTCTCCGTCGGCCACGGTGTCCGCGAGTGCTTCGCCGTCCGCCTCGCCCACCGCGTCCACGTCGCCCGGCGCCTCGGCATCTGCGTCGGCGGACGAGCGTGCGTCACGCTCCCTGTCCCGCCTGGTCGTTCCCGCTGCCGACCCGGCTCCGGCGCCGTCTGCCGCGCCGGTCGAGCAGGAGTTGGTGAGGGTCGGCCACGGTGACGCGCAGGTGGAGCTGGGCTGGCAGGGCAAGCTGCCGAAGCCGAAGCTGTCCGGCAACACCGCCACGTATGTGGATGCCCGTCCGGGTGTGGACCTGGTGCTGGAGGCGACCCGGACCGGCTTCGAGCAGTACCTGGTCGTGAAGGACCGAGGCGCGGTCTCGCAGGCCGGCACCCTCACGATGCCGCTGGACACCACCGGTTACAAGGTGGAGCGGCAGGAGGACGGTTCGATCCACCTCACCGATGCGGCCGGCGGCAAGCCGACCGTGCGGATCCCGGCGCCGGTGATGTGGGACGCCGCGGTGGACGAGAAGTCCGGTGAGCACCTGCACCGCGGCGCGGTGTCGATGGAGCTGAAGGGCGAGGGCGCGGACGCGGAGCTGGTGTTCACCCCGGACGCCGCGTTCCTGGCCGACCCGGCGACGCAGTTCCCGGTGACCGTGGACCCGGTGGTCGACGTCGGCACGAACTTCGACACCTTCGTGCAGAGCGACTACACCTCCGACCAGTCCGGCTCGACCGAGCTGAAGATCGGCACGTACAACGGCGGTGCGGTCAAGGCCCGTTCCTTCCTGCACTTCCCCGGCGGCGGCTTCAACGGGAAGCAGATCCTCGGTGCCAAGCTGTACCTGGCGAACTTCCACTCCTACTCCTGCACGCCGAAGGACTGGGAGGTGTGGGCCGCCCAGTACGCGAGTACCAGCAGCCGCTGGGGCAACCAGCCCGGCCTGATCTCCCGCTACGCGGTCTCGAACGAGACGCGGGATGTCGCCGGCGACGGCGACGGCTACGACTGCTACGGCAGCGACGGCACCTACTGGGCGGGTGCGGACGTCACCAACCTGGTCCGGGACTGGGCCGGGATGGGCGCGGGCACCTACGCGCTCGGCCTGAAGGCCTCGAACGAGAACGACTCGTACAGCTGGAAGCGCTTCGAGTCCTCCGAGGGCGCGCACTCGCCGTACCTGTCGATCACGTACAACTCGGTTCCGCCGACCCCGTCGACGGTCGACGTGCTGCCCTCGCAGCAGGGCAACCCGCGCTACACCTCCTCCGCCAACCCGGTCTTCCAGGTGCTGGCCAGCGACCCCGACGGCGGCCCCGTCGGCGCGGACTTCGACCTCTACCGGGACGGCACGTTCGTCAAGCGGGTCTACAAGGAGGGCCCGAACGGCACCTACCTGCAGGTCCGCCCGACCGACTTCGGGCTGACCCGCCTGGACGAAGGCGTGTCGTACTCGATCGGCTCCCGTCTGTGGGACGGCCGGGTCAACTCCGGTTGGACGCCCAGCGTCACCGTCATCGCCGACACCGCCAAGCCCGGCGCGCCGTCCGTGTCCTCCGCGTCGTACCCGGCCGACGGACTGTGGCACGGCGCTGCGGGGCAGGCCGGCACGTTCACCTTCACCCCGGCCACCGGGGTGAGCGACCAGATCGCGTTCGTCTACAGCCTCGACGGCGCCGCCGCGGTCAACGTCGACGCCACCGGCACGGCGAACGCGACCATCACCCCGTCCGCGGACGGCCGCCACACGCTGAAGGTCCAGTCGAAGGACCGGGCGGGCAACCTGTCCGACCCGGCCTCGTACGCCTTCTCGGTCGGCCAGGCCGGCCTGGTCTCGCCGGTGGACGGCACCCAGTCCGCCAAGCGCGTCAAGCTGCAGGTCGACGCGCAGACCCAGTACAAGCGGGTGGTCTACCAGTACCGGCGCGGCCCCGGGGCGACCGAGTACAACGTGCCGCTCGCCAACCTGACCAAGGCCGACAACACCCCCGTCACCGACCCCAAGCCGCTGCTCGCCGACCTCGGCCCGCACGCCAACTGGACGGTCGTCGACACCCTCGGCAACGTCGGCGGCGTGGTCCAGATCCGCGCCCTGCTCTTCCCGCAGGACGGCTCCGGCACCGGCTACGCCACGGCCTGGAACACCATCACCGTCGACCGCAACGCCGACGGCGCCGCCGGCACGGGCGTCGGCCCGGGCTCGGTCAACCTGCTCACCGGCGACTACTCCGTCAACGTCACCGACGCGAACGAGTTCGGGGCCTCGGTGGCCCGCTCCTCCTCCTCGCGCGACCTCGCGCGCGGCTGGCAGCCGCAAGGCGAGCGCCTGATGCCCAATCAGCGCCAACTCACCTACGACACCAACGGCTACACGGCTGGTCAGAACACCCTGGAGCGCTCCACCGCGCGCGGCCACGACAACTCCACCGACTCGCTGCGGATCGTCCCCACCGGCCAGGACTCCTACGCCGCCATCGGTGACAACTCGATGGCCCTGGGCATGAAGCCGGGCAGGACCTACCGGCTCACCGGCTGGATCTACGTCCCCGCCGCCACCGGCCTCGGCCCCGACTACACCGACCGCGGCCTGCGCCTGGTCGGCTTCACCCGCACCGCGGCCGGCTACACCCAGATCGCGTCCAACAAGGCGTCCTTCACCGACGGCTGGCAGCAGCTGACCGTCGACCTGGCCGTCCCGCAGGGCGCCACCGAGGCGTTCTTCCGCCTCTACAACGGCTTCTCCGCCTCCGGCAAGGAAGTCTTCTTCGACGACCTGTCGCTGAAGGAGATCGTCGCCCCGTTCGGCCCGCAGTGGTCCGGCGGCCCCGACGCCGGCACCGGCTCCGACTACCGCTCACTGTCCTTCCCCGAGTCCGACCTCGCCGAGATCAAGCTCAACGACGACTCCTCGGTGACCTTCGCCAAGGGCGCCGACGGCAGCTTCTTCCCCGAGCCCGGCGCCGAGTCGCTCACCCTGACCGCCCAGCCCGGCGCGTCCGGCCCGATCACCACCCCGACCACCGGCCGCTGCCTGGACGTCAACGGCGGCAACACTGCCAACGGCGCCGCCGTCCAGACCTGGGACTGCAACGCCTCCGATCCGCAGAAGTGGACCCTGGCCGACGACGGCTCGCTCCGGGCGTTCGGCAAGTGCCTGGACGTCCCGAACGGCTCCACCGCCGACTATGTCAAGCTGGCCATCTGGGACTGCAACGGCGGCGGCAACCAGAAGTGGGAGCTGCGCCCCGACGGCAGTCTGATGAACGCCAACTCCGGCAAGTGCCTGGACGCTCCGGACTCCGGCGGTCAGGGCACCCAGGTCACCCAGCACTGGTGCCACGGCGGCCCGAACCAGAAGTGGAACCCGGCCAACACCGGCACCACCTACACCCTGACCGGCCTGGACGGCTCCGCCACCGTCTTCGCCCGCGGCTCCGGGACCGACCAGTTCCAGGTCCGCAGCGAGAGCGGCCCCGAAGCCGCGTCCACCACCCGCTACGTCTACGACGTCACGGACGGCCGGGTGCTGCCCAAGCGCGCGGTGCCCGCCGTCGAGCCGGGCGTGGACGACGCCAACAAGTGCACCGTGGACCCGCTGCCGCGCGGCTGCGAGGCAATGGACTACGAGTACGCGGTCACCACCACGGCGACCGCCGGGACCCCCGGTGACTTCACCGACCGGATCCGCGCGGTGAAGGCCTGGTCCTGGAACCCGGCCACGTCCAAGCAGGAGGCCGTCGAGGTCGCCCGCTACCTGTACGACGAGCAGGGCCGACTGGTGCAGGTCTGGGACCCGCGCCTGGCGCAACCGCTGAAGACCTCGTACGCGTACGACGCGGCGGGCCGGGTCACCCGGATCGCGCCCGCGGGCGAGCTGCCGTGGGACTTCGACTACGGCACGGCGGCCGGCGACCCGGACGCCGGGCGGCTCCTGAAGGCCCGCCGGGGCACCCTCGCCGCGGGTTCGAAGGACCAGGTCAACGGCGAGATCGCCACCAAGGTGGTCTACGGCGTTCCGCTGACCCGCGGCGCGGGCGGCCCGTACGACCTGTCCGGCGCGGACGTCGCGCAATGGGCGCAGACCGACGCCCCCACCGACGCCACCGCCGTGTTCGGGCCGGAGGACGAGCCGGGCACCCATACCGCGACGGCCACCGCCCCGGGCAAGGACGGCTACAAGCCGGCCGTGCTGCACTACCTCAACGCCTCCGGCAACGAGGTCAACACCGCCACCCCGTCGGTCGTCGACAAGGGCGACATCGACACCAGCGAGTACGACCGCTACGGCCACGTCGTGCGCACCCTGGACGCGACCAACCGCGCCATCGCGCTGGGCACCCACCCGGACGCCGCACGGTTCACCGCCGAGCTCAGCCTGCCCGCGGCCTCCGCGGACCGGGCCCGGCTGCTCGACACCCGCACCACCTACACCGCCGACGGCCTCGACGTCCTGGAGACCCTCGGTCCGCTCTACCGCGCCACCCTCGCCGAGAACGTCGCCGGCTCCACCAACCCCGCGACCGTCACGGTCGAGGGCGAGGACATGCCGCGCCTGGGCACCACCGCGCAGGTCGCCACCCAGACCGGCGACTCCACCTGGGTCGGCGGCGGAGGCTGGTCCGGCAACGCGCAGGTCATCCTGGTCGGCAGGCAGGCCGGCGACAGCGCCTCGTTCCGGGTGACCGTCCCGGAGAGCGGCCAATACCTGCTCTCCGCCAAGCTGACCAAGGCCGCCGACTACGGCACCGTCAAGTTCGTCCTCGACGGCACCGACGTCACCGGCACCTTCGACGGCTACAACAACGGCGTCACCACCACGCCCTGGTCCGCCGGGTCCCCCGTCCAACTCGCCGGCGGCGACCACCAGTTGGACCTGGTCGTCACCGGCACCAACCCGTCCGCCGTCTCGCCCTACTACCAGGCGGGCATCGACACCCTCACCCTGACCAAGACCACCCTCAACCCGTCCCTGGCCGCCGGAACCCCGGTCCTGGCCCGCGACCACAACACCAACACCTACGACGAGGGCAAGCCCGACGGGCAGGCGTACCACCTGGTCACCACCGCCACCGACGGCGCCCGCATCGACGGCTACGCGCAGGACGCCGAACTGCGGGTCACCAAGACCGGCTACGCCACACCGATCGGCGGCACCTCCGGCTGGACGCTGAAGAAGCCGACGTCGGTCACCACCGACGCCAGCGGTGCGGCGCTCACCAGCACCACTCGCTACGACGCGCAGGGCCGTACCCAGGAGACCCGGGTCCCCGGTTCCACAGCTGCGGACGCCACCACCGTGTTGAGCGTCTACTGGACCGCCGGCGCGAACACCGCCGACGCGGCCTGCGGCAACCACCCCGAGTGGGCGGGGCTGCCGTGCACCAGCGGCCCGGGCGCCGCTATCACCGGCGCGGACTCGGCACGGATGCCGACCACCCTGCCGGTCAAGCGCACCACCCGCTACTCCCGCTTCAACACCCCTGAGGAGACCACCGAGACCAACGCCGGCCAGACCCGCACCACCACCACCGTCTACGACACCGCCGGCCGCACCCTCTCCACCGAGATCACTGGCGGCCTCGGCCCGGCTGTCCCGAAGACGGTCACCGAGTACGACCCGGCCAGCGGTGCAGCGGTGAAGACCACGGCGGGTGGCAAGTCCGTCACCAAGGTCGTCGACCAGCTCGGCCGGACCATCTCGTACACCGACGGCGACGGCGCCACCACGGCCACCGTCTTCGACCGGTACGGCAAGCCGGTGACCGTCACCGACCCGACCGGGACGACGACCTACACCTACGACCGCGCCAAGGAACCCCGCGGCATGGTCACCTCCGTCAACGACAGCAAAGCGGGCGAGTTCACCGCCAAGTACGGACCGGACGGCCAGCTCACCGAGCAGACCTACCCCGGAGGCATCGTCCGCAAGGACACCTTCAACGCCTCCGGCAAGGCCGTCTCCCGCTCCTACATCCGCACCTCGGACAGCTCCGTGATCTGGTCGCAGTCCCAGGACCCGTCCACCCAGGGCCAGTTGGCCAAGGACACCAGTTCCACCGCGACCAAGTCCTACACCTACGACCGTCTCGGCCGCCTCACCAAGGCCGAGCAGACCACCGTCGGCACCGGCTGCACGACCCGGAGCTACACCTACGACACCCACTACAACCGCACCGGCAAGTCCGTCGCGGCCGCCGGCCCGACCGGATCCTGCACCACCGACAACGCGGTCACCGCCGTCCACACCTACGACAGCGCCGACCGGATCACTGATGCCGGCTACCAGTACGACGCGTTCGGCCGCACGGTGAAAACCGCCAGCGGCACGACGAACACCTACTGGAACAACGACCTGGTCGCCTCCCAGGAGACTGCCACCACCCGGCAGACCTGGACCCTCGACCCGGCCGGCCGCCTCGCCTCGACGACTACCGCCACCAAGCAGGGCGACGGCACCTGGGCGAGCGACGCCACCAAGCTCAACCACTACACCGGCAGCGGCGACGAACCGCAGTGGACCATCGAGGACACCGCCACCGGAGCCTGGACCCGCAACATCACCGGCCCCGACGGCAACCTCACCGCCACCGCCACCAACACCGGAGGCATCCAACTCCAACTCACCAACCTCTTCGGCAGCGTCGTCGTCACCACCGACACCGCCCTGACCACCCCGCTCGTCCTCGACCATGACGAGTTCGGCATCCCCTCCACCGGTCAGACGAACGTCCGCTACGGCTGGCTCGGCGGCAAGCAACGCTCCGCCGAAGCACTCGACGGCGTCATCCTCATGGGCGTCCGCCTCTACGACACCGCCGTCGGCCGCTTCCTCTCCGTCGACCCCGTCCACGGAGGCAACGCCAACGCCTACGACTACGTCTACGGCGACCCGACGGACAAGTACGACCTCGACGGCCGAATCTGCTGGAGCTGCGGCTGGAACAAGGCCAAGAAGGCAGTCGCCAACAAGTGGAATGAAACCTCCCGGGATTGGAAGAAGAACTGGAAACACAAGCTCGTGAACCTCGGCGTCGGTGTGGCAAGCGGCTTCCTGATCGGAGCATGTGCTGCCACAATCGCCTGCGGAATGGGCATGGTTGCCGTAGGGTCGGCGGCGATCTTCGCCGGCGGAATGGCTGGACACTACGCCGTTTCCAATAGCGCCGAACGGCGAAGGGGAATGGGGCAGTGGGTCCTTCCCACTCTGTATTCGCAAGCAAAGGGAATGGCCTGCGGATACGGAGGTGGATCCGGATGCCTCGGCGCACTTTTCAGGCCAAAGGCCAGTTCACCGTGGAGTGCGATCAGGGGACTCTCCGCTGCCAGCATGGTCTCTCGCATAAGCCAACTCTGGAAGCATCGCTGGGGATGGTAGCCTGATGCACCCGCGCGCTGCCCTCCCTATCCACAGGGAGGGCAGCGCGCGGGTGCGCAGGAATCAATGGACAGGAGGCTTGAGAAATGAAGAAATCGACGGATCGAAGTCCTTCCGAAGATACCCTTGCGCCCTCTTTTGGAATTGCCCATATCGGACTCTGCGCCACGATCGCAGCCTTGATTTTCATACTTCTGGTGTTCGGGATCGAGGGCGCCGCGATCGTCGCCGGCTGCTTCGCTGCGATTTTCGCCGCAGTCGTGGCCTGGAATCTCGCTCACCACAGGAGCTTTCGAGCCTCGCTGAAGCGAGCATACTTGCATACGTTCGGAATTTGGCAATGGTTCTCCGGATGGTGACCAAAAGTCTCTGTCGACATATTGAGCACTAGTCAGAATTGAGACGTTGTCACGCTGTACTTCGTGCTACTGAACTTGGACTCGTGATATCGGCTCAGGGTCTTGCCGCATCGGGGACGGCTGTCCCCCTGCGGCCTGCCTACGACAAACCGGTGCTCGGCAGCCATGGGGCGAAAGTCGCCGCGAAGTGTTGCAAGACTGCGAACAGCAGCATCCGCGTCTTGTCGGAGAAGACCTCTGCCTGCTTCTCCTCCTCGAAAGCGTGCAGAACCACGGTCGCGGCTGTCGGCCCGGGAGCTGGCCGTGCGGGCGAGGAAGGGCCCCACCCGGAACCAAGCGGCCTCACTGGGCTCGACATGCGTGGCCCGGCCTTCACCCGCACCGGTCCCGGCGGTGCGAGCGCAGTACAGATCGCTGTCGCACTCCCAGGTCGGCAAAGACAGGACGGTGATGCCGCCGCACCCGGCCGCCGCCTGGCGGAACTGCTGGAGGCGCGCGGGGACACGGCGGGCGCGGTCGACGCCTACCGCGCGTTCTCCGCGCAGTCGCCCCACCACGCGGCGGAGCTCGCGCACCTGCCGGCCCGGCACGGGCGCGGGGCCGTGGCGATCGAGTTGCTGCGCCGGCGGCGGACCGCCGAGCTGCTCGGGCGGCCGCTCGCGGAGGCGTCCGAGCCACCGAAGTCCTACGAACCCGAATACCTACCGGTGCCCTGCGTCCTGACGGTTGAGCAGCTGGTGGACTTCCCGTACCCGGAGGAGCTGCCGTCCGAACTGCGAACCCGGCTGGACAAGTTGATCGCGCAGCTCTCCCCCGGCGGCGACCCCGCCACCCGGGTTCCCGGCTGGAAGCTCGGCGGGCGGCCAACCTGGCACCTCAATCATCCGCACACACCCACGTGCGAGTCCTGCGGTCGACGGACGGAACTGCTGCTGACGATCGCCAGTGACGGCGCACCCGGGGTGTGCGTCGAGCGGTCGGGCGAGTTGCGGGTGTTCGGCTACCCCGGCGATCACGCGCACCCACTTGCCTTCGACCTGCACTGACGAGCAGAAGAGGTCACGGTCGGTCAGTTGCGGTCGTCAGCACGCTAGTTGGGCGTTCGGGCGGGACCGGGTTCGACCGTTGGGCGGTCGGGTTCGATCGGGTCGGCGGACGGGTGGTGCGTGTGCTACGTTCCGTCACCGTACGAGAAAAGATTGACCCCGGCAGCGCGCCAACGCTCCGGGGTCCGGCACAGGAGTAAGCCCCTCCCATGCGTATTCATCGTAGCGCCCACCGGCGCGACTTCATCGTGCTGCCGAACGTGACACTCCAGGATCGGCGGCTCTCCTACACCGCGCGCGGACTGCTCGTGGACCTGCTCTCCCGGCCGGACGACTGGCAGGAGGACGGGCGGCGGATGGCCGACAGCAGTCCGCAGGGGCGGGCGGCCGTCCGGAAAGCGCTCAAGGAGCTGACCGAGGCGGGCTATTACGTGGTCGAGACGTCCCGACTGGCGGACGGCACGATCGTCAGCGAGAACCACGTCTTCGACCTGCCGCCGCACGCCCGCACACCGGACGCTCAGCCACCGGGACCCGGTGGCCCGGGAGGCGATGCGCGTGACACCGTTCCAAAGAACCCGGAGAAAGAACCCTCCCTCCCGGCCGCCGAACCGGAGCTTGACGGATCGTCAGCGCATCCGGCTCCGGAAGGTCCGGAAGGGTGGGTCGCGGAGGCCGTCGCCCTGCTGTTCCGGGTGATCCGGCCGGAGCCGCGACTGCGGCTCGGGGCGGCCGAGGCCGAGAGTCTCGCTCCGCTGGTCGCCCAGTGGCTCGAACGCGGCAGCTCCGCCCATGACTTGGCGCACGCCCTGCTCCCCGGCCTGCCCGCCGCACTGCACTCCCCCGTGGCCATCCTCCGCCACCGCCTCACCCGCAAGATGCCACCCGTCCCGGGCCCGGCCGCATCCGTTCGCCCTCCCGAGTGCGCCCGCTGCCACGACCCCGTCCCCCGCCCGGGCATCTGCGGCCCCTGCGCGGGCCTGGGCCGACCGCAACCCGCCACCCGGATCGGCGGTGGCGCCGCCGCCACCGTCCTCGGCGCCGCCCGCGCCAGAGCGGCCCTGCGCGCCACCCGCTCCCCCGGCGCCCCCGCGTTCGGCTGAGCCCGCCGCCACCCGCATGCTTCGCACACAGTTCAATCCCGAGGGGGGATGGCTCGTGGCGATTCGCAAATCGGCGGTCTTCCGGTCGGCCGTCGCACTGAGCGCCGGAGTGGGGGCCGGGCCCTACCTGCTCCTCGCCCTGCTGCTCGCGCTGGACGGGGAGGTCGGGGTCGCATGCACGCTCGCGGCCATCGGCCTGATCACGGGGGTACTCCCCGGACTGGCCACCGGCGCGGCGCTGATCGTCGGCAGACCGGGCACGCCCACCCGCGACTGGCCGCTCCGGGCCGCCCTGGTGACGGGGCCCGTGTTCTTCACGGAGTACATCGTCGTATCGGGGTACGGCGGCCCGGCCTTCGCTGGCGTGGCGTTCTTCGGCACACCCATCGCCATGGCGATCGCCGCCCTGTGGGCCTCCGGCCAGACCAGCGCGGTCGGCGGCTACGCCTGGACCACCTCCGAGGAAGCCACCCGCCTCGCCCTGATCGCCCGGGGCAAGGCCCGCCAACGCGCCCGCTCCTGAAGAACCGGGGAGGGGGCTAGGGCTCGTATTCTGTTGTGATCATTCTGGGAAGTTGCTCTCGCGGCGCGGCCTGATCCGGTAGACCGTGTTCCGTGACGCGAGTGCAACTTTCCGATGCGGAGTGGGAGTTCATCGAGCCGTACCTGCCGATCGGCGAGTACGGTCCGTATCCCGAGGGGCTGCGCCGGCAGTTCGAGGGCGTGATCTGGCACTTCAGGACCGGCAGCCAGTGGCGTGAGACGCCCCGGGAGTTCGGTGCATGGTCGACCGTCCACAACCGGTTCCGACAGTGGAGGGACGCCGGCGTCTTCGAGGCCCTGCTGGAGGGCGCGATCGCGGAAGCCGCCAAGCGCGGCGAGGTGGACTTGTCCCTGGTCAGCGTGGACTCCACCACCGCCCGGGCCCATCAAGACGCTGCCGGGATGCACCTGGAGCCCGATGCCCTGGCCGCCTTGGAGAAAGCCGCCGAGGAGACGGACAGGGCCCGGCAAAAGGGGGCGGCCCGCAGGAACAAGACGGGCACGACGACCCGGAACGGGAAGAGCGGCGGCGCGTCCGACGCCGACGCAAGCTCCGCTTGAGGGCGGCCCTGATCGGACGTTCCAGGGGCGGGCAGACCAGCAAGGTCCACATCGCCGGGGAGCGAAACTGCCGCCCTCTGGCCTTCGTCCTGACCGAGGGCCAGGCCGCCGACAGCCCGCAGTTCATCACCGTGCTGAAGAGGATTCGTGTTCGCGGGCCCGTCGGCCGTCCCCGCACCCGGCCCGACGCGGTCGCCGGAGACAAGGCCTACTCGTCCCGCAGTAACCGCTCTCACCTGCGCAAACGTAGCATCAAGGCCGTCATCCCGGAGAAGGTCGACCAAGCCGCCAACCGCAAGAAGAAGGGCAGCAAGGGCGGTCGGCCCGTCAGTCACGACGCCGAGCTCTACAAGGACCGAAACACCGTCGAACGCCTGATCAACAAGATGAAGGCCTGGCGAGGCATAGCCACGCGCTACGACAAGACCCCGACGAGCTACCTCGCCGGCCTCCACCTTCGAGGCGCGATGATCTGGATCAAGGACCTCACCAGAATCGCCACTTGATCACGACCAAATACGCGCCCTAGGACGGCATGAGACAGCGAGTGGCGACAGTGAGGATGAGCCGGTCGATGGCCGCGCCGCTGCTGACGTCGATGAAGTGACGCCCTTCGTCATGCCTGGCATAGAGGAGCACGTCGGGCTGGTCATGCACCGTCTCGCGGTAGTCGGTGATGGTGAAGCCGTCCTTCTCAAGGCCGGCCTTGATCTTGCGGATGGCCTCCAACTGCTGGGTCCGCGAAAGGGGGCTGGTGACGTCATAGGCGAGGGTGTAGCGGCCGTCCTCAACCACCTCGCCGTTCCTGCCCTCGCAGTTGCTGAAGAAGGGCGTGGCACCGTCCGAGTCCAGGGTGATGCCAGCGCTCTGAGCCATGTACTCGGTCATCGTCCGCGCCCGGGTTTCGGCCTCACTCTTGGCCATGACGGGCAACGGCTCGTTCGGATCGGGACCGTTCATGCACGCACCCAGCAAGAGCGACAGGGGCAGAGCGACGGCGGCTGCCAGAACGCCGTGCCGAAAAGTTCTGCCCGGGGCCGGGTCTGCGCCGGTCTGCCCGCTCACTGGTCCCCCTCTGATCGATGGCACGAACCGCGAGCGTACGGTTGCGGCTCGGCAGGTCGCATCCGTATGAGTACTCAGGTTCAGTGTGCTGCGGCGGCGAGCCGGCCGGCGGGTCTGCGGGAGGGCCATCAGGGCCGGGTCACCAGTCAGCCGGTGGAGATCGAACTGATCGTTGTCGTAAGGGTGTTCCGGGCAGGCGACGACCATCGCCAGATCGATCGCACCGTCCGCGAGCAGGTCGAGCAGGTGCCCCGAGAGTCTCTTGGCGAGGGTCGGCACGATCCCCGGACGGGCCGTCAGGAGAGTCGGCCGGCGTAGCCGGGACGAGCGCGGCGTTGTACTCCATCCAGCAGGCTCACAGCCAGCGGGAACAGTGCGACGCCATGCAGGTCGGCGGTCATGGGCGGCAGGGCGGGCAGCATGGCCAGGGCGGCGGGCCCGCGCGGGGCGGGCGGGTTTCCCACCGGAAGGTCGGAGTTTTCCACAGGGCTGTGGAAAAACAGGCCCTCGGGGGGCGGTTTGTCCACAGGGTGCGCCCCCGTACGAACCGATCCGCCCTCGGGTGCGGAGCCGGCTCGGGTCAGGCGTCGAAGGAGTATTCGAGTATGTAGGAGGCCGAGTCGAGGACCATCTCGTTGACCTCGACCGCCTGGCCGTCCCCGGCGAAAGCGGTGCGGTGCACCAGGAAGACGGGGGTGCCCGGGACCAGCTCCAGCCGCTCGGCCTCCTCGCCGAGCGGCATCCGGGAGCGGATGTGCTCCTGGAAGTGCACCGGCTTGTGGCCGAGTTCGGCGAGCCGGGCGTAGGTGCCGCCCGGGCCGGTGTCCCGGTCGGTGATCCGGCTGCCGGCGACCAGCGCGGCCGGGAGGTAGGACTCGGAGAGCAGGACGGGCTTCCCGTCCAGCACGAAGCGGCGGCTGCGGACGCAGGCGGGCTCGCCCGGCTTCAGGCCCAGGACGGCGGCGATCCGCTCCGGCGCCTCCCGCTCGGTGACGTCGAGCTGGTCGACCGTCAGTTCGCGGCTCGCTATGTCCGCCGACCAGACCGAGGCGCCGCCGCCCCACTGGCGGTCGGAGAGCCGCTGGATGCCGCGCCGGCGTATCGGCCGGAACTCCCGCACGAAGACGCCGACGCCCTTGCGGGACTCCACCGCTCCCTCGGCCTTCAGCACGCCGAGCGCCTGACGGGCCGTCATCCTGGCCACGCCGTACGTCGCCATCAGGTCGTTCTCGCCCGGGAGGCGGTCGCCGGGCCGGTAGCGGCCGGAGTCGATCTCGCCCTTGAGGTCCTCGGCGATCCGCTGGTACTTGGGCTGCGCGCCCCGTGGGTGGCTGTTGTTCATGGCGGCGGACTTCCTTCCCTCTCTAGACATCCTACGCGCGGCAAGGGGCTTGACGCATTGACATCTCTAGAGATTTCAGCTTGTCTAGAGATGTCAGGATCTGACACACCCTCATATCGGCCGCCGAGTCACCCGCTCATCGGAGCGAACCGCGTGAGGAGTCCGCCATGTCCGTCCACCGTCGATGGTTCTCCCTGCCCCGCGAGCCCGCCACGGTCGCCACCGGACGACGCCGGGTGCGCGACCTCCTCACCGCCTGGGGCACCCCACTCGACGAGGACACCCGGTTCGCCCTCGACCTGATCACCTCCGAACTGCTCGGCAACGCCGTCCGCCACGCCAGCGGCCCCGCCGTCACGGTCGGCGTGCACGCCGACCCGCTGCACCGCCGCGCCGTGGTCGAGGTCTACGACTCCTCCCCCGCGCTGCCCGTCACCGGGCCGCCCGCCAGCGACGACGCCGAGTCCGGGCGCGGGCTGCTGCTGGTCACCGAACTCGCCCTCGCCCACGGGGTGGTGCGCAAACGCGGCGGCAAGTGGGTCTGGGCCGAGATCGCCCTGCCGGGCCGGACGGCCGACGGCGACGCCCCGGACGGCGAAGCCCGCCACCGGGGCCGGGCCGGCCGCCGAACCGAGGGACGGGCGAAGGGGTGGGCGGCGGCGCTCGGACGCTTCGCCCCCTGGGCGATGGCCCGCCCCTGACGGAATCCCTGGCGGAGCCCCCGACGGAGCCCCTGCCGGAGCACCTGACGGGGCTTCAGGACTGCCAGGACGTCAGGCGGCGGTGCAGTTCCGGTGTGCCGCGGCCGAGCGAGCGGGCCGCGAGCCAGGCCGCCGCGCCCGCGCCGTTGCCGGCCGGGTGCAGGGTCGCCCCGGGCCAGCGCGCGGCCAGGCGGGGGCGGAGCAGCGCGGCGAGCGGGGTGTCGGTGGTGAGCAGGCCGCCGGCCAGCACCACGGGCAGCGGGGAGTCCGGCTCGCGGATCAGCGCGAGGGTGTCGACCAGGTGGTCGGCCGCCCGGTCGAGCAGGGACAGTGCCACCGGGTCGCCCTTCGCCGCGTGGTCGAGGACGACCGGGGCGAAGCGGGCCAGCTTGGCGGGGGCCTGGGCGTGCGCCGCGGCGATCAGCGCGGACCGCGGCTCGCGGCCCGGGCCACCCTGGCTGCCCTGATCGGGTTCCGGTCCGAGCAGGGCGTCCGCGACCGCCGCCGCCAGGCCGGACAGCCGCAGCGGCGCGCCGTCCAGGGCGTCCAGGGGCAGCAGCCGGTCCACTGCGGTGAGGGTCGCCGAGACCGCCTCGCGGCCCAGCCAGAATCCGGAGCCGCGGTCGCCGAGCAGCCAGCCGTGGCCGTCCGCGGTGCGGCGCAGCCGGTGGTCGCGGAGCTCGGCGGCCACCGCGCCGGTGCCGCTGAGCAGCAGGTGGCCGTCCGGGGCGTCGGTGCCCGCCGCGTGCGCGAGTTCCGCATCGCTGATCAGGGCGGGGAGGACGGTCAGTCCGGTGGCGGGCCACAGGGCGAGCAGTTCCGGCGGGGCGACCAGGCCGCCGGCCAGGCCGATCACCCCGGCCGCCACCCGGGCCGGGTCGAGGTCGGCCAGCGCGGACCGGACCGCGCCGCCGATCTCCCGGACGGCCGCCTCGGCGCCGTGCGCGACCGGGTTGCCGCCGGCGCCGAGCGCGGTGCCGAGGACCCGCCCGTCCAGGTCGGCGACCAGTACCCGGGTGCTGGTGCCGCCCACGTCCAGTCCGAGCACCAGCGGCTCGGGGCAAGGGAATTGACGGTTCGTCATGCCGTGCGGCGGATGCGCCCGGCGTACAGCGCCTCCAGCTTGTTGTTGTGGGCGTCACCGGCCGGGATGTTCGCCGACAGGTAGACCGGCGGGACGCCGCCGGCCTCCTCGATCCGGCGGACCACCTCGGCGACCACCTGCTGGGCGAGCAGCGCGGCGGTGATCGAGGAGATGCCGCACGCCTTGCCGCCGGAGGCCATCGGCAGCACCGCGTCGCCGAACGGGGCGCCGTTGTCCAGCACCACGTCGGCGTAGTCGCGCAGCCGCAGGCCGGAGGGGTGCTTGGGTTCGACGCCCGCGGTGTGCTCGGCCGAGGTGACCACGATCAGCGGGTGCCCGTTCTCCTTGGCCAGCCGGGCGAGTTCGACCACGCAGCCGTTGACGCCGGAGTTGGAGGCGAGCACGAAGACGTCCGCCGGGTGCGGGTCGGTCAGCTCCCAGAGCAGTGCCGCCGATTCGGTGCCGCGCTCCAGTTCGGAACCCGCCAGGATCTCCACCGGGCGGCCGCCGAACAGCACCACGTCGCGCAGCGCGATCCGGTTGCTGGGCACCAGGCCGCCCGCGCGGCCCGCGATCTCCATCGCGAACGCCTCGGAGTGCCCCGTCCCGAACGCCTGGACGACGCCGTCGGCGGCGAGCGCGGCGGTGATCAGCTCGGCGGCCCGGGCGATCTCCCCGGCCTGCGAGGCGCTGACGCGGTCGATGGCGGCATGGGCGGCGGCGACGAAGTCCGCCGCGGAGGGGCTGGGCACCGGGATACCTCCAGGCTGGGCACTGCGGGACGGCTCACATCGTCGGCCCGCGCCACCACCGCTGTCAACGAAAGGACTAGACCAGTCGATCCACCCGGACCGGCCAGGTCACCCGGGCCGGTCAACCCACCCGGACCGGCCGGTCCGCTTCCCGGGGCTCGAACCGGGCGAGCTCGAACGGGTCGTCCTCCGGGTCCAGCCCTGGCAGCCCTTCCACGGACAGCCCGCCGCGCAGCCAGACCGTGAGCACCTCCACCAGGCCACCCGGCAGCGGCACCTCGCCCCGGACGTGCCGGGGCCGGACCACCACCGGCCAGCGCTCCGGGTCCGGCCCGGTCACCCGCCAGCCCAGCCGGTCGTTGTCGATGCTGCAGCCGATCGGCAGGAACCCGCCCGGCTCCGGCCAGCACGGGCCCGGCACCGAGCGGCCGATCCGCCCGGGCAGGCCGGCCAGGTCCTCGGGCGCGTACAGGCCCAGCCACTCCGACCAGTGCCCGGGGCCGTAACTCTCCAGCAGGGCCCGGTAGTCGGACGGCAGCGGGGTGCCGAGCTCCGCGCGCACCCGCGCCCAGTCGGGCTTCCGGACGGCCGTCGACGGCGGCGGGGCCAGCAGCCGCAGCGCGGGCAGCCCGGCCGGGCCGTGCAGGGCGAACTCCCGTTCGGCGGGCGTGAGTTCGCGGGGCGGGGGCGGGGCCCACGGCTCGGGTGCGTCCCAGGTCGGGCCGGCGGTGGCCGGCAGCGGGCCGAGGTGGCCGACCCGGTCCAGCACCACCGTCTCCAGGAACTCGGCCAGGCCGAGGCCGGAGTCCAGCACCGCTTCCGCCCGGGTCGGCCGGGTCGGGTCGCAGAGCACCACCGTCCAGCGCTCCGGGTCCGGGTCGGCGGTGTTCCAGAGCAGGGAGGTCCGCCCGCCGAGGGTGTGCCCCCACGGCAGCAGGCCGCCGGGCTCGGGGTGCAGCCGGACCGGGGCGAAGCCCGCCTCCCGCAGCTCGGTCCGGAGGTCGTGCTTGGCCCACGGCAGCGTGCCGAAGTGCGCCCGGACCGGGCCTCCCAGCACGATGCCGCCCCCGATCAGCACCGAGCCGCGGGCGGCCGACTCCCAGTAGTCGCGCGGCAGTCGGACGCCCAGCCAGGACTCGATCGCCGCCCGGTCCACCGGCAGCAGCGGGCGCGGGTCGTCGAAGCCCAACCGGGCGAGCAGGTCCACGCCCCCCACCCTACGGGCGTCCGCAACCGGAAAAACCGGAGGCGACGAAAGGGAGTGACCGGCCAGGATGCGGGGATGGACGATGTACCGACGCGGCAGGTCAGGGCGCGCTACGACGAGGGGACCGTGACGGTCTATCAGGCGTTCCGGGCGGAGATCGCCGGGCCGGCCGCCGCCGAGGGGCGGTTCCCGGCGGCCTTCGCGCTGGACCGGATGACCTGGGTCAAGCCCTCCTTCCGCTGGCTGATGCACCGCAGCGACTGGGCGCGGGCCGAGGGGCAGGAGCGGGTGCTCGGGGTGGTGATCCGGCGGGAGGGGTTCGACGCGGCGCTGGTGGCGGCGGTGCTGAGCTCGTACAAGCCGGGCGTGCACGCCTCGAAGGCGGACTGGCAGCGGGAGTCGCGCCGCAGCCAGGCCCGGGTGCAGTGGGACCCGGAGCGGGACCTCCACCTGCGGCCGCTGGCGCACCGCTCGCTCCAGCTCGGCCTGCGCGGGGAGCTGGTGCGCCGGTACGCCGGCGACTGGCTGGTCCGGATCGACGATCTGACCGACCTGGCCCGGGAGTTGCACGCGACGCGCGACCCGGCCCTGCTGCCGCCGGAGCGGCCGTACCCGGTGTGCGCGGGTACGGCCGCCCGGTTGGGGATGCGCTGACCGGCCGGGTCAGCCGTGCAGGTAGACGATGCCGAGCTTGGTGAGCTGCCAGTGCTGGGCGGCGGAGCCGTTGTCCGGGGCCAGCTGGACCAGCGGGTTGCCCTGGGCGTCGCTCTGCGGGCCGGCGGTGGCCAGCATGCCGGGGGCCTGGGAGTCGGCGAGCTTGTAGCTGCCGTCGCCGACCGGCTGGAGCAGCCAGTGCTGGTTGGCGCCGCCGTTGCAGCCCCACTGCTCGATCTTGGCGCCGGTCGAGGTGGCGGCCCCGGCCACGTCGAGGCACATGTTGCGGTTGCCGCTGAAGTCGAGCTCGTAGGAGCCGCCGGCCTTGATCTCGAACACGAAGGACTGGTTCAGGCCGCCGGTGGCCGGATAGGTGATGGCGGTCCGGCCGTTGGTGGAGTCGCCGTAGCTGCCGCCGCCGGAGAGGTCGAGCGCCTTGCCGTCGGCCCGGTTGGTGAGCTGGTACCAGGCGCCGTCCTCGGGGGCGTCGGGGAACGGCTTGCCGGGCGTGAGCGCGGTGATCGAGGTGCCGTCCTGCTGGTTGAGCGAGCAGAACGCCTGGGCGAGCGAGGACTGCTGGAAGAACTGGCGCAGGCAGGCGGCCTCGGCCGCGTACCCGGCGACCCGCAGGTGGTACGACTGCCGGACGTTGTTCATGCACAGGCCCGGGATGGAGATCGGGCTGTCGCAGCCGTTGCGGGTCTTCTCGGAGAGGTCGATCACGTCGCCGTTGGTGTACTCGTACGGCGAGCTGGTCCACTCCGCGCAGACCTCGTGGCCGAAGGCGACCCGGCGCTGGTCGAGGTAGCGCACCCCGGGGACGGCGGACGCGGCCTCGCGGAGCGCGTCGCTGAGCGTGGGGACCACCCAGTTGTGGCCCCAGGCGAGGTCCTCGGGGAAGGCCGGACAGCCGTCGGCGACCTTGCCCGCGTAGTCGTTGCGCCGGATGTCGGGCGTGATCGGGTTGAAGTACGACTGGTAGACCAGCTGGTAGGAGTCGTCGGCGTAGCCGGCCTTCCGCATGGTGGTGCGGATGTTGGTCAGCGCGGCCGTCACCTTGGGCTTGACCCCGGCGGCCCGGCGGAGGATCTCGGCGCTGCCGATGGTGTCCCGGCAGCCCTGGGACTTCGGGACCGGGAAGTACTGGGCCAGGCAGTCCATCATGATGCCCGCGAACTCGAAGTCGTCGTTCGCGCCGATCGTGACGACCACCATCTTCACGTCGTACTGGCTCGCGGTGGCGGCGAGTTGGACGTCCTGCTTGGGCTCGCCGAAGTCGCCGCTGCCCGGGCCGGTGACCTTCGCCAGCTCGGGGTCGCTGACCAGGTCGCCGGTCTGGGCACCGGAGCAGGCCAGGTCGATCGGGGTGACGCCGGGGAGCTGGGTCACGAAGATCTCGGACTTCGTGGAGCGGTGGCAGTAGTTGGTGGGGCTGTCGGTGCCGGGGACGTAGTCGTCGTTGGTGTCGGTGCCGGCGCCCTCGCCGGAGATGGCGCTGTCGCCGAGCGCGACGATCGCGGCGGGCTTGGCCGAGGTCGCGGGCGCGGCCGCGGCGCCGGTGGTCAGGCCGCTGCCGAGGCCGAGGGCGGCGAGCAGCGCGGCGGTGGCGAGCAGGGCGGGTGGCCGGCGGCGGCCGAACCGGCCGCGGGGTGAGGTCCTGGACACGCATGACTCCTTGCGAGGGTGGGGGGTTCGCCCGGCGGCTGCCGGGCGGCGCGGAGCATGGCGGAGCACCGGGCGTGGGGGCCCGGAAAACATGAGGCAGGCTCACATGCTAGGTACTGACAGGTAACCCAACAAGGGTCCGGACGTTCAACACTCGGTCAGGAGCCGTACGCACCAAAACAGTTGAGCCGCCGCCCGCACCCCCGGGAGGGGTGGGGCGGCGGCTCGACCGGCCGGAGCGTCGCGTCAGCCGACGTTGGCGCAGGAGTTGCCGAACGCCGGGTTCAGGGCGCCGATGACGTCCACCGAGTTGCCGCAGAGGTTGACCGGGATGTGGACCGGAACCTGGATCTGGTTGCCGGAAATCACACCGGGGGAACCGGCGGCGACACCCTCGGCGCCGCTGCTCGCCATGGCGGAACCCGCACCGGCGGCGACGATGCCCACGACGGCGGCGCCGACCGCGGCAGCCTTCTTGATGCTCATTTGAGTCTCCTCGATGAATCAGGTCTTCCAAGTTGCCGCGCCGGGGGCTACCGGAAGGAAGCACACGGGACGTGCACCAGGCCAACGAAGCGCTTCGGACTGAGTTGCGGACGCCCCCGAACAATCACCCGGGTGGAGTAATCAACGCATTCGGGTGATCGGGGAATCCGCCCGTTTCCCCGACCGCGCCTGCTCGTTCTTCTTGGCGAAACCAGCTCCACGGCGCGCTGGCCCGGCGCCTCCCGGGGCGGCCGCAGCGGCCGGCTCCACCGCAAGAAATGAGACTGCACCATGCGCAAGCTCGTCCGGGGTGCGACCGGCTCCACAGCACCGCCCCGGGCGCGCCACGGCACGACCCGTTCCCGGCCGTGAGGAACAGGTCGTCGGCGCACCACCGATGCGGCACGCGTCGCCCAAGCCACGGGCGACACGCAGGTGTTGAGCCGCGTGAGTGACATTCACGGCGCATCCCGAAAACCGCGGGCGATGATGCGATCGCCCGGCACCCGACCCTCCTGAGTCGGGCAGAACGTGAGGAAGAGAGCTATGCGCAACTTCAAGAAGGCCGCGGTCCTGTCCGTCGCCGCCGCCGGTATGGTCCTCGGCTCGGCCGGCCTGGCCGCCGCCTCCTCCGGCGCCGAGGGCGTCGCCGCCGGCTCCCCCGGCGTGCTCTCCGGCAACCTGATCCAGGTCCCGGTCCACGTCCCGGTCAACGTCTGCGGCAACACCGTCAGCGTCATCGGCCTGCTGAACCCGGCGTTCGGCAACTCCTGCGCCAACGTCGGCTGAACTGCCTGACGCGGCGTTCGCGCCGGGCCGCGCACCCGCGCGGCGCGGTGCATCAACTCCCTGTGTGATCTAGGAGATCAACCCCCATGCAGAACGTGAAGAAGGCCGCCGTCCTCGGCGCCGCCGCTGCCGGCCTCGTCCTGGGTTCGGCCGGTCTGGCCAACGCCTCCGCCGGTGCGGAGGGCGTCACCGCCAACTCCCCCGGTGTGGGCTCCGGCAACGCCGTGCAGGTCCCGGTCCACATCCCGGTCAACCTCTGCGGCAACTCGGTCAACGTGATCGGCCTGCTGAACCCGGCGTTCGGCAACACCTGCGCCAACGTCGACATGCCGCACCACCCGCCGGTCGACGAGGACTGCTGACCGGCCCAGGCCGATCGGTAACCCCGTGCAGACTGCCCCTCGGCTCCGGCCGGGGGGCAGTACGCGTTCCCGCAGTGCCTCGCCCCACCCCTGACCGCACCACGCGTCAGACCCGTCCCACCCGTCCCACCCGTCACACCTGTGAGGAATGGCCGATGTCCCGGAAGACCACCGGCGCCGTGGCCGCGCTCGGCGCCGCGATGCTGCTCGGCGGCGTCACCGCGCAGGCCGCGCACGCCCAGACCGAAGGGCTCGGCGCGCTGCCCGTGCCCACCACCCACCTGCAGAACACCGACGCCCAGCAGGCCCTCGGCAGCACCACCGGCGCGCTCGGCTACGCGGTCGCCCCGGTGAAGGACCTGCGGCTCGACCCCTGGGCCGGGTCCTCCGCCGACGTGTTCGACAACGGCGTCGCGGTCGTCCCCGACAACGGCCTCGGGCCGGTCGGCACCGCCCCGCTCACCTCGCCGCTGTCCGGCGGGGGCGGCGCCAAGGACCTGCCGGTGGCGGGGCCGCTGCTCGGCGGGCTGCCGCTCTGAGCGCACCGCCGGGCCAGTAACGCCGACGCGCCAGTAACGCCGCCACCACACGGCGCGGCCCGGACCCCCGCGGGGGTCCGGGCCGTTCGCGGCGTTCGTCGACGGCGCGTCAGAACTGGGACTGCTCCAGCGAACCGGTCAGGGTCTCCACCGGGGCCGCCTGGTTCAGCATCTCGCCGGTGGTCGCGGTGGTGGTGCCGACCAGGTTCCGGGCCGAGTCGGTGAGCGAGATCTGGTCCTGCTCGCCGCCCAGCGAGGCCTTCGCCCCCGGCACCGCCTGGACCGGGGCGGTCACCAGGTGCGGGTCCACCTTGTCCAGGCTCAGCGCGGCGTCCGCCACCCGGCCGCCCTCGCCCTCGGCGAAGGACACCGGGTGGCCCAGGCCGACCGCCGGACCGCCCAGGTTCAGCGGGGCCGCCGGGGCGTCCAGGCCCAGGGTGCCCAGCTCGGCGCCGTGGTCCACCTCGGGCAGCGGCAGCGCCGCGGCCAGCGACGGGCCGGCCTTGCCGCCGTTGAGCGCGGGCAGCACGTGGTCCGGGATCGGCTGGTTCGGGTCCGCGTTGGTCTCGGTCGGCGGCATCAGCGGCGAGGTGGGGATGCCGCCGTGGACCTCGCCGCCGTCCGGCAGCAGCGGGAGCGGGGCGGTCGCGGCGCTGAGCGGGATGCTGAACGGCACCTCCCGGGTGGCCAGGCCGTCCTCGATCGCGGCCACCTCCGCCGGGGTCTTCGGGGCCGCCTGGGAGACGCCCTGCGCCGCCGCCACGCCGGCGCCGACCGCCAGCAGCAGGGCGCCGGTCGCCCGCTTGGAGAGCTTCATGGTGTTCGCCGTTCGTTCGGTTTCTCGGTTCTGATACTTGGTGGGCAACCTGGCGAACGAGCCACCTCCCGCACGGATAGCGGGAGTTAACCGGAACGGCTTAATGATCCGACCGGCACACGGGGAAACCGGTGATCCTTCACGAATTTCCTCCGCACCCCGTAACTTTCCGAGTCGCCGTTCTTTGATCCCGACGACGACGGGGCAGCACCCCTCGAACGGTATTCCAGAGAGGTATCTCCACCATGCTGAAGAAGACTTTCGCTGGCATCGGCCTGGCCGCCGCCGCGCTGGCCGCGGTGTCCACCCCCGCCGTCGCGATCGGCAACGCGGACGGTTCGGCCGGCTCGATCCAGGGCAACGGCGGCACCAACGCCACCGGCACCTGGGGCAACCACAGCCCCAACTTCCACTTCGCCGACAACCCGAACATCTGCCTCCCCGAGATCCACAACATCGGCGTCGGCGTGCTGGGCGTGGCCGTTCCGGTCGAGCTGGCCGCGCTCAACAACCAGCCCAAGCAGACCTGCGTGGTCGGCCAGGGCACCGTCGGCAGCGGCGACGGCGGCGTCTCCCACCTGATCGGCTGACGCACCGTCACTGTCGGGCGCGGGGCCCCACGCCCCGCGCGGCACCATCCGCCCGCTCCGTTCCCCCGGTAGGGCGGAAAGTCCCGGTGCGCGCCACGCGCCGGGCGCTGCTCCACTCCATCAGATCCGAAAAGGAAATCCCATGCTGAAGAAGGCTCTCGCCGCCGCCGGTGTTGCCGCCGCCGGTCTCGCCACGATCGCCTCCCCCGCGATGGCCATCGGCGACGCGGACGGCGCCGCCACCTCGGTCCAGGGCAACGGCGGCACCAACGCCACCGGCACCTCGGGCAGCCACAGCCCGAACTTCCACACCCTGGACAACCCGAACCTCTGCCTCCCCGAGGTCGACAACGTCGCCGTCGCCGTCATCGGTGTCGCGGTGCCGATCAAGGCCGACGTCCTGGACAACAAGCCGTCGCAGACCTGCACCGTGGGCCAGAACACCGTGGGCAGCGGCGACGGTGGCGTCTCCCACCTGATCGGCTGACCTTCCCGGTCGCAACCGACCGCCGGGTCCGGGGGAGCGATCCCGCGGGCCCGGCGGTTCCATGTCTCCGGCCGCTCCCCTTCCGCCCGTCCGTCTGCGGCGCGATCGGGTGATCGGAGCGCCCGGTGGGCGCGTGCAGCGCCGCTTCAGCCGCACCCCTGTGTTGACGTAGAAACCCCTGACGCAGAGAGGACCTCTCCATGAAGAGCAAGCTGGGCAAGGCCGTCGTCACCTCGGTCGCCGCGATCGCCCTGGCCGCCGTCGCCGCCCCCGCCTACGCGCACGTCGTGGTCGGCGGCGGCCACGAGGGCATCGCCACCGCCGACGAGCCCTTCGTCGCCGGCCACTGGGGCGGCTTCGCCGAGACCTCCCACATCTTCACCGCGGGCGGCGGCTACGGCTGGGCCACCGACACGGCCACCGGTGGCGGCGAGGGCGGCATCATCGCCATGCACTGACACCCCGTCAGCCCCGAAGGGCGCCGGAGCCCCCCAGGCCCCGGCGCCCTTCGGCGTCCGCGCCCGGGACGGGTGGTGCGGCGCCCGCTCAGGCGGGGAGGAAGAACCCGGTGATGTCGGCGAGCCGGCCGTCGCGGTGCAGCGCGGTGCTGATGCCGGACATCGCGGGCTCGTCCCGCTCGCCGAGTTGGGTCCAGCGGGCCAGCGAGCGGTCGTGGTGGTCGAGCACCTCGTCGATCCGGAACCGGTGGCCGGGGAAGGCCCCGGCGAACCCGGCCATGTAGGCGGCCAGTTCGGTCAGCCCGCCGACCTCCGTGCCCGGGTCCCGGTAGGCGACGTCCGCGACCGCGACCGCGTCGAGGGCGGCGAGCCGCTCGCCGGGCTCGGCCGACCAGCAGGCCGCGTAGTCCGTCCAGAGCTGCTGCAGGTCACTCATCGCTGTGCCTCTTTCTCCACGGGGCCGATCGACGCCATCGCGCCGTCGGTGACGGTGTGCAGTTTCGTCCGGGGGGTGCCGGCCCGGACCAGCACCAGCAGGCCCTGGTAGAGCGCCAGCAGGTGGGCCGCGGACAGCTCGACGTCCAGCCCGGCCGGGACCAGCCCCAGGGCGCGGGCCCGGGTCAGCGCGGCGGCGAGGCCGGACTCGATCGCCTCCAGCCCCCGGCGGACCCCCTCGGCGGCCTCCGGCAGGCCGAAGGACTCCACCGCGGTGTTGGTCAGCAGGCAGCCCGGGTCGGGGCCGGGTCCGGTCTCGAACGTCGACGTGAAGAACGACCGGATGCCCGCCACCGGGTCGGCCGACTCCAGCAGGTGGGTCCGGACCCGGACCCGCACCACCTGCTCGTTGTAGCTGTCCAGGGCCGCCAGGAACAGGCCGTCCTTGTTCCGGAAGACCCGGTAGAGGCTGCCCGGGTGCAGCCCGGTCGCCTCCTCGATGTCCCGCACCGAGGCGCCGAGGTAGCCCCGGTGCCGGAACAGGCGCATGGCGGAGGCGAGGACCTCGGAGCGGTCCCAGAGCTGCTTGCGTCCCATCGGACCCCCATAGTTGAACGACTGCTCACAAAAAATAGCACGGCGGCGCTCGGTCGACCCAGCGGGGATTTCTGTTATGCCAATTGACACAACGGAAATGGCTGACCTACTGTCAGCGGCCATGGAGGAGCAGAAGCGGGGGCCCGGGCGGCCGCGGAAGGTGGCGGGGCAGGTGGCGCGATGGGTGCCGCCGGAGGGGTGGTCCCGGCTGGTGGCGTGGGTGTCACCGGAGGAGAAGCTGGCGCTGAAGCGGGTGGCCGTGGAGGCGGGGGTGTCGGTGGCCGACCTGGTGCGGTCGCTGGCGGGCGGGCTCGCGGCGGGGGTCGTGGCGCCCGAGGAGCTCATCGGTCAGGTACGGAGGGGGATGACGGTCATGGAGAAGATTCCGACGCTGTTCGAGCGGGACGGCGACTTCCGGGTGGTGGACCGCCCGCGCGCGGAGTGCGCCTGGGTATTCGCGGGCGAGGGCGCGCCGACCGAGAAGGTGGACGGGACGAACGTCCGGCTGACGGTCCGTTCGGGGCAGCTCGTCCGGGTCGAGAAGCGGCGCAACCCGAGCGCGGCGCAGAAGAAGCTGGGCATCGTCGACGGCTGGTACGTGGACACCGCGGAGGGCGCGGCCGAGGACCGCTGGATCCTGGCGGCGGCGCAGGGCACCGACGTGACGGGCTGGCCGAACGGGGAGCACGCCTGCGAGGCGCTGGGCCCGCGCATCCAGGGCAATCCGCTGCAGCTGGCGGAGCACCTGTGCCTGCCGTTCGACCGCGAGGCGCCGGTGTACGAGGGGGTGCCGCGCAGCTACCAGGGCCTGCGGGAGTACCTGGCGGGGCTGGAGAGCCGGTTCGCGCCGGGCGCGCCCGCCGAGGGCATCGTGTTCCACCACCCGGACGGGCGCCGCGCCAAGATCAAGCGGAAGGACTTCCCGAAGTCCGCCTGACCCCGGCGCGCGTGACGACCCGTCAGCGGATCATGCGGGCGGCCTCGACCGCCCAGTAGGTGAGGATCTGCTCGGCGCCGGCCCGGCGGATCGAGGTGAGGGTTTCCATGATCATCCGTTCGCGGTCGACCCAGCCGTTGGCGGCGGCGGCCTCGACCATGGCGTACTCGCCGGAGACCTGGTAGGCGGAGACCGGGACGGGGGAGGCGTCGGCGACCTGGCGGAGGATGTCGAGGTAGGCCGTCGCGGGCTTGACCATCACCAGGTCGGCGCCCTCGGCGACGTCCTGGGCGAGTTCGCGCAGCGCCTCGCGGGCGTTGGCCGGGTCCTGCTGGTAGGTCTTGCGGTCGCCCTTGAGCGAGGAGCCGACGGCCTCCCGGAACGGGCCGAAGAAGGCGGAGGCGTACTTGGCGGTATAGGCGAGGATGCCGGTGTCCTGGTGGCCCGCCGCGTCCAACGCCTTCCGGACGGCAGCGACCTGACCGTCCATCATGCCGGACGGGCCGACCAGGTGGACGCCCGCGTCGGCCTGGACGACGGCCATCTCGGCGTAGCGCTCCAGGGTGGCGTCGTTGTCGACCGAGCCGTCCGCGGCGAGCACGCCGCAGTGGCCGTGGTCGGTGAACTCGTCCAGGCAGAGGTCGGACATCACGACCAGCTGGTCGCCGACCTCGGAGACCACGTCCCGGATGGCGAGCTGGAGGATGCCCTCGGGGTCGGTGCCCGCGGTGCCGGTCGCGTCCTGGACCAGCGGGACGCCGAACAGCATCAGGCCGCCGACCCCGGCCTCGGCGGCCTCGACGGCGGCCCGGCGCAGGGTGTCCCGGGTGTGCTGGACCACGCCCGGCATGGAGCCGATCGGCTGCGGCTCGGTGATGCCCTCGCGGACGAAGGCCGGGAGGATCAGCTCGGCCGGGTGCAGCCGGGTCTCGGCGACCAGGCGGCGCATCGCCGGGGTGGTGCGCAGCCGGCGCGGGCGGACGGACGGGAATTCGGCGGACACTTCGAAGGCTCCCTGAGTCACGAGCTGGGTCACGAGCTGGGTCACGAGAAATGCGTCAGGGGGAGGCCGTCGGGCCTCCCCCTGACGGAGGGTCAGCGCGCCTTGCGGCGCGAGCCGGGACGGCGTTCGCTCGGCCGGTAGACCGGCTCGCCCGCCGCGGTGGCGGCGTCCCGGCGGGTGGCCCCGAAGTCGGCGAGCGCCTGGGCGAGCGCCGACGCGGACGGGGCCGGGGCCATCACGTCCACCCGCAGGCCGTGCTCCTCCGCCGTCTTGGCGGTGGCCGGGCCGATGCAGGCGATGACGGTCACGTTGTGCGGCTTGCCGGCGATGCCGACCAGGTTCCGGACGGTCGAGGACGAGGTGAACAGCACCGCGTCGAAACCGCCGCCCTTGATCGCCTCCCGGGTCTCGGCCGGCGGCGGCGAGGCGCGCACCGTCCGGTACGCGGTCACGTCGTCGACCTCCCAGCCCAGTTCGACCAGGCCGGCCACCAGGGTCTCGGTGGCGATGTCGGCGCGCGGCAGCAGCACCCGGTCGATCGGGTCGAACACCGGGTCGTACGGCGGCCAGTCCTCCAGCAGCCCGGCGGCGGACTGCTCGCCGGACGGCACCAGGTCGGGCTTGACACCGAAGTCGACCAAGGCCTGCGCGGTGGTCTCGCCGACCGCCGCGACCTTGATCCCGGCGAAGGCGCGGGCGTCCAGCCCGTACTCCTCGAACTTCTCCCGGACGGCCTTGACGGCGTTGACCGAGGTGAAGGCGATCCACTCGTAGCGGCCGGTGACCAGGCCCTTGATCGCCCGCTCCATCTGCTGCGGGGTGCGCGGCGGCTCGACCGCGATGGTCGGCACCTCCTGCGGCACCGCGCCGTACGAGCGCAGCTGGTCGGAGAGGCCGTGCGCCTGCTCCTTGGTGCGCGGGACGAGGACGTTCCAGCCGAACAGCGGCTTGGTCTCGAACCAGGAGTGCGAGGCGCGGTGGGCGACCTGCTCGCCGACCACGGCTATCACCGAGGTCGCCGGGTCCACCGGGGCGGAGACCGGCGAGGGCAGCACCCGGGCGGCCTTCAGGTCCGCGGCGATGGCGGCCAGCGTGGAGGTGAAGGTGCGCTGCCGGGTGGTGGTGCCCGACAGCGTCGCGGACAGCGCCGCGTCGGGCTTGCGGCCGTGCGCCACCAGCGAGTTGGCGGTCGCGGGCAGCTGGCCCAGGGTGGTCCGCACCACCAGGGTGGTCTCCGGCGCGCCCAGGTCGACGACCTGGCCGGCCAGCAGCGCCTCGGCGTCGACGAAGCGGACGTCCGCCCCGCTGCCGCCGCGCAGCGGCACGCCCGCGTAGGCGGGCACGCCCACCGACTGGGCGACGCCCGGGACGACCTCGAACGGGACGCCCGCGGTGGCGCAGCGCAGCATCTCCTGGGCGGCGCAGCCGTCCAGGCCGGGGTCGCCGTCGACGGTGCGGACCAGGTGCCGGCCGGCCTTGACGGCGTCGGCGGCCAGGTCGCACAGCTCCTTGCCGACCTCGGCCGGGTCGAGGACCTGGACGTTGGCCGGGCAGTGGGTGCGGACGGCGGCGGCGGTCAGCGGGTCGGCCACCAGCACGTCGGCGGTGGCGAGCACGTCGACGGCGCGCAGGGTGAGCAGTCCGGGGTCGCCGGGGCCGGCGCCGAGGAAGGTGCAGCGCCCTGCGGGCGGGTGGAATCCGGCGGCGGTCATCGGGCGCGCTCCCCCATCAGGTCGGCCGCTCCGGTGTCGAGCAGCCTGGTGGCCAGGGCGCGGCCCAGGGCCGCGGCCTGCTCCTCGGCGGTCTCGTCGGGGACGAGCGGGCCGTTGGCGGACATCTTGAGCAGTTCGGTGCCGTCGGTGGTGCCGACCACGCCGTCCAGGCGCAGTTCGGTGCCGGTCCAGCCGGCCAGCGCGGCGACGGGTGCGGAGCAGCCGGCCTCCAGGGTGGCCAGCAGGGCGCGCTCGGCGACCACGGCGGCCCGGGTGGGCCGGTGGTCGAGCCGGGCGAGCACCGCGGCCAGCGTGGGGTCGACGCACTCGACGGCGAGCGCGCCCTGCCCGGGGGCGGGCAGCATCTGCGCGGGGTCGAGGTGCTCGGTGATCTCGGCGGACCGGCCGAGCCGGTTGAGGCCGGCGGCGGCCAGCACCACGGCGTCGAGCTCGCCGGAGGCGACGTACCCGATCCGGGTGTCGACGTTGCCGCGGATCGGCACGGTCTCCAGGTCGGCGCCGCGGGCCCGGGCCCAGGCGTTCAGCTGGGACATCCGGCGCGGGGAGCCGGTGCCGATCCGGACCGGGCGGCCGGCGCCCTGGCCGACCAGGTCGGCCAGCGTGCGGCCGTCCCGGGCGACCAGCGCGTCCCGGACGTCCTCGCGCTCGGGGACGGCGGCCAGCAGCAGCCCGGCGGGGGCGGCGGTCGGCAGGTCCTTGAGCGAGTGGACGGCCAGGTCGATCCGGCCCTCCAGCAGGGCGTCGCGCAGGGCGGAGACGAACACGCCGGTACCGCCGATCTGCGCCAGCGCCTCACGGGAGACGTCCCCGTAGGTGGTGATCTCGACCAGCTCCACGCGGCGGCCGGTGATCCTGGCCACCTCCTCCGCGACCATGCCCGACTGGGCCATGGCGAGGGCGCTGCGGCGGGTGCCGAGACGCAGCGGCGTCACTGTCTCTGGACCATTCATGAGGTGATCGTCCTGGTCGTGCTGGGGGGCTGACGGGGGTTCATCCGGTGACTCCGGCGGGCGGGGCCACGGCGGACCGGTCGGTGGGGGCCTGGGCCTGGGCGGTGGGGATGCCGCCCGGCGGGATCGAGGACCCCGCCTGCGCACCGATCGGGGTGCCGGAGACAGCGTGCACTGCCGCGGGGTCCAAGTCGAACAGTTCGCGCAGGGCTTCCGCGTAGGAGGCCCCGCCGGGTTCGGCGGCGAGCTGCTTGACCCGGACGGTCGGGGCGTGCAGCAGCTTGTCGACCACCCGGCGCACGGTCTGCGAGATCTCCGCCCGGGAGCGCTCGTCCAGGTCGGGCAACCGGGCGGTGAGCCGGGCGAGTTCGCCGCTGACCACCTCGGAGGCCATGGCGCGCAGGGCGACCACGGTGGGGGCGATCCGGGCGGCCCGCTGGGCCTGTCCGAAGGCGGTGACCTCGTCGGCGACGATGGTGGAGACCGCGTCCACGTCGCCCGCGCCGGGGGTGGCGGCGTGCGCGTGCGACAGGCTCTCCAGGTCGACCAGCAGGGCGCCGGGGAGTCCGTGCACGGCGTGGTCGACGTCCCGGGGCATGGCCAGGTCGAGGAAGGCGAGGGGGTGTCCGGCGGTGCGGGCGGCGACCGCGGCGGCGACCTCGGGGGCCGCGATCACGGTGCCGGCCGCGCCGGTGCAGGAGATCACCAGGTCGACCTCGGCGAGCAGGGCCGGGACGGCGGCGAAGTCGACGGCGCGGGCGGCGCCGCCGAGGATCTCCACCAGGCGCTCGGCCCGGGCCGGGGTGCGGTTGGCGACCAGCAGGTCGGTGACGCCGGAGCGGACCAGGGTGGCGGCGGCCAGCGAGCTCATCGAGCCCGCGCCGACCACCAGGGCGCGCTTGCCGGCGATCGGGCCGGCGCCGGCGGCGACCTGCTCCAGGCCGAAGGTGACCAGCGACTGGCCCGCCTTGTCGATGCCGGTCTCGCTGTGCGCGCGCTTGCCGACCCGCAGGGCCTGCTGGAACAGCTCGTTCAGGCCGCGGCCCGCGGTGTGCTCCTCCTGGGCCTTGGCCAGCGCGTCGCGCAGCTGGCCGAGGATCTGGCCCTCGCCGACCACCATCGAGTCCAGGCCGCAGGCCACCGAGAACAGGTGGTGGACGGCGCGGTCCTCGTAGTGCACGTACAGGTGCGGGGTCAGCTCGTCCAGGTCGACGCCGCTGTGCCCGGCGAGCAGCTGGGACAGCTCGGCGACGCCCGCGTGGAACTTGTCCACGTCGGCGTACAGCTCGATCCGGTTGCAGGTGTTGACCAGCGCGGCCTCGGCGACGGTCGCCGAGGCGGCCGCGTCGTGCAGCACCCGGGTCGGGGTGTCACCGGTGAGCGCGGCGCGCTCCAGCACGCCGACGGGGGCGGTGCGGTGACTCAGACCGACTACCAGAAGACTCATGCCCCCACCTCGTCGGGACGGATCTCGGTGCTCACGCGGGCATCACCGCGGACAGGTCGTCGTCCGGGCCCGCCTTGGCGGCGGGCGCGGCCTTGGCCTGGGCGGCCGGGGCGGCCTTGGCCGGCTCGGCCTTGCCGCCGGCGGCGCGGCGCAGCTTGGCGGCGGCCGCCCGGACCGGGCCGGGGGCCCGGTCCAGCACCGAGTCGCCCGCGGCCGACTCGTCGCCGGACTTGCGCTGCTCGTGGAAGGCCAGGATCTGCAGCTCTATCGACAGGTCGACCTTGCGCACGTCCACGCCGTCCGGGACGGTCAGCACCGTCGGGGCGAAGTTCAGGATGCTGGTCACGCCGGACTCGACCAGCCGGTCGCAGACCACCTGGGCGGCGCCGGGCGGGGTGGTGATCACGCCGATCGAGACGTGCTGCGAGGCGACGATCTCCTCCAGCTCGTCCATGTGCCGCACCGGCAGGCCGGCCGCGGTGGAGCCGACCACGCTGGGGTCGGCGTCC
Organism: Kitasatospora sp. NPDC088134; assembly: GCF_044741705.1. Classification (NCBI taxonomy): domain Bacteria; kingdom Bacillati; phylum Actinomycetota; class Actinomycetes; order Kitasatosporales; family Streptomycetaceae; genus Kitasatospora; species Kitasatospora sp. NPDC088134. Next base: position 228,847 of record NZ_JBIUTD010000004.1, on the reverse strand, counting down.
AGCAGCGCGGCCACCCGGAAGCCGCGGGAGGCGAAACCGCCGTAGTTGGCGAGGGCGTGGCCCAGGTTGCCGATGCCGACGATGACGACCGGCCAGTCCTGGGTGAGACCCAGCTCACGGGAGATCTGGTAGACCAGGTACTCGACGTCGTAGCCGACGCCGCGGGTCCCGTAGGAGCCCAGGTAGGAGAAGTCCTTGCGGAGCTTCGCGGAGTTCACCCCGGCGGCGGCGGCCAGCTCCTCGGAGGAGACCGTCGGGACCGAGCGTTCGGAGAGCGCGGTCAGCGCCCGCAGGTAGAGCGGGAGGCGGGCCACGGTCGCCTCCGGAATGCCCCGCGCACGCGAGGTGCGGCGCGCGGCGCCCTGGTCGGGCGTCTGCGAACTGCTGGGTGAGGGTCGGCCGATTGCCACGGTGCTCCTGTGGGTGAAGCTGGGCTTGGACCGCCAGGCTATGCGTTTGTGAACGTGTGCACAAAGATGGTGTCCGATTTGTCCCCGAACAGTGACACGCATCACTCGTAACCCGCCGCGCCGATCAGCGCCCGCGGCCCCTCCACCCCCGCCGGCCACGGGCCCAGCGGCGCCAGTCGCCGCAGCAGCGGCACCCCGCCGTGCTCCCGGGCCGAGCGGGCCGGGGCCAGCCGCGGCCACGGGACCACCGGTGCCTGCGGCGGCAGCTCCTCCACCGCGCCGGTCCGCCGGCAGTGCCGCAGCAGCTCGACGGTGGCCCGGGCGTCGCCCAGCGCGGTGTGCGCCGGGAACCAGCCCAGGCCGGCCGCCTCCACGCAGGCCGCCAGCCCGAAACCGCCCGCCTCCGGCAGCAGCCGACGGGCCGTCCGCATCGTGCACAGCAGCGGCACCGGTGGCAGCACCACCCCGATCCGGGCGAACTCCCGCTCCAGGAACGCCCGGTCGCACGTCACGTGGTGCCCGACCAGCACCCGGCCGGCCAGCAGCTCCAACAACTGCGGCGCGATCTGCCGGAACCGCGGCGCCCCGACCACGTCCTCCTGCGCGATCCGGTGCACGTGCGTCGGCCCCACCGGCCCGACCGGGTCCACCAGCGTGCTGAACTCCCGCTCCGCCCGCAGCCCGGCATCCAACTGCACCACGGCGACCTCGACCACCCGGTGGCGCCAGGGGCTACGACCGGTGGCCTCGACGTCGACGACGGCATAGCCGTTCATCGCGCCCTCCTCTTGCACTGCCCCCGGCGGACGGAAAACCGTTCGATCGTAAGCCGAGAAGTGGAGGAACTCCTAGGCCGATCTTCATCGAACGTTCACGAATCGCCACCGCCGCCGACCAGGCGGGCAGCCGCAGAGCCTCCCCGCCGGAGACGGAAAAGGCCAGCCAACACCGACAGACCCCGCTGCGCGGAGCACCCCGCCGAAAAACACCACCTCAACCCCGCCAGAGACAGCCCGGCACCCGCCGCGCGAAGCACCTGGCGGGAAGCAGCGGAGCCGTCCCCGCCGGAGGCGGAAGGGCCGGGCGACACCGACAGAACCCGCTGCGCGGAGCACCCCGCCGAAAAGCACCACCTCAACCCCGCCGGAGGCGGCTCGGCACCCGCTGCGCGGGGGCGCCCGGCAGACAGCAGCGGAGCCCTCCCCGCCGGAGGCGACCCAGCACCCGCCGCGCGGAGCGTCCGGCAAACAGCAGCGGAGCCCTCCCCGCCGGAGGCGGCCCGGCACCCGCTGCGCCGGTCCCTCGCCGGAGGCGGGGTGGGGGTCAGGTGGTGAGGGCCTTGCGGAGGCGGGTCTCGTCCACGCGCCAGAAGTCGTGCTGGCGGCCGTCGATCAGAGTGACCGGGATCTGTTCGGCGTACTGCTCGTAGAGGGCGGGGTCCTGGAGGATGTCCTTCTCCTCGAAGCGGGCGCCGAGGTCGGCGGTGACCTTGAGGATGGTCGCCCGGGCGTCCTCGCAGAGGTGGCAGCCGGGCTTGCCGATCAGGGTGACCGTGGTCTCGGCGGGGTTCTTCTTCTGGCGTCGCAGCAGGCTCACGGGTTCATTGTGCCGCCGGGCCGGTCGCCCCCCGTTCACCGGTGCGGCACTCCGCCGACACGGGGTCGGCCGCCCCGGCTGACTATGCTCGTCGCATGGCCGCGCTGCGAAGGCTCACCCAGTCCAGGCGTCCCGCCGACGCGCGGAGCGCCCTCGCGGGCGAGGCCGCGGCGGACGCCGCCGAGGCCCAGCTCGCACCGGACGCGCCGGACGCGCCGGGTGCCCCCAAGGCGCCGGAGGGCGACCACACCCCGGTGCCCGGGGACGCCAGGGCCGCCGCGTTCTTCGACTGCGACAACACGATCCTGCGCGGGGCGGCGGTCTTCTACCTGGGGGTCGGGCTCTACCGGCGCCGGTTCTTCTCCCGCCGCGACCTGGTCCGGTTCGCCTGGCAGCAGGCCGCGTTCCGGCTGCACGGCACCGAGAACCCGGACCACATCGCGGACGCCCGGGACAGCGCGCTGAGCCTGGTCGCCGGCAAGCACACCGCCGACCTGGAGCGGATCTGCGAGGAGATCTTCGAGCCGGTGCTGGCCGAGAAGATCTGGCCCGGCACCCGCGCCCTGGTGCAGATGCACCTGGACGCCGGACAGCGGGTCTGGCTGGTGACGGCCGCCCCGCAGGAGGTGGCCCGGCTGATCGCCCGCCGGCTCGGCATGACGGGCGCGCTCGGCACGGTCGCCGAGACCCGGGACGGCGTCTACACCGGCAGGCTGGTGGGCGGGATGCTGCACGGCCCGGCGAAGGCCGCCGCCGTCCAGGCGCTGGCCCGCCGCGAGCAGCTGGACCTGGCCCGGTGCGCGGCGTTCAGCGACTCCGCCAACGACATCCCGATGCTGAGCCTGGTCGGCCACCCGTACGTGATCAACCCGGACGCGGCGCTGCGCCGGCACGCCAGGACGATGGGCTGGCGGGTGCGGGACTTCCGCACCGGGCGGAAGGCGGCCCGGATCGGCGTGCCCGCCGCGGCGGGCCTGGGCGTGCTCGCGGGGGCGGCGGCCGCGACGGTCGCCGCCCGTCGGCGGCACCGGTCCTGAGCCAGTGGCACCGGCCCTGACCCGGCGGCACCGGCCCTGACCAGGCGTCAACCTGCTGTCGGCGACACGCCACCCTCGGGTGGTTCGTCCTCACTCGGAGGAGCGAATCCGCACCCCGGGGCCGATGGTCCGAGCCTGATCGATCATGGCTGGAACCGATCGTTCGGCAGTCGGTCAAAGTCATGGGTTGGAACCGCCGGGACCGGGGAAACCCGCCCGGAAGGCCACCGTTCGGTCACCTGACGTGCACAACTGGTCACATTGAGCCGGATGGATGCCGCCAACTCCGGTCACTGACAGGTGAATATGCGCAAGAAGTGGACCTCATCCGACCACTTCGACCACGCGGTGTAGCTGTCATTGCACAAAGCGTTATTCTCTCCTGAATGCACCCCACCCCAGCGTCCCCGCGGCGGGTGGTGTGCGGCGTGCTCTCCGCCCCGGCGGAGGTGATCCGTCCACAGTTCTGCCTCTGGGAGTCCCGTGTACCCACCCGTCCGGAACGACGCGCCAGCCACCTCCCGCCCGTCGACCGCCACCCTGCGCCGCGGCGTGCGGCTGGACCGACTGTGGGCCGCGATCCGCGAGTTCGAGCTGCTGGTCCCCCAGCCCGCGGTGGCCGGCCCGGCGTTCGCCGCCGCGCCCGTCGCGCCCACGACGTTCGCCGCGCCCCTGCTGCGCTCCACCGCGCCCGGGTCCACCACCGCCGGCTCCCCGGCCGGCGGCTCGGCCAACGGCCCGGGCACCGGCGGCCCGACCACCGCGCCGCGCGGCCGCACGGTGCCCGCCCCCGGCACCCGCGGCCGGGCCCGCAGCGCGCCCTCCGGCCCCGGCTACGACACCGAGCACAACCCGGTGGTCGAGCTGGTCGAGCGGGCCCAGAACGGCGAGAGCGAGGCCTTCGGCCGGCTCTACGACCACTACGCCGACACCGTCTACCGGTACATCTACTACCGGGTCGGCAGCCGGGCCACCGCCGAGGACCTGACCAGCGAGACCTTCCTGCGCGCCCTGCGCCGGATCGGCACCTTCACCTGGCAGGGCCGCGACTTCGGGGCCTGGCTGGTCACCATCGCCCGCAACCTCGTCGCCGACCACTTCAAGTCCAGCCGCTTCCGGCTGGAGGTCACCACCGGCGAGATGCTCGACTCCAACGAGTGCGAACGCAGCCCCGAGGAGTCGGTGCTCGAATCCCTCTCCAACGCCGCCCTCCTGGACGCCGTCCGCCGCCTCAACCCCCAGCAGCAGGAGTGCGTCACCCTCCGCTTCCTGCAGGGCCTCTCCGTCGCCGAGACCGCCCGCATCATGGGCAAGAACGAAGGCGCCATCAAGACCCTGCAGTACCGGGCGGTGCGCACGCTGGCCCGCCTGCTGCCGCCGGACGCCAGGTGATCCGGCGGCCGTGGACGCGAGAGCGCACAGACCCCCGCCGCCCCGCCCGGGTGCCGACGCACCGTCAAGTCGCCCCGGGCGCGGGCACGTCCGGGTGACCGAGCGGTCATCTGCTCTGCTTAATACGCCAGGGGGGTCATGCGTAACCGACTCCCGACGCCGCTCGTTGGCCAGCGTGCAATCCGCTATCGGGCCCGCCGTCAAGCCTGGCTTCGGCCTGTCACCCGATGGTGTGGATTCGGCCTGTCGGGACAACCAACCGGCGGGCCACGGTGTCGAAAACGACGAAGGGAGGTGTGGCCCGTGACAGCGAACGTGCTGGAGCACCGGCGGGCGAAGTCCTTCGCCGAGGCGCTGGAGGCCCACCAGAGTGACCACCGGAGCAGCGGCGCGCACCGGGCCGGCTCCGCCCCCATGGCCGAACTGCTCGCCATGGCCGACGCGCTCGGTGCGGTCCCGCCCCCGGAACTCGCCGCCGAGACGCGGACGGTCCAACGCGCGCAGCTGATGGCCGCGTTCGAGCAGGAGTGGGCCGGTGGCGCCCCCACCGCGGTCCTCCCCGTCCAGCGCGGCCGCCGGGCCCGCCGCGGCACCCGCTGGGGCCGCCGGCTCGCCATCGGCGGCCTGGTGGCCGGCGTCGCCGTGGGCTCGTTCGCCGGGGCCGCCGCCGCCTCCACCAGCGCCCTTCCCGGCGACGCCCTGTACGGCATGAAGCGCGGCCTGGAGGGGCTCCGCCTCGACTGGGCGGACAACGACACCGAGCGCGGCGCGCTGCTGCTCCAGCAGGCGTCCACCCGGCTCGACGAGGCGCAGTCGCTGCTCGGCCGGTCCGGCGACCCGACGGCGCTCAGCCCCGACACCGTGGACCAGGTCCGCCGGGCGCTCGACGACATGCACGCGGAGGCACTGCGCGGCCGCGACCTGCTGCGCGCCGTCTACCGGACCAACGGCTCGCTCACCCCGATGCGCCAACTCGCCGGTTTCGCCGGGGAGGACGGACGCTGGGCGGCCCTGCAGTCCAAGCTCCCGGCCGGGCTGAGCAGCCAGGCCGGCAAGGTGGACCAGCTGTTCGACGACATAAGCGAGGACGTCGCCCCGCTCCGGCTCGCCCCGCAGCCGGGCCCGGGCGGCGGTCAGCAGCCGTCCGGCGGCACCACCGGGGGCACCAGCGCCTCCGGCGGGGCCGGGCAGCAGGCGCCCGGCCAGGGCAGCACGGCGTCCGGCGGCGCCACCGGTGGCCGGAACTCGGGCACCGGGCCCACCTCCCGGGCCACCCCGGCGCCCGCCGCCACCCCGCAGCCCGGCCTGGGCGGCCTGATCAGCGGGCTGACCGGCAACGGCACCGGCGCCACCCCGGGCAGCACGCCCGCGGCCGGCGCGGTCGGCGGGGCCGGTCCGACGGCGGCCGGCGCGAGCCCGGCCGCCCCGGCGGACGGGCAGGGCATCACGATCCCGCCGCTGATCCCCGGCCTGCTGCCGGGGCTGACCCTCAAGTAGCGCACGGGGAACGGGCCGGACCTCACCAGGTCCGGCCCGTTCCGCGTGCCGCCGGGGGTCTCAGCCGCCGGGGGGTCTCAGCCGCCGAAGACCGAGCGGCGCTGCACCAGCAGCTTGTACAGGGTGTGCTGGATGGTCTCGCGGACCTGGTCGGTGAGGTCGAAGACCAGCATCGGGTCCTCGGCGGCGTCCTTCGGGTACCGGTCGGTCGGGATCGGCTCGCCGAACTGGATGGTCCACTTGGTGGGGAGCGGGATCGCGCCGAGCGGGCCGAGCCAGGGGAAGGTCGGGGTGACCGGCAGGTAGGGCAGGCCGAGCAGCCGGGCCAGCGCCTTGAAGTTGCCGATCATCGGGTAGGTCTCCTCGGCGCCGACGATCGAGCAGGGCACGATCGGCACCCCGGCCCGCAGCGCGGAGGCCACGAAGCCGCCGCGGCCGAAGCGCTGGAGCTTGTAGCGGTCCGCGAACGGCTTGCCGATGCCCTTGAAGCCCTCCGGCCAGACGCCGACCACCTCGCCGCGCTCCAGCAAGGTCTGCGCGTCCTCGTTGCAGGCCAGCGTGTGTCCGGCCTTCCGGGCCAGCTCGTTGACCACCGGCAGCACGAACACCAGGTCGGCGGCGAGCATCCGCAGGTGCCGGTCGGCGTGGTCGTGCACGGCGACCTGGGTCATCAGGGCGTCCAGCGGCACGGTGCCGGAGTGGTTGGCGACGATCAGCACGCCGCCCTCGGCCGGGACGTGCTCGGCGCCGCGCACCTCGACCCGGAAGTACTTCTCGGCGAGCGGCCGCAGCAGGGCGAGGAACACCTCCTCGGTGAGCTCCCGGTCGAAGCCGAAGTCGTCGACCTCGTAGTCGCCGGTGAGCCGGCGGCGCAGGAAGCCCAGGCCCTCGGTGGCGCGCTGCTCCCAGCCCTTGCCGAGCAGCCGGGTCGCGGTGGCGCCGAGCTGTCCGGCCAGCGCGGCGCCGACGCCGTCGGCGAGCCGGTCGGCCAGCCCGGGGCGGGTGTCGGGGGCGGTCCAGCTGGGCGCGGACTCGATCGGGATGACCTTGGCCGCCGGGTCGGCGGGCTCCCGGGCGGCTGTCATCGCGGCCTCAACTCCTCGGTGTCGGTGGGTCGGTGGTCGCCGAGCAGGGCGGCCAGCCGGTCGGTGACGGCGGTCAGCCGGGCCGGGGGGAGCAGGCCGGGCGACTCGTGGGCGGCGAAGTCGGCGAAGGCTTCGGCGGTGGTCCAGTGCGGGGTGAAGCCGAAGCCCTCGCGCAGCCGGGCGGTGTCGACCACCCGGCCGTGGGTGAGCAGTTGGAGCTGCTCCTCGGAGAAGGCGCGGTCCGCGGGGGCGGCCAGCTGCCGGGCCAGCTGGGCGACCGCGCCGAGCGCGGGCCGCAGCAGCGGGACGGTCGGCCGGCCGAGCCGGCGGGCGCACTGGGAGAGCAGCAGCACGCCGTCCCCGGCGACGTTGTAGGTGCCGGTGGGCGCGCCGAGCGCGGCCAGCCGGAGCACCTCCAGCGCGTCGTCCTCGTGGACGAACTGCAGCCGGGGGTCGTGGCCGAGCGCGGTGGGCAGCAGCGGCAGGCGGAAGTAGGAGGCGAGCGGGGTGTCGCCGTCCCGGCCGAGGATGTTGGCGAACCGCAGCACCGTGACGTCGACGTCGGGGCGGCGGCGGGCGAAGCCGCGGACGTAGCCCTCGACCTCGGCGGCGTCCCGGGCGAAGCCGCCGTCGGGCAGCGCCTTGGGCTGCGTCCGCTCGCCGAACACGGCGGGGTCGCGGGGGGCGGAGCCGTAGACGGCGGTGGTGGACTTCACCACCAGCCGGCGCAGGCCGGGGGCCTTCTGGCAGGCACCGAGCAGCTGCATGGTGCCGATGACGTTGCTCTCCTTCACCGCGGCGCGGCCGCCGTGGCCGAGCGCGGTGACGTTCAGGTGCACCACGGTGTCGACCTCGTGCTCGGCGATCACCCGGGCGATCACCGGGCGGCGCGGGTCGACCTGGACGAATCGCACCCCGAGCGGGAGTTCGCGGGGCGGCGGCCCGGCGTCCACCCCGACCACCCGGTCCACCCCGGGCTGTTCGGCGATCTGCCCGGCGAACCGCGCGCCGAGCCGGCGCGCCACGCCGGTGACGAGCACGACCTTGCCCACGTTGCCCCGACCTCCCTGGAAGCCCGCCCTGGCCTGCACCGTACCGCGCGGACCGGGCGGGCGCGGAAACGCCACCAGCCGCCCGGGAAAACCGGGTTCCCGGAAACGCCGCTGCCCGCCCCGGAGAATCGACCCGGGACGGGCAGGACGGAAACCTGGAGGCGCGAGGCGACCGCAGGCGGTGTTACTTCTTGTTGCGACGCTGCACGCGAGTGCGCTTCAGAAGCTTGCGGTGCTTCTTCTTGGCCATACGCTTGCGACGCTTCTTGATGACAGAGCCCACGGAAATTCCTCGCTCACTCGGACCCGCGCCCGTGAGAGAACGGGAGTCCATACGACTGACGGAGGGCCTAGCCTACCGTCCGCGTCGCGTTTGCCGTAATCGGTGCCCCGTGGAAGGTTTCGACGCGGTGAAGCCTACGCGCTCTGGAGGCGCACGTAGGACTCCTGGAGGTACTCGTGCACCTTCTGCTCGGGCACCCGGAAGGAACGTCCGACCCGGATGGCCGGAAGCTCTCCGCTGTGCACGAGACGGTAGACCGTCATCTTCGAGACCCGCATCACCGAGGCGACCTCGGCCACGGTCAGGAAGACGACATCCTGCAGGGGGCGCTCACCGGAACTCATGACCCATCACCCGACCCTTACCCGTGTGCAAGGCACCGGCTTCCCCTCCGGTGACTCCACCGGCACACGTGTATCCCCAGAGTAGTTATGCGTGGTACGGGTGGGAAGAGGGGGGGCCTCAGCTGTTGTACGGTGCGAGGTCCGCCCGTTGCAGTACGTAGTCGCTCAGTGGTCTGTAGCAGTCCGGGACCGAACCGTCCTCCAGCGGGACGACCACCTCGACCAGGCCGTCGGCCTCGGCGGCGAACGGGGCGACGTCGTTGCAGTCGGCGATGCCGCCCGCCGGGATGCCGAGCCGGCCGGCCCCGCAGAGCCAGCCGTGGTCGCCCAGCACCAGGTCGGGCGGGCGGTGACCGGCGTCGGCGAGGGCGGTGAGGGCGAGCCGGACGGGCAGCGGGGAGTGGGTGTGCGCGAGGTCGCCGGGGCCGGGCCGGCCGGGGCGGTCCGGGCCGTCCAGGGCACGCATCACCACGACCCGGCCGACCAGGTCCAGGTAGCGGGGCCGCTCGCCCTCGGGGGTGGGCTCGCGGAAGCGCACGCCCCGCGCGGGGGTGTGCACGGTGCAGCCCGCCGCTTCGAGTGCGCCCGCCAGCGCGTCGTGGAAGCCGGCCAGCTTGGTGGGGTGCCCGGTGCCGGCCAGCACGCTGCCGCGCTCGTCGGCGGTGCGGCGGACCAGCAGCGCGAGGCGGTCCAGCGCGGCGATCACCAGCTCCGGGTCGATCGAGTCGGGGCCCTCCAGGTACGCCGGGTCCGGGTGCACGCCGACCCGCTCGACCATCAGCCGCAGCACCTCGGCCTCGTCCCGGCGGGGCTCGGGGGCCAGCCCCATCAGCGACTTGGGGTCGGCCTGCGCGAACAGCCGGTAGTGCCGCAGGTTGTTCTGCCGGGACGTCGGCACCTCGGGCCCGGCCAGCCGGTGCTTCAGCAGGTGGGCGCGGAGCCGGTCGCGGGCGCTCACGGGATCAGCCCGTGGTGCGGCAGGACGGCCCGGCGGGCGGCCAGGATCGCCTGGTCGAGCCGGTCGGCCGGGTCGTAGCCGCCGTCCTGGAAGTCCGACCAGCGCGGGTCGGCGCCGTCCGTCATCCGCTGCGGGGCGGGGCGGCGGGTCAGCCGGTACACCTCGGCCCGCCACTCCTCGGGGGTCTCGGTCGCCGGGTCGACCGGCTGCCCGGCGGCGGTGGCGACCAGGTGGGTCCAGGTCCGGGGCACCACGTCCACCACCGCGTACCCGCCGCCGCCGGTGGCCACCCAGCGGCCGCCGGCGTGCTCGTGGGCCAGGCGGTGCACCGCCTCGGCGACGATCCGCTGGGCGTCGACGGTGACGGCGAGGTGCGCGAGCGGGTCCTCCACGTGGGTATCGGCGCCGTGCTGGCTGACGATCACCTGCGGGCGGAACGCCGCCACCAGCTCCGGGACCAGCGCGTGGAAGGCGCGCAGCCAGCCCGCGTCACCGGTGCCGGCCGGGAGCGCCAGGTTGGCGGCGGTGCCCTCGGCATCCGGGCCGCCGGTCTCGGTCGGCCAGCCGGTCTGCGGGAACAGCGTGGACGGGCTCTCGTGCAGCGAGATCGTCAGCACCCGGGGGTCGTTCCAGAACACCTGCTGCACGCCGTCGCCGTGGTGCACGTCCACGTCGATGTAGACCACCCGCTCGGCGCCCAGCTCCAGCAGCCGGGCGATCGCCAGCGCCGGGTCGTTGTAGACGCAGAACCCGGACGCCCGGCCGGGCATCGCGTGGTGCAGGCCGCCCGCGAAGTTCACCGCGTGCGGGACCTCGCCGCGCCACACCGCCTCGGCGGCGGCCACCGACTGACCGGCGATCAGCGCGGACGCCGAGTGCAGCCCCGGGAACGCCCAGTTGTCGTCCGTCCCCAGCCCGTGCGCGTCGTCGGTGGCGGACGGGTCGGCGGCGGCCCGCTTCACCGCCTCGACGTACTCCGCGGTGTGCACCAGCCGGAGCGTCGACTCCCCCGCCGCCGGGGCCGACCGGACCCGCACCGCGGGCTGCTTCGTCAGCTCCAGCGACTCGATCAGACGCATCGTCAGCGCGAGCCGGGTCGGGTCCATCGGATGCCCCGGCCCGAAGTCGTAGCCGGTCTCGGCCTCGTCCCAGAACAGGTGCAGTCCGCAGGTGGTTTCCGCCATGGCCCCCACCGTAGCGGGAACAACCTCGCGGAGACCGGACGGCCGACCGTTCCGGACCCCAACCGATCGAATGCGCACCGCATTTCGACCGCTTCGCCGGACGGGTCACCGACGTGTTACGTTCCGCGACGACATCAACGAAAAGTTTTGCCCCGGCGGTGCGGGAACACCCCGGGGCACGGCTCAGGAGACACGACCTCCCTTGCACATTCATCGTAGCGCCCACGCGCGCCACTTCACCGTGCTGCCCAACGAAATGCTGCAGCGCGCCGACCTCTCGCTCGCCGCCCGGGGGCTGCTCGGGTACCTGCTCTCCCGGCCCGACGGCTGGCGGGAGACCGCCGAGGAACTGGCCAAACGCTTCCGGGCCAGCCTCGGATCGATCCGGCGGGCCCTGCGCGAACTGACCACCGCCGGGTACTACCACGTCGTCAAGACCCGGATGCCGCAAGGCCGGATCGTCTCCGTGCAGCACGTCCACGACGTCCCCCGGCCCGCCGGCGCACCGGGTGGCGACTTTCCGGCACCCGGTGCGCCGGAACCCGGTGGACCCGCGCCCTCAAAGACAAAGGAACGGGAGAAAGAAACCCCCCTCCCTCCCCGCCCCGAACCGACGCGACCGACGCGGCCGACGCAACCGGCCCGGCCGCCCCGGCCCCCTCGGCCGCCACTGCCCCCGCTGCCGTCATTGCCGCCACTGCCCCCACTGCCGTCATTGCCGCCGTTGGACGACCGGGGCCGCGACGCGGTCGCCGCCCTGCTGCGGGCCGTCCGCCCCGAACCGCGCCTGCGGATCGGCCAGGCCGAAGCCGAACGCCTCGCCCCCTTGGTCGCCCGGTGGCTCGACCACGGCAGCACCGCGAGCGACCTCGCCGCCGCCCTCCTCCCGGGCCTCCCCGAACGCGTCCACTCCCCGGCCGCCCTGCTCCGCCGCCGCCTGACCGACAAACTCCCACCCGCACCCGTCCCCCGCACCCCACCACCCCCGACCTGCCCCACCTGCCACGACCTCGTCCCCCGCCCCGGCCCCTGCACCCCCTGCACCGACCGGCCGCCCGCCCCCGTCCCCCCGGGCACCGGCCCCACCCGCGCCCGCGAAGCCCTCCGCCTGGCCCGCGAAACCCTCCGCCACCGCCCAGCCGCCTGACGGCGCGTCACCCTGCTCCGCTGCTCGCTCCCGGCTCTCAGGCCGGGGTCTCGGCGAGGTCCGGTTGGGTGGTCGGGGCCGGGGCGAAGTGGGGGGCGAGCGGGATGATCGCGAGGATCAGGAGCATCGGGGCGCAGAGGGCCCAGCGGTAGTTGGAGGCTTGGGCGAGGGCGCCGACCAGGGGGGAGCCGACCAGGAAGCCGACGTAGTTGAAGAGGTTGAGGCGGGCCACGGCGGCGTCGCTGGCGTGCGGGAGGAGGCGGCCGCCGGCGGCGAAAACCTGCGGGATGATCGAGGAGATGCCGAGGCCGAGGACGGTGAAGCCGAGGATGCCGGCCCAGGTGCCGGGGGCCAGCGCGGCGGCCAGGAAGCCGGCCCCGGCCACCGCCGCGCCGGTGCGGACCACCGGGACGGCGCCGAAGCGCTGCACGGCCCGGTCGCCGACGGTCCGGCCGAGCAGCATGGCGACCATGTAGCCGAGGTAGGAGAGCTTGGCCAGGTCCTCGCGGCTGTGCAGGCCGTCGGTGAGGTACTTGACGCTGTAGTTGGAGACCGAGGCGTCCGCGATGTAGGCGAAGGCCATCGCGGCGCACAGCGGCAGCAGCGGCTTCCAGGGGATCCGGCGGGCGGCCAGTTCGGCGGCCTCCCGGACGGCGTCGCCGAGTTCGGCGGGCCCGGCGAACCGGCGGCCGGCCACCAGCGCGGCGGGGACCAGCAGCACGGCCGCGCCGCCGAACAGGGTCGGGAGCCCGGCGTCCCAGTGCGCGCCGAGCCCGGCGATCGCGGCGCCGAGGATACCGCCGAGGCTGAACGCGGCGTGGAAGCCGATCATGATGCTGCGCCCGTAGCGGTGCTGGAGGCCGACCCCGAGCATGTTCATCGAGGCGTCCAGCGCACCGACCAGCAGGCCGAACAGGCCCAGTGCGATGGCGAGTTGCCACAGCTGCGAGCCGAGGCCGGTGAGTCCGAGGGTGAGGCAGAGCGCGGGTTGGACGACCCGCAGCACGCCGCGCGCGGTGGTCCGCTTCACCAGCGTCTCGGAGCCGATCGAGCCCGCGCCGGCCAGGATCGGGACGGCGGCGAGGAAGACCGGCAGCAGCGAGTCGCTCAGGCCGTAGCGCTTCTGGAGCTCCGGGATGCAGGTGACCAGCAGCGCGAAGGTGGTGCCCTGGAGGAAGAAGGAGACCGCGAGCGCGACCCGGGCCTGCCGGAGTCGCGCCGTGGGTTCGGCCGCGGCCGTGACCAGCATCGGGACCTCGCTCACCACCGACGCTACCGGCCGGTACGAAGATGTTGGGCAGAGCGTAGGCGGTCGGCGGCGGCGGCGGGAGGGGTCCGACGGGATCAGTTCGGCAGCAGTGCGACCGCCTCGCCGAGGGCGGCCAGCAGGCCGGTGGCCCCGGCCGAGGTGAGCTTGGCCGGGTCGGTGAGCGCGGCGTAGCCGTACACGTCCATGCCGGCGGCGCGGGCGGCCAGCACGCCGTTGCGGCTGTCCTCCAGGACCAGGCAGCGGGCCGGGTCGGCGCCCATGGTGCGGGCGGCGTGCAGGAACAGGTCGGGGGCGGGCTTGCCGACGCCGACGTCCTGGGCGGAGAACAGCAGCTCGTCGGTGAAGTACCCGGACAGGCCGGTGAGGCGGTGCGCGGTGCGGATCCAGGAGTGGTGCGCGGAGGAGGCCACGCAGTAGCGGACGCCGCGCTCCCGCAGGTGGGTCAGCAGCTCCTCCGCCCCGGCCACCGGCCGGAGTTCGTCCGCGAAGGCGGCGAACACCCGGTCGTGGAACAGCTCGTCGAAGCCCGCCGGCAGGGTCGCCCCGTACCGCTCGGCGATCACGTCGTGCACGGTGTGCGCGGCGGTGCCCATGAAGTCGCGGTAGGAGTCCTCGACCGTGGTGGGGAAGCCCAGTTCGGTGAGGTACTCGGCGAGCACCCGGTTGGAGATCGGCTCGCTGTCCACCAGCACGCCGTCGTTGTCGAGGATCAGCAGGTCGTAACTCACGTCGTCGCTCACGTGCGCCGAGCCTACTTGCCGCCGCCGGCCAGCTCCCGGGAGCGGTCCCGGGCGGCCTCCAGGGCGCCCAGCATCGCGGCCCGGACGCCGTGGTTCTCCAGCTCGCGGATCGCCGCGATGGTGGTGCCGGCCGGGGAGGTGACGGCCTCGCGGAGCTTGACGGGGTGCTCGCCGGAGTCGCGCAGCATCACCGAGGCGCCGATCGCGGACTGCACGATCAGCTCGTGCGCGACCTGCCGGGGCAGGCCGAGCAGGATGCCCGCGTCGATCATCGCCTCGACCAGGAAGTAGAAGTACGCGGGGCCGGAGCCGGACAGCGCGGTGGCGGCGTCCTGCTGGCTCTCCGGGACGCGCAGCGCCTTGCCGACCGAGCGGAAGATCTCCTCGGTGCGGCGCAGGTGCGCCTCGGTGGCGTGCGAGCCGCCGGAGATCACGCTCATGCCCTCGTCGACCAGGACGGGCGTGTTGGGCATCACCCGGACCACAGGGGTGCCGGGGGCCAGCCGCTCCTCGAACCAGGCGGTCGGGATGCCGGCCGCCGCCGAGACCACCAGCTTGTCGGCGGCCACGTGCTCGGCCAGCTCCTCCAGCAGGACGCCCATGTCCTGCGGCTTGACGGCCAGGATCAGGGTGTCGGCGAGCTTGGCGGCCTCCGCGTTGGTCGCGGTGGCGACGCCGTACCGGTCGGCGAGTTCGGTGGCGCGCTCGGGGCGGCGGGCGGTGACCAGCACGTCCGCCGGGTCGGTGCCGGCCCGGAGCAGGCCGGAGAGCAGGGCCTCGCCGATCTTGCCCGTGCCGAGGAAGGCGATCCTCCGGCCGGCGGTGCTGCTGTCGCTCATGGTGCGTGCCTCCGTGCGCTGCGGTTCCTGGCCGCCATCTTGCCCGGAACGCCCCCGCCCCGGCGCGGACGTCCACCCTGCGAGCCGCCCGGCGAACCGGGCGGTGGGACCTAGGGGGAATCTCAGGGGCCCGGGCACTGGTGCCCGGGGCGGGCGGGGGGCACCGTGGAGGCATGGGACACGGAGAGTTGTCAGGACGTGAGAGCCGCCAGGTCGCCGTCGCCGCGGCGACGCTCGGACCGTGGCGGACGGCGACGGCAGTCGGCGCGGTGGTCGGCGGGGCCGCGCTCGGCGTGGACGTGATCACCGGCCACTGGTCGACGGACCTGCTGGCCGGACCGGTCGGCCTGGGGCTGTTCTTCTTCTTCCTGGTCGGCACGGTCGGCGGGCGGCTGCGCGGGGGCGGCGACCGGCGGCTGCGCCGCTGGGCGGACGAGCACCCGTGGCAGTCCGCGCTGCCCGCCGCCGGGGCGCTGCTGGTGCTGAACACGGTGGCGCTGCTCTTCCTGAGCAGCGCGGGCCTGTTCGGCGCCTTCTTCACCTCGCTGCTGCCGGCCGGGCTGCTGCTGGTGGTCGCGGGCGTGGTCGGTTCGGTGAAGGCCGCCCGCAGGCGCTGACCTGACGACAGCTGCCTTACCGCCCCCCGGTGTCGGGCGTGTCGGAGATGGTCGGCATACTTCCGGCCGTGCCGACAATAGACGAGCCCGGACCGGGGACCGGCGGGCCGCAGGAACACGACCCCTTCGAGGGGCTGGTGCTGGACGAGGAGTTCGTCCGGGCCGCAGGAGTGAAGGAACCGTCCGGGCGGGCCCGGATGCTGACGGCCCGCTGGCAGCAGGAACCGCCGCCGGAGAACGAGCCCTGGCGGCCCGTCACCGAGATCCGCCGCTCCCGCTGGCGGCGGCGGGCCCGCCCGGTCGGCGGCGCCGCGCCGCGCCGGCACGGGGTGCGCAACGCGCTGCTGGTGCTGCTGGTCCCGGTGCTGGTGCTGGTCGGCCTGGCGTTCACCGAGAAGCACAGCACCGGCGTGCCGGAGTCCGCCGCGCTGCCGACCCTGGGCGCGGCGACGGCGGTGCCGAGCAGCGCGCCGCCGAAGGTCGCCCCGGCGACCGCCACGCCGGAGCACCCGTGGGCGGGCTCGCCGGCCGACTCCTGGCCGGCCGGGCCGGACGGGCTGGCGCTGCCGGCCGCGACCGCGGTCGGGGTGTTCGACCAGGACCGGGTGGCCAAGGACCTGGCGCTGGCGAAGGCGTTCCTGGTGGCGGCCAACATGGACCCGCAGGTGATGGCGGGCGGGTACCCGCAGACCGCGGTGGACCTGACGGACCGTGGGACCAGTGACATCCTGACGAAGGAGCTGAGCCACCCGACCGAGGAACACGACCCGGCGAGCTGGGCGAGCCGCTTCGACCCGGCCTTCGCCGTCCCGGTGACCGACGAGGTGAAGGTGCAGGGCCTGATCACCTTCGAGGGCGACGGCGAGCAGGGGATGCTGGTGCACGCCGACGTCACCTTCGTGTACGCGCTGCGGCCGGGCCCGCAGGTGGGGAAGGCGACGCCCTCGGCCCCGGCGCCCGAGCAGCAGCCGACCGGTGGCGGATCGATCGCGAAGCCGGTGGGCCTGGTGCGGGCGGATCCGGGCGCGGTGGACGTGCAGCGGGAGATCGTCCGCCGCAAGGTCGACTTCCGGTTCGCGGACCCGGCGCGCTACCAGGTGAAGAAGGACCGGCTCTGGCTGAAGCAGTGGTCCAGCAGCCGCAACAACACCGTCTGCGGGTTCAACGGCGGCTACCTGCGGCCGTCGTTCCTGATCGAGCGGGGCGTCGCGGGCAACGGCCCCTCGGGCGGGCCGACCGTCGACCCGTACGACTGGAGCAGGCCGCTCGACGAGAGCGGGGACCACAAGTGCGGCACCGCCAGCCGTAGCTGACGGTCCATCAGGCCCGCCGCCGGGCCGCCTTGCGGGCCTCGCGGTCCGCCCGGGCGGCCCGGCGGCGCTGCCAGGTGGCGGTCTCCTGGTCGAGGACGGCCCGCTTGAGGCCCTCGCCGGGGGCCTCGACCAGGCTGCGGGCGAAGTAGGCGGCGAGCGCCCCGGCGAAGCCGACCAGCCAGACGCCGGCCAGCGGCTTCTCCTCGGCCATCCAGCCGGTCAGCGACTCCCGGCCCTCGGTGAGGATCTTCCAGTTCCGCAGCCCGGCCAGCGCGTTGCAGACGCCGATGGCGAGCATCAGCAGCAGCGTGAGCGGGGCGGCGCCGGAGATCCTCACCCCGGAGACGCCCAGCCGCAGGGCGAGCAGCCCGGCGGCGGTGGCCGCCAGCGCGCCGAGCGGGACCAGGGCGCGGCGCAGCCAGTAGGAGCCGTCGCGGTGCACCCAGGTGGTGCCGAAGAAGCGGATCGGGGCGGGGGCGGGGGCCCCGGTCGCGGTGGTCGCGGAGCCCGGCGTACGCGTCGTACTCACGGTCCGATTATCACCACGAGGGGCCGCCCGCCCCCGGACGGCGCGCGGGGCGTCAGCCCAGCTTGGAGACGTCCCGGACGGCGCCCTTGTCGGCGGAGGTGGCCATCGCCGCGTACGCCTTGAGCGCCGCCGAGACGTGCCGCTCGCGGGTCTTCGGGCGGTAGCCGCCCGCGGCCTCCAGCTTCAGCCGGCGCTCGTGCAGCTCCTCGAAGGAGACGCCGAGCTCGATGGTGCGGGCCGGGATGTCGATGGTGATCGGGTCGCCGTCCTCGACCAGCGCGATCGCGCCGCCGGAGGCCGCCTCCGGGGAGATATGGCCGATCGACAGGCCGGAGGTGCCGCCGGAGAACCGGCCGTCGGTGATCAGCGCGCACGCCTTGCCCAGGCCGCGGCCCTTCAGGAAGGAGGTCGGGTAGAGCATCTCCTGCATGCCCGGGCCGCCCTTGGGGCCCTCGTAGCGGATCACCACCACGTCGCCCTCGGCGATCTGCTTGGTGAGGATCTTCTCGACCGCCTCGTCCTGGGACTCGCAGACCACGGCCTTGCCCCGGAAGCGCCAGATCGACTCGTCCACGCCCGCGGTCTTCACCACGCAGCCGTCCTCGGCGATGTTGCCGTACAGCACGGCGAGGCCGCCCTCGACCGAGTAGGCGTGCTCGACGCTGCGGATGCAGCCGCCCGCGGCGTCGGTGTCCAGCGTGTCCCAGCGCTCGGACTGGCTGAACGCCTCGGCGGAGCGGACGCAGCCCGGGGCGGCGTACCAGAGGCCGACGGCCTCGGCGGAGGCCGAGCCGCCGCGGACGTCCCAGGTCTTCATCCACTCGGCGAGCGAGTCGGAGTGCACGGTGTGCACGTCCTCGTGCAGCAGGCCGCCGCGGTACAGCTCGCCCAGGATGGCGGGGATGCCGCCGGCCCGGTGCACGTCCTCCATGTAGTACGAGCCGTTCGGGGCGACCTTGGACAGGCAGGGCACCTTGCGGGAGATGCTGTCGATCACCCGCATGTCGAAGTCGACCTCGGCCTCCTGGGCGGCGGCCAGCAGGTGCAGGATCGTGTTGGTGGAGCCGCCCATCGCGATGTCCAGCGCCATCGCGTTCTCGAACGCGGCGCGGGTGGCGATGTTGCGCGGCAGCACCGACTCGTCGTCGCCGCCGTAGTAGCGGTCGGTGATCTCGACGATCGTGCGGCCGGCCTGCTCGTACAGCGCGCGGCGGCCGGTGTGGGTGGCCAGCAGCGAGCCGTTGCCGGGCAGCGAGAGGCCGATCGCCTCGGTCAGGCAGTTCATCGAGTTGGCGGTGAACATGCCGGAGCAGGAGCCGCAGGTCGGGCAGGCGTTCTCCTCGATGATCGAGATGTCCGCGTCGGAGACGTTCTCGTTCACCGCCTGGGAGATCGCGTCCACCAGGTCCAGCTTGCGGACGGTGCCGTCGACCAGGGTGGCCTGGCCGGCCTCCATCGGGCCGCCGGAGACGAAGACCGTCGGGATGTTCAGGCGCAGCGCGGCCATCAGCATGCCGGGGGTGATCTTGTCGCAGTTGGAGATGCAGATCAGCGCGTCCGCGCAGTGCGCGTTCACCATGTACTCGACCGAGTCGGCGATCAGGTCGCGCGAGGGCAGCGAGTACAGCATGCCGTCGTGGCCCATCGCGATGCCGTCGTCGACCGCGATGGTGTTGAACTCGCGCGGGATGCCGCCCGCCTGCTTGATCGCCTCGGAGACGATCCGGCCGACCGGCTGCAGGTGGGTGTGGCCCGGGACGAACTCGGTGAACGAGTTGGCGACCGCGATGATCGGCTTGCCGAAGTCCTCGCGGGCTACGCCCGCGGCGCGCAGAAGGGCGCGCGCGCCCGCCATGTTGCGACCTTGGGTGACCGTGTTGGACCTCAGCTGGGGCATCGTTGCCGCTCCTTCAGGAGACTTTCCGGGGCTGTCGAGCCTACGCCCGCACCGACCGCTGCCGGACCCGGTGTCCGCGATGCGGTCAGTACGGGCGGGGCCGGACTGCTCTACGGGCGGCGGGCCGTGAACAGGTCGAGGTCGTAGGGCTCGGGGATCAGCCCGTCCGGGAACTCGGCCAGCAGCGCCTCCCGCTCGGCGGCCAGCACCGGGGCCCGGCGCTCCTCGTCCAGCACCGCGAAGTAGGAGCGCGAGGTGAGGTCGGCGAGGTGGCTGTCCAGCGTCACCTGCCGCTCCCAGTGCAGCCGGGCGTGGCCGGCCTCCAGGCCCGCGGCCGTCAACGCGTCGGCGCCCGCGAT
Organism: Kitasatospora sp. NPDC088134; assembly: GCF_044741705.1. NCBI lineage: Bacteria > Bacillati > Actinomycetota > Actinomycetes > Kitasatosporales > Streptomycetaceae > Kitasatospora > Kitasatospora sp. NPDC088134. The sequence goes on along the minus strand of NZ_JBIUTD010000004.1, from coordinate 209,298 downwards.
CACTCCCCCGTAGTAGTGGTAGCTGGGCAGCGCGGCGGACAGCCGCTCCTCCTGGGCCTTCACCCACGGGGCCTGACGGTCCTTCACGTTCCACCACAGCGCCAGCGCGCCGCCCGGGCGGAGCACCCGCAGCGCCTCCGGGACCGACTTCGCCGGGTCGGTCCAGTGGAACGCCTGCGCGTACGTGACGAAGTCCACCGAGGCGTCGTGGAACGGCAGTTCGTCGCCGCCGGCCTTCACCACCGGTGTCCCCGGCCCGGCCTCGCGGAGCACCGCCGCCATCTCGCCGCTCGGCTCCACCGCCACCACCCGGGCGCCGCGCCCGGCCAGCAGCCGGGTCGCGATGCCGGTGCCCGCGCCGACGTCCAGCACGTCCGCGCCGCGCAGCGGGCGGCCCGCCAGCCGCTCCAGCTCGTCGAACAGCCCGTCCGGGTAGGACGGCCGGGCCGCGTTGTACAGGGCCGCCACCGGCCCGAAGGACAGGGCGTGCGCCCGCAGTTCGTCCGTCATCGAATCGTCCTCTCAGCCCCAGGTCCGCGAACTCAGCACCAGCCGGTACCCGTCCGGGTCCTCGACCGTGACGCCGAACTCGTCCCAGTACGGATTGTGCGCGGGGACCCGGCGGCCGCCGGCCGCCACCAGCCGCTCCACCAGTTCCTCGGCCACCGGCTCGCCGAGGTACAGCACGAACAGGTCGTCCACCGTCGGGGTCGGCGCCAGCGGGCGCTCCGGGTCGCGGGTCAGCTCGAAGTGCCAGCTGCCGCCCGGGAAGCCGACCATCACCAGGTCGTGCTCGCCCGGCCCCCGCTCGGTGGTCCGCCACAGCACCGACAGGCCCAGGCCCTCGGTCCAGAACCGCTCGGCCGCCGCCAGGTCCCGGGACGGGCGGGCGTGCCGGACGTGCGTCGCCGGGCCGATCGCGCCGTCGCCGGTCACGCCAGCTCCGCCCGCCACACCGGGCTGTCCACGTAGTGGTTGTCGTAGCGCTCGGCGGACTCCCGGATCTCCGCCGGGTCGGCCTCGCCGCGCATCACCCGGCCGAGCAGCCGCAGGTAGTCGAAGCGGCCGAGGCCCGGGGTGAAGGTGAACAGCACGTCGGCGGTGCGGCCGGGCGCGGCCGCGAAGGCGTGCGGGGTGCGCGGCGGCACGGCCAGGAAGTCGCCCTGCTCCAGCACCACCACCCGGTCGTCCACCAGCACCCGCAGCGCGCCGTCCAGCACGAAGAACAGCTCGCTGGCCCGGGTGTGGAAGTGCGCGGGGGCGCCGACCGCGCCCTCGGCGAAACTCGAACGGTAGGTGGTGTGGTCCGCGTTCTCCGCGAGCAGCGTCATCACGCTGCTCGGGTCCGCGCAGGTCTCGGCCTCGTGGGCGCGCACCGGCTCGACCGGGCTCTCGTTGATCATGACCCCGACTGTAGGCGCGGCCCTGCGGACTGTCAGGCGATTTGCAGACGGACGGTCCGTCAACTGCCGGGCGCCGGGCGGTCCGTCAGGCGTCGGGCGCCGGGCGGACGGCGGCCAGGTGCAGGCGGGTGAAGGCCAGTGCCTCGGCGAGGTCGGCCTCGCGCTCGGCCGGGGAGCCGGAGCGGCGGGTGTTGACCTCCAGCACCACGTGGCCGTCGAAGCCGCTGCCGGCCAGCCGTTCCAGCAGTTCCGCGCAGGGCTGCTTGCCCCGGCCGGGGATCAGGTGCTCGTCCTTGCCGGAGCCGGAGCCGTCCGCCAGGTGCACGTGCGCCAGCCGGTCGCCCATCCGGGCCGCCAGCTCCAGCGCGTCCAGCCGGGAGGTCGAGGCGTGCGACAGGTCGACGGTGAAGTGCCGGTAGTCCTCCTCGGTGACGTCCCAGCCCGGGGCGTACGCCAGCACCTCGCGGTCCCGGTAGCGCCACGGGTACATGTTCTCCACCGCGAACCGGACGTCGGTCTCCCCCGCCATCCGGCCGATACCGGTCACGAAGTCCTTGGCGTACTGCCGCTGCCAGCGGAACGGCGGGTGCACCACCACGGTGTCCGCGCCCAGCCGCTCGGCGGCCTTCCGGGCCCGGACCAGCTTCGTCCACGGGTCGGTGGTCCACACCCGCTGGGTGATCAGCAGGCAGGGCGCGTGCACCGCCAGGATCGGCATCGCGTACTGGTCGGAGAGCCGCCGCAGCCCCTCGACGTCCTGGCTCACCGGGTCGTTCCAGACCATCACCTCGACGCCGTCGTAGCCCAGCCGGGCCGCCAGCTCGAACGCCGTCCCGGTGGTCGACGGGTACACCGAGGCGGTGGACAGCGCGACCTTGGTGTCCGGCACGTGCAGGGCCGGGTGCGGCGGCAGCACCAGCCGGTCCGTGGTCCGCAGCAGCGGCGGCCGCTCCAGCTTGCGCCGCGCCGCCCGGGCGGCCCGGGCCGCCTTCAAGGGCAGCGGACGCCGTCCCGCCCGCCGACCGTCCGCTGAATCCGCCACGCCTACCAGACTAAGCGCACCGCGCCGCGGGACCCCCGTCCGGCAGTGTGCGCTACGGCACGCACGCCGGGAGCCCGGGGAACCACGGCCCGTCAGACCTCGATCGCCACCCGGGGCTCGTGGCCGGTCAGCGCGTCCAGGCGGCGCAGGATGATGCCCTCGCGCAGCGCCCAGGGACAGATGTCCAGCTCCTCCAGGCCGAACAGGTCCATCGCCGCGTCGGCGACCAGCGCGCCGGCCAGCAGCTGGCGGGCCCGGCCGAGCGAGACGCCGGGGATCTGGGCGCGCTCGGCGGGCGTCATCGCGGCCAGCCGGGGCAGCCAGGCGGACAGGCCCGACCTGGTCAGCTTGCGCGGGACCCGGACGCCCGCGCCCTCGGGGGCGGCGCCGGTCATCCGGGCCAGCTGCTTGAAGGTCTTCGAGGTGGCGACGGCGTGGTCCGGCGGCCCGAGCCGGGCGAAGTCGCCGACCACGCCGGCGATCTCGGCCCGGATGTGCCGCCGCAGCTCGCGCAGGTCCCCGGCGTCGGCGACCTCGCCGGGCAGCCGGGCGGTGAGGCGGCCCGCGCCGAGCGGCAGCGAGGTCGCCACGTCGGGCTGCTCGTCGATGCCGCAGGCGATCTCCAGCGAGCCGCCGCCGATGTCCAGGTCGAGCAGCCGGCCGGAGGACCAGCCGAACCAGCGCCGGACGGCGAGGAAGGTCAGCCGGGCCTCGTCCTGCCCGGACAGCACGGTGAGCGCGACCCCGGTCTCGTCCTCGACCCGGCGCAGCACCTCCTCGCCGTTGGCGGCCTCCCGGACGGCGGAGGTGGCGAACGGCAGCAGGTCCACGACGCCCTTGTCCTCGGCCACCCGGATCGAGGAGGCGACCATCGACACCAGCCGCTCGACCCCGACCTCGCCGATCGCCCCGTGCTCGTCCAGCAGCTCGGCGAGACGCAGCTCGGCCTTGTGGGAGTAGGCGGGCAGCGGGGCCGCGCCGGGGTGGGCGTCCACCACGAGGAAGTGGACGGTGTTGGAGCCTACGTCGAGCACACCGAGTCGCATAACCGTCCAACTTAGCCCAACCCGGTGACCACCGGGGATACGAACGACAGCCTGATCGCGGTCAGAGCAGCCCGGCCCAGAGCTGCTCGACCAGGACCGACCACCAGTTCTCCGGGTCGCGCAGCGCCGTCCGGTCGAGCGCCGCGAGCGCCCACTGGAGCTCGGCGACGGCCGGCCCGGCCTGCTCCGGCGGCAGGTCGAGCAGGCGCGGGCGGCGTTCGGCGAACAGCGCCAGCGAGCGGGTGAAGGCGGTCAGGTCGGCGTTGCAGTGCCGGGCCTCGCAGGTGTCGGGGTCGATCGCCCGGACCCGGCCCTGCGCGGTGTCCACACTGATCAGCGCCCAGCCGTCGGTGCCGAGCAGGCGCTGCCCGAGCAGCGCGGTGCGGGCGGCGGCGGTGGCCCGGCGGCCCCGGCCGAGGGCGGCGAGCTGCTCGGCGAGGTCGGGCAGCACCGGGGCGACCTGCTCACCGATGCCGTCGCTCTCGGGGTGGTGCAGCCCGAACAGGCCGGGGACGGCGCGCGGCAGGCCGGTCTGCTGGAGCGTCCGGGCGGCGGACTCCGGCAGGTCGGCGGCGAGCACCGCGCCCTGCTCGAAGCGGCGGACGCCGTCCTCGCCGAACAGCGCGGCCAGCCGCTTGCCGAGCAGGGCCGGGTCCTCGGGCTGGGCGGGCGGCACGGCGAGCGGGAACGGCATCCGGTTGAACCGGCTGCCGGTGCGGGCCGTCAGGGCCCGCAGGGCGGCCGCCCGGTGGTCGTGGCGCGGGCCGAAGGGCAGTTCGTACTCCAGGTGGACGGCCGGGAGTTCGCTGGCCACGGCGTGCTCGCTGTAGCTGCCGGGGAGCATCGAGAGCCGCAGGTCGGTGCGGAGCGCCACCAGGTCGGCGTCGGCGACGCCCTGCGCGGCGAGCTGCCGCCGGGCGAGCAGCGCGGGGTGCGGGCGGCCGTGCGCGGACCGCACGGTCAGCGACCGGACCTCGCCCGCGGCGTCCCGGTAGCTGAGGGTGGCCCGGGTGCCGGGGCCGGTGACGGGCGGCAGCGCCGGGTTGTGGTGGCCCGCGCCGAGCCGGTCCCGGTACAGGCTCTCCACCACCTGGACCGGGACGGACGGGAAGACGGTGAGCTCGCCGCTGGTCCGGTCGACCACGGCGCAGGCCGCGCCGATCTCCTCGGGGGCGCGGCGGACGCCGGTGAGCGGGTCGGTGAGGACCGGCGCCGGCTCCGGCCAGAGCACCCAGCCGAGGTCGAACTCGTGGCACCTGACAGGCCGTGAACCCTCCTGCGGGAGGTCGCCGTTGACCCAGCGGTGGGCGAGGGCGAGGGCCTGTTCACGGGTGATCATCGGCTGGTGCTCCCGGTGGTGCGGTGGATGGTGAGCCGGGAACGCGGGGGCGCCGCCGGGGCGTCGGCCGCCGATTCCCCGGCCGTCGACTCCCCGGCCGCCGGGGCCTCGGCGGGCGCGCCGACCAGGGCGGGCTCCGGCGCGGCCTCGGGCACGACCTCGGGCGCTGCGGCCGGGACCGGGACGGTGACGGGCAGCGGCGCGGTCAGGTCGATCGGCCGGTCCGCGGCGTCCACCGCGATCGCCCACAGGCCGTGGTCGGCCGGGTAGAGCGGGCCGGGCGCGGCGTAGCCGGTCTGGTGGTCCAGGTAGCTGAGCACGCCCTTGTGGTTGACGGCGTTCCAGGTGTGCGAGCGGCCGAAGGCGTCGACGGTGAGCAGCACCGCCCGGGTGCCGGTGCCGTGCGCGAGCAGCGCCCGGCCGAGCTTGCCGTGCGCCTCCTCGCCGTCGCCCAGGTCGAGGAAGCGGGTGCCGAGTTCGAGCTCGGCGCGGTCCCGGCCGCCGCGCTCGCCGGCCGGGCCGTCGGGCAGCCGGGGCGCGGCGCAGGTCGGCACCCCGCCCAGGGTGTCGACGGCGGACAGCGCCACGTCCACGCAGTTGTTGGCGCGGCCGCTCTCGGCGTGGCCGCCGCCGTTCAGCACCTCGGTCCACTCACCGACCATCGGGTCGGGCGCGGGCACGGGGGTGCGGCGGACCGCCTCCGCCTGGTGCGCGGGGTCGACCGGGCCGAGGCCGCCGGGCAGGCCGTAGGGGCGGCTGTCGGCGAGGGTGCGCTCGCGCTCGACGGCGGGCAGCGGGCCGGTCGCGGCGGTGCGCCGCCCGTTGGCGATCACCAGCCAGGCCGCGGAGGCCTGCCCGGGGTTGACCGGCAGGCCGGACTCGTCGAGCAGGTCGCGCCGCCGGACGTCCATCACCGGCTCGTAGCGGCCGGGGGCGCCGGGGGCGTGCTGGCCGATGCCGCCGCCGCCCGCGGGCGGGACGGGGCCGCCCACCGGACGGCCGGGAGCCGCCGGGTGCTGGCCGCCGACGCCGATCACGGCGGCCGAACCGCCGGGCGCACCGGCGGCACCGGGCGCACTGGGGGCGACCACCGAGCCGGCCGCGGAACCCGCCACCGCACCGGGCGTCGCACCGGAAGCGCCGGGGGCGCCGGACGCGCCGGGCGTGCCCGGGGTGCCGACCGGACCGGCCACCGGGGCCGCGCCGCCGATCGGACCGGCCGCGACCGGACCGCCGACCGGGGCGCCGCCGCCCAGCGGCACGCCACCGCCCAGCGGGACGCCGCCGCCGGGCGCGGCCGAGCCGCCGACCGGGCCGAGCGGGACCGAGCCGCCGGAGCCGCCCGAGCCGCCGAAGACGGAGCCCGGGTCGGGGGCCCGGTGTCCGCCGCCCCCGCCACCACCGCCGCCGCCGGACCAGATGTCGCCGTTGCCGACCACCGGCGGGGCGCTCGGCGCGGGCGGGGCGTACACCGAGTCGACGTGCACCGAGACCGGGACGTGCGGGGAGGACGGCGGGGTGTAGTCGCCGCCACCGCCGCCGGACCAGCCGCCCGAGTCGCCGCGCCCGCCGCCGGACCAGCCGCCGGAGTTGCCCGAGTAGCCCGAGTTGCCCGAGCCGCCGTGCGAACCGCCGTACGAGGGGCCGGAGTTGTTCTGGTAGCCGGCGCCGCGGTGGCCGTTGTCCAGCGGGGCGTGCTGCGGCTGGACGTCCTGGTCGCCGCCGAGCTGTACCTGCACGTCCAGCGGCAGGCCGGGGGCGGAGGCGGAGAGCACGACCGGGCTCGCGCCGCCCGGGCCGTGGCCGTTGCCGTGCCCGTTGCCGTGGCCCTGCCCGTCCGGGAAGCCGTTGCCGGTGCCGCCCGGGCCGCCGTGGCCGTGCTGGTAGTCGCCCGCGAACGGGCCGGTCTGCTGACCGTCGGCCACCGGGACCGGCCGGCCGTCCTGGCCGAGCAGGTCGAGCGGGCGGCCGTCCGCGCCGAACTGGACGATCTGCCCGTTCGGGCCGACCGCCCGCAGGTTGGCGTCCACCGTGACGGGCTGCCCGCCGGCCCCGGCCAGCAGGTGGCCCTGCCGGTCCGCGACCAGGCCGGCCACCTGGCTGCCGTCGGCGCCCAGCATCACGGGGTGGCCGTCCGGGCCGAGCTTCGGGTGCCCGTCGCCGCCCAGCGCCAGCGTCAGGCCGGTGCCGAGCAGTGCGCCGGTCAGGCCGACCAGCACCGGCTTCCCGGTGGTGCCGAGCAGCGGCTTGCCGTCCTCGCCCAGCGCCACGCCGGAGACCGGGTTGCCCGCCGCGTCCAGCAACTGCTGCGAGCCGTCCGGGCCCTGACCGACCGTCAGCCCCTCGACGCCCTTCACCCGCTGGCCGTCGGCGCCGACCAGCACCGGGTTGCCGTGCCGGTCGGTGCGGACGGTGCCGTCCGCCTTCACGTCCGCGTGCAGGGCCGTCACCCCGGCGACCTCGACCGAGCGGGCCACCCCGGACTTCGCCAGCGCCCCGGTGACCTGGCCCGAGCGGGCCGCCATCGAGGACTCCCGGCCCTCGCCGTGCAGGCCCCGGCCGTCCGCCCGGGCGATCCGCTCCAGCGCCACCACCGGCGGCTCGGCGGCCAGCGAGCGCGCCGCCTCGCCCATGTCCCGGCCCAGCTGCTCCAGCAGGTGGCCGATCTTCAGCTTCGCCTGCTCGACGGCCGCGGCCTCGCCGACCTCGGCCGCCACCTCCTTGACCGCGCCGACCGCCGCCCCGACCGCACCGGTGACCAGGCCGCCGAGGCCGGTGGTCATCTCCTTGCCGGCCTGCGCCATGTCCGCCTTGGCCTTCGCCTCGGCCGCGTCCGCCGCCCGGATCTTCTCGGTCAGCTCGGTCAGCACCGCGACGATCTCCGCCTTGGCGTGGTCCACCGCCCCGGCCGCCTTGTCCAGCGCGCCCGCCACCAGGCCGGCCGCCGCCGAGGCGTCGTCCAACTGCCCGCGGCCCCCGCCGCTGAACTGCCGCCAGTGCTCGGTGAACGCGTCCACCGCCGGGCCGGAGTTCTCCCCCGCCACCCGCTGCGCGGACCCGGAGCCGCGGCGCACCAGCGCCTCCGCCTCCGACCCGAACTCCCGCCACAGGCCGGCGGCGGACCGCAGACCGTCCTCGTCCGCCTGCGGCCACGCGTGGCCGGTCCGCGCCAGCGCGGGGGCGAGTTCCTCCGGCAGGTTCCTGGACACGTGCTCCCCCTTCGGGTGGTGCGGTGCGCGACGGCCGGGCCGAAACGCCCGTCCGTACTCTGACTCCGGTACGGGCCCGGCCGGTTGCGGCCCGGCGGCCCGGCGGCGGAACGACTCAGACCCGGCCGGGTCCGGCCGGGTGGTTCAGCGAGGGCGCGTTGAAGTCCGCGCTGATGTCCTGATCGGTGCGGACCGTGCTGTCCGCCATCGTGTGCAGGCCCGTACCGACCCGGCCCAGCCGCTCGGCCAACCCCTGCAACCCGGCCAGCACGCCCTCCCGGGCCTCGCCGTACGAGGCGCCGAACGGCTGCCCCGGGGCGTCCGTGCCCCACGGCGAACCCAGCGCCGCCAGTCCGCTCTCCAACTGCTTCGCCGCACCACCGAAATCGTTCGAGATGCTCTCGAACTCCCGTCCCTCGCCGTGGAGTTCCCACGACCGGACGACGATCTGCTCGCCCATCTGCACTCCCCCGTGCCAGGGCGCCGAAGCGCCCAACCATCCCTCGGCTGGGCCATCCTAGGCCCGCGCGCTGCTCCGACCGCCCGGGCTGCGGCGCTTTTCACAGCCGTTTCACCGCGCACCACTCCCGGCTACCCCCGGAAAACCGCCCCAATCACCACGAACCACCGGCAAAGCCGCGCCGCCTCGCCCGTCCCCGCCCCGTCCAGGCCATACGCTTGCCGGGTGGCACCAGCTGAGAGCACCAAGAGCAAGAAGAAGAACGACAAGAAGCCCGGGAAGGCCGAGAAGCCGGGCAAGGCCGGGCCGAAGGGCAGCCCCGTCGACCTGGCGATGCCCACCGTCCGCGAGGTCCCGCTCGACTTCCCGCGCGCCTGGGTCGAGTTCACCGACCCCGCCGACGAGGACCAGGTGTTCCGCTGCGACCTCACCTGGCTCACCTCCAACTGGGGCTGCATCTTCGGCAAGGGCTGCCACGGCATCCAGCCCGGCCGCGGCGTCTCCGACGGCTGCTGCACCCTCGGCGCGCACTACTCCGACGAGGACGACGAGCAGCGCGTCGCCGAGCACGCCGCCCGGCTCACCCCCGACATCTGGGAGCACCACGCCGAGGGCACCGACGCCAAGGGCCGCATCCGCCGCGACGGCGGCATCACCATGTTCGACGAGGACGGCGACCGGCAGACCCGCCGCGTCAACGGCGCCTGCCTCTTCCTCAACAGCCCCGGCTTCCCCGGCGGCGCGGGCTGCGCCCTGCACGTGCTCGCCCTCCGCGAGGGCCTGGAGCCCCTGGAGACCAAGCCGGACGTCTGCTGGCAGCTCCCGATCCGCCGCACCTACGACTGGATCGACCGTCCCGACGACACCCGCTACCTCCAGGTCTCCATCGGCGAGTACGACCGCCGCGGCTGGGGCCCCGGCGGCCACGACCTGCACTGGTGGTGCACCGGCTCCCCCGAGGCCCACCACGCCGCCAACCCCGTCTACGTCTCCTACCGCCCCGAACTCACCGAGCTCATGGGCCCCGCGGCCTACGACCGGCTCGTCGCCCTCTGCAAGGCCCACAACCCCCGCCTCGCCCCGCACCCGGCCGACCACGCGTAGCGGCTTCGCCCTCGGCGGCGCTGGGCCCGCGCGGCCGGCCGGGGCGACGGCCGGAGGGCACTTGCCGGTTCCCCGGGCAACTGCCACGATCCGCTCCTGTGATAACCCGTCGTACACTGATCACCGCCCTCGCCGCCGCGCCCGCCGTCGGCGCCCTCGGCACCGTCCTGTCGGCCACCACGGCCCACGCCGCCGACCTCTACGCCTCGAACACCGCGCTGTACGCGGACCCGGCGCTGGTGGAGGGCGTCGACTACGGCCGCCGCCTGCGCCGCCACCTGGTCGACGACCAGGAGACCGGGTCGGCCGCCCTCCCGGTCCGGACCACCGTCATCGCCCCGCACGGCGGCGGCATCGAGGGCGGCACCTCCGAACTGTGCCTGGCCGTCGCCGGGTACCCGCCGGCCGGCCCCGGCGCCGCGGCGCCCGCCGGCCCGGTCCACGACTTCTGGATGTTCGAGGGGCTGCGCGCCTCCGGCAACAGCGCCCTGCACGTCACCTCCACGCACTGCGACGACATCACCGTCCGCGCGATGTGCGCCGGCAGCCTCAACGTCCTCTCCCTGCACGGCTGCACCACCGCCCAGGCGGGCCTGGAGAACGGCGCCGCGGCGGTCCTCGTCGGCGGCCTCAACGGCACGCTGCGCCAGTACCTGATGGAGGAGTTCGCCGCGGCCGGCATCCGCGCCGTCACCGCCACCGGCGACGAGGAGATCGCCGGCGTCTCGCCGGAGAACATCTGCAACCGCAGCCTGCTCGGGGCGGGCGCCCAACTGGAGCTCACCACCGAGCTGCGCGCCGCGATGTTCGCCCCCGGCAAGAACACCCGCACCGACCGCGCGGCCAACACCCTGCCGCTGTTCTGGGCCTTCACCGCGGCCGTCCGCACCGCCCTCCAGCGGCTGGAGGCCACCCAGCCGATCCGCTGACGCCCGGACGCCTCCGCCGGGAGCGGGCGCCGCCCGCTCCCGGCCCGGAGTGCTACTTGTCGATGTCGCCGACGACGAAGAACATCGAGCCCAGGATCGCCACCATGTCCGCGACCAGGGTGCCCGGCAGGAGTTCGGTCAGGGCCTGGACGTTGTTGAAGGAGGCGGAGCGGAGCTTGAGCCGCCACGGCGTCTTCTCGCCGCGCGACACCAGGTAGTAACCGTTCAGGCCGAGCGGGTTCTCCGTCCAGGCGTAGGTCTCGCCCTCGGGGGCCTTCAGGACCTTGGGCAGCCGGAGGTTGACCGGGCCGGGCGCCATCGCGTCCAGCCGGTCGAGGCACGCGTCGGCCAGGTCGAGCGCGTTCGCGGTCTGCTCCAGCAGGCACTCGAACCGGGCCAGGCAGTCGCCCTCCTGACGGGTCGCCACCTTCAGGACGTCCTGGAGCTCGCCGTACGCGAGGTAGGGCTCGTCGCGGCGCAGGTCGAAGTCGACGCCGCTGGCCCGGGCGATCGGCCCGGAGACGCCGTACGCCTGGACGTGCGCGCGGGAGAGCACGCCGACGCCCGCCGTCCGCCCGCGGAAGATCTCGTTGCCGAGGACCAGTTCCTCGAACACCGGCAGCTGCCCGCGCACCGTGCCGACCGCCCGGCGGACCCGGCCGAGCCAGCCGGCCGGCAGGTCCTCCTTGAGGCCGCCGACCCGGTTGAACATGTAGTGCATCCGGCCGCCGGAGGCTTCCTCCAGGACGTGCTGGAGCTCCTCGCGGCCGTTGAAGGAGTGGAAGATCGGCGTGATGCCGCCCAGCTCCAGGGGGTAGGAGCCGAGGAACATCAGGTGGTTGAGGACCCGGTTCAGCTCGGCCAGCAGGGTGCGCAGCCAGACCGCCCGCTCGGGGACCTCCATGCCGAGCATCCGCTCGACGGCCAGCACCACGCCGAGTTCGTTGGCGAACGCGGAGAGCCAGTCGTGCCGGTTGGCCAGCATGACGATCTGCCGGTAGTCGCGGGCCTCGAAGAGCTTCTCCGCGCCGCGGTGCATGTAGCCGATCACCGGCTCGGCGGTGGTGATCCGCTCGCCGTCGAGGACCAGCCGCAGGCGCAGCACGCCGTGCGTGGACGGGTGCTGGGGGCCGATGTTGAGCACCATGTCGGTGCTGCCGGGGTCGCCGGGGAGCGTCTGCGCGCCCGGGCCGATGCCGACCGTGGTCTCCGTCATGGCCGTCGCCTCCTTCTACGAGGGGAGAGTCTGCCATCCCGGCAGGGCCGCCAGGTCGTCCGGTACCGGCATCCGGACGGGCTGGACCAGCCAGTGGAACGCGCCGAGCCCGGCCGGGTCGGTGAGCTCGGCGGCCTCCCCGGCGCCGGCCAGTGCCCGCAGGTAGGCCGCCGGGTCGGTGGCGGCCAGCGCGAGCGGCGGGCGGGCGCCGCTGACGCCGAGCGCGCGCAGGGCCTCGCGCTGGGTGGTGAGCAGCGCCGGGTGCCCGGGGACGGCGGCGGCGTCGAGGGCGACGTGCGCGGTCAGGTCGCAGGAGCCGTCGGGGACGGGGGCGCACTCGCGGCCGTTCCGGAACCCGGTCAGGGTGCCGAACGGCGGCCGGGTGCCGCGGGTGTGCGCGTAGTCGGCGGCGACCGCGAGGCCGCGCGCCAGCCCGCCCACCGCCGCGGCCCAGGCGGCGTCCCGGGGGCCGCCCAGCTCGATCCTCTCCCCGTCCGGCCACCAGCGGGCGGCCCACCGGGCGTCGGCCCCGTCCAGCGGCGCGCCGGGGCGTTCGGTGCCGTCGGGGGCGACCTCGACGTAGCGCGGCACGCCGTCCGCGTCCGGCTCGGCGAGGTCGAGCGGCACGTTGTCGAGCCACTCGTTGGCGAACAGCAGGCCCTCGGCGCCGGCCGGCGGCTCGGCGCTCCAGGCGACGTCCGCGGGCAGTCCGGCCGGGCGGTCCGCCAGGTCGACGGCGTGCAGGACGACCCGGTCGCGCAGCGCGTCGGGCAACAGCGACCGCACGGCGAGGGTGAGTTCGCCGCGACCGGCGCCGAGGTCGACGAAGTGCAGCCGGGCGGGCCGGCCGAGCGCGGCGTCGACCCCCGCCAGGAGGCGGGTGACGGCGGCGGCGAACCGCGGCGAGGCGTGCACGGAGGTCCGGAAGTGCCCGGCGGGGCCCTCCGGCCTGCGGTAGAAGCCCCCGTCGGGTCGGTACAGGGCGTGTTCGATCGCGGGCCGCCACCGCATCCATGTCATAGCGGGCGACGTTACCCGGGCGGACCGGCTCTCCACCCTGGGGACGACCCGCGGACCTGCGGATCGCCCTCCCGGCGGACCTGAACGGCCCCGCGCGTTCCCTAGGCTTGAGGCGTGCATCGACTCAACGCCTGGCTCCGCAGACACCCCATGGTGGTGGACTCCGCCTGGGCGCTCCCGGTGCTCGCCCTCGGCCTGCTGGCGGCGGTGGAGTCGACCGGCTCGCCCGTCGACCCGATGGCGCCCTGGCGCCACTACACCGGCATCGCGCTCGCCTGCGCGCTGCCCGCGATGATGGTGGTGCGCCGCCGCTGGCCGGACGCCACCACCGCGGTCGCGGTCGGCCTCGGCCTGTTCCAGGTCGCCGCCCGGGTCGAGCCCGGCCTGTCGAGCGTCGCCTACCTGGTGTTCGGGTACACCGGCGCCGCGTTCGGCCGGCCCTGGACGTCCCGGCTGGCGCTGGCGGCCAGCCTGACGGCCGGTCCGCTGACGCTCTGGCGGCTGACGCCCGCGAGCGAGCGGCAGGACCCGTACAAGGCGGTGTTCCTGGCCGTCCTGATGAGTACCCCGTTCGTGCTCTGCTGGGCCTGGGGACGGCTCACCCGGGTCCGCCGCGCCTACCTGATCGAGCTGGAGGACCGCGCCGCCCGGCTGGAGCGCGAGCGGGACGCCCGGGCCAAGGTCGCGGTCGCCGCCGAGCGGGCCCGGATCGCCCGCGAGCTGCACGACGTGGTCGCGCACAACGTCTCGGTGATGATCGTCCAGGCCGACGGCGCCGCCTACGTGCTGGACTCCTCCCCGCAGCAGGCCAAGGAGGCGCTGAACACCATCGCCTCCACCGGCCGGCAGGCGCTGGCCGAGATGCGCCGCCTGCTGGGTGTGCTGCGCACCGCCGACACCGCGGAGGAGTACGTGCCGCAGCCCGGCGTCGAGGAGCTGCCGGAGCTGCTGGAGCAGGTCCGCACGGCCGGCCTGGCGGTCGAGTACTCCGCCACCGGCGAGGTCCGCGAACTGCCCCGCGGCCTGGAGCTGACGGTCTACCGGATCGTCCAGGAGGCCCTCACCAACGTCCGCAAGCACGGCGGGCCGGACGCCCGGGCCAGGGTCGCGGTGGACTTCCGCCCCGGCGACCTGGAGGTGCTGGTCGAGGACGACGGCCGCGGCTCCACCCGCGAGCAGCTCGACGGCGGCACCGACGGGCTCGGCCACGGCCTGATCGGCATGCGGGAACGGGTCGGTATGGTCAGTGGCAGCCTGGACGTCGGCCCCCGGCCGGGCGGCGGCTTCCGCATCCGGGCCGTCCTCCCCCTGAAGGTGTCCAAGTGAAGGAGCCCTGCCCATGCCCATCCGCGTGATGCTGGTGGACGACCAGGAACTGCTGCGCACCGGCTTCCGGATGGTCCTGCAGTCGCAGGGCGACATCGAGATCGCCGCCGAGGCCGGGGACGGCCAGCAGGCCGTCGAGGTGCTCCGCACCGCCGAGGTCGACGTCATCCTGATGGACGTCCGGATGCCCCGTCTCGACGGCGTCCAGGCCACCCGCCGGATCTGCCTCGACGAGCGCGGCGCCCCGATCGAGGGCGCGCCCAAGGTGCTCATCCTCACCACCTTCGACCTCGACGAGTACGCCTTCGCCGCGCTCAAGGCCGGGGCCTCCGGCTTCCTGCTCAAGGACGTCCCGCCGACCGAGCTGGTCGCCGCGATCCGCTCGGTGCACGGCGGCGACGCGGTGGTCGCCCCCACCACCACCCGCCGCATGATCGACCGCTTCGCCGAGGTCCTCCCCACCCCCACCGCCGCGCCCGGCGCCGCCGTCCTCGCCCCGCTCACCGACCGCGAGCGCGAGGTCTTCCTGCTGGTCTCCCAGGGCCTCTCGAACGGCGAGATCGCCGCCCGCCTCACCCTCTCCGAAGCCACCGTCAAGACCCACGTCGGCCGCATCCTCGCCAAGCTCGGCCTCCGCGACCGCGTCCAGGCCGTCGTCCTCGCCTACGAGAACGGCCTCGCCCGGGCCGGCGAAACCGCCTGACCGGACCCCCGCTCTTCCTCCCCCTCCCCGCCGTCCGCGCGGGCCGGGGGTGCCCGGGCGGGTCGGCGGGAAACCCCCCGTACCATTGACCGGTACGTCTGGTACCCGTCGAGGACTGGAACGCGAAGAGTGCTGCACGACGACTTCGGAGACCCCTCCGCCCCCGGCAACCGCCCGGCCCGACTCGCCGTCGGCGTCGTCGGCACGGGTCGGGTCGGCCCCGCCCTGGGCGCTGCCCTCCAGCTGGCCGGCCACCGCGTGGTCGCCGCGTCCGGCGTCTCCGCCGCCTCGCGCCGCCGCGCCGAGGCGCTGCTGCCGGGCGTCCGCCTGGTGACGCCCCCTCAGGTGCTGGCCGCCGCCGACCTGGTGCTGCTGACCGTCCCGGACGACGCGCTGCCCGACCTCGTGCAGGGCCTGGCCACCACCGGCGCGGTCCGCCCGGGGCAGCTGCTGGTGCACACCTCGGGCGCGCACGGCGTCGCGGTGCTGGAGCCGGCCACCCGCGCGGGCGCGCTCCCACTGGCGCTGCACCCGGCGATGACCTTCACCGGCACCTCGGTGGACGTGGCCCGGCTGGCCGGCTGCCCGTTCGGCGTGACGGCCCCGGAGGAGCTGCGGCCGGTCGCCGAGGCCCTGGTGGTGGAGATGGGCGGCGAGCCGTCCTGGGTCCCGGAGGACGTCCGCCCGCTCTACCACACCGCGCTGGCGCACGGCGCGAACCACCTGGTCACCCTGGTCGCGCAGGCGATGGAGCTGCTCCGCGCCGCAGGCGTCCAGGAGCCCGGCCAGCTGCTCGGCCCGCTGCTCGGCGCGGCCCTGGACAACGCGCTGCGCTCCGGCGACCTGGCCCTGACCGGCCCGGTGGCGCGCGGCGACGTGGGAACGGTGCGCAAGCACCTGGACCGACTCGCTACGGTGACCCCGGACATCGGCCAGGCCTACCGGGCGATGGCGCGGGCCACCGCGCAGCGGGCGGTCGCCAACGGCTCGCTGAAGCCCGAACCGGCGGCGGCGCTGCTGGACGTACTGAACGAGGAGAAGCACTGATGGCACGCGACAGGCGCCCGGCGAAGGCCCCGAAGGCGGCGAAGGTCCGCACGGCGGTGCTGACCCGCACCGTGGACGAGTTCGAGGCGGCGTTCTGGCCGGACGAGCAGCCGGTGGACAACGCCGTGGTGATGACGATGGGCGCGCTGCACGCCGGCCACGCCGCGCTGGTCCGCGAGGCCCGCCGCCGGGTCGGCAAGGACGGCCGGGTCGCGGTGACGGTGTTCGTGAACCCGCTGCAGTTCGGCGCGGGCGAGGACCTGGACCGCTACCCGCGCACCCTGGACGCCGACGTCGCGCTGGCCGAGGAGATGGGCGCGGACGTGGTGTTCGCCCCGTCCGTGGACGAGATGTACCCGAACGGCGAGCCGCTGGTCCGGCTCTCGGCGGGCCCGATGGGCGAGGGCTTCGAGGGCGCGTCCCGGCCCGGCCACTTCGACGGCATGCTGACGGTGGTCGCCAAGCTGCTGCACATCACCGACCCGGACTTCGCGGTGTTCGGCGAGAAGGACGCCCAGCAGCTGGCGATCGTCCGCCGGATGGTCGCGGACCTGGACTTCGACGTGGAGATCGTCGGCGTCCCGACCGTCCGCGAGGAGGACGGCCTGGCGCTGTCCTCGCGCAACCGCTTCCTCTCCGCGGACGAGCACGCGCAGGCGCTCGCCCTCTCCCGCGCGCTGTTCGCCGGCCGCGACGCCGGCGCGCAGGGCGCGCAGGCCGTCCGCGCCGCGGCCGCCGCCGTGCTGGAGGGCGCGGCCGGCCTCTCCCTCGACTACCTCGCCCTGGTCGACCCGCTGTCCTTCACCGAGGCGCCGGACGACTTCCGGGGCGAGGCGGTGCTCGCCGTCGCGGCCAAGGTCGGCTCGACCCGGCTGATCGACAATGTGAGCATCATCGTCCGCTGAACACCGCAGCACCCAGGCATGCACTCAGAGAGGCGTGACCCATGTTCCGCACCATGCTCAAGTCCAAGATCCACCGTGCCACCGTCACCCAGGCCGACCTGCACTACGTCGGCTCGGTGACGGTGGACGAGGACCTGCTCGACGCCGCGGACCTGCTCCCCGGCGAGCTGGTCCACATCGTCGACATCAACAACGGCGCCCGGCTGGAGACCTACACCATCGCCGGGCCGCGCGGCTCCGGCGTCATCGGCATCAACGGCGCCGCCGCCCGCCTGGTCCACCCCGGCGACCTGGTGATCCTGATCGCCTACGGGCAGATGGACACCGCCGAGGCCAAGGCGTACCTGCCGAAGGTGGTGTTCGTCGACGAGCAGAACCGGATCACCGGCTTCGGCGGCGACCCCGCGGACGCCCCCGAGGGCAGCGGACTGCTGCGCGGCGACGCCGCGTACGGTGGTCCGAACGGCGCGGCCGACGCCGCCGCGCGCTGAAGGAGCCACTGAATCCATGTCGCACCGCCTGACCGCCCCCGCCCCCGGCTGGACCACGAGCACCGACGTGGTCGTGGTCGGCTCCGGCGTGGCCGGACTCACCGTCGCGCTCAACGTCCGCAAGGCCGGCCTGCGGGCCATGGTGGTCACCAAGGCGGTGCTGGACGAGGGCTCCACCCGCTGGGCCCAGGGCGGCATCGCCGCCGCCCTGGGCGAGGGCGACACCCCCGAGCAGCACCTGCAGGACACCCTGGTCGCGGGCGCCGGCCTGTGCGACGAGGAGGCCGTCCGGGTCCTGGTCACCGACGGCCCGGACGCGGTGCGCCGACTGATCGAGGTCGGCGCCGAGTTCGACCTCGACGAGGACGGCGAGATCGTGCTGACCCGGGAGGGCGGCCACCACCGCCGCCGGATCGCGCACGCCGGCGGCGACGCCACCGGCGCCGAGATCGAGCGCGCCCTGGTCGCCGCCGTGGAGGCCGACCCGGGCCTCGAACTGATCGAGCACGCCCTGGTGCTGGACCTGCTGACCGACGCCGAAGGTCACGCCGCCGGCGTCACCCTGCACGTGATGGGCGAGGGCCAGCGGGACGGCGTCGGCGCGATCCTGGCCCGGGCCGTGGTGCTGGCCTCCGGCGGCATGGGCCAGGTCTTCTCGGCCACCACCAACCCGGCGGTCTCCACCGGCGACGGCGTGGCGCTCGCGCTGCGGGCCGGCGCCGAGGTCACCGACCTGGAGTTCGTCCAGTTCCACCCGACCGTGCTGTTCCTCGGCCCGGACGCGCTGGGCCAGCAGCCGCTGGTCTCCGAGGCGGTCCGCGGCGAGGGCGCGCACCTGGTCGACGCCGACGGGGTCCGCTTCATGGTCGGGCAGCACGAGCTGGCCGAACTCGCCCCGCGCGACATCGTCGCCAAGGCGATCATCCGCCGGATGCAGGAGCAGGGCGCCCAGCACATGTACCTGGACGGGCGGCACTTCGGCGCCGAGATGTGGGAGCACCGCTTCCCGACCATCCTGGCCGCCTGCCGGGCGCACGGCATCGACCCGGTGACCGAGCCGATCCCGGTCTACCCGGCCGCCCACCACGCCTCCGGCGGCGTCCGCACCGACCACCTGCACGGCCGCACCACCGTCCCGGGCCTGTACGCCTGCGGCGAGGTCGCCTGCACCGGTGTGCACGGCGCCAACCGGCTCGCCTCCAACTCGCTGCTGGAGGGCCTGGTGTTCGCCGAGCGGATCGCCGCCGACCTGGCCGCGCTGGCCGCGGCCGGCCGGCTGCCCGCCCGGACGGTCAACACCGACGCGGCGACCGCCGCCACCCCGGTCCCGCTGCTGGCGGCCGGAACCCGGGGCGCGATCCAGCAGTTGATGTCCGCCGGCGCGGGCGTGATCCGCTCGGCGGCCTCGCTGGCCGCCACCGGCAAGGGCCTGGCCGGCCTCACCGACGCCGCAGCCCCGGCCTCCCCCTCGGTGGAGACCTGGGAGGCCACCAACCTGCACCAGGTCGCCACCGCCCTCACCGCCGCCGCCGCGCTCCGCGAGGAGACCCGCGGCTGCCACTGGCGCGAGGACTTCCCCGACCGCGACGACGCCCACTGGCGGCGCCACATCGTCCACCCGCTCCCCGCCTGACCTCCCCTCAGCCACCAGCCCTCGCAGCCCCCTTGGAGCCCGCCACCATGTCCCACTCCGAACTCCCCCTCCTGTCCACCGAGTCCGAGGGCTGCGGCGACGGCTGCGCGTGCGGTGACGGCGAGGAGTACGAGACCGGGCTCGACCCGGCGCTCGCCGCGCTGCTGGAGGACGCGGGCCTGGACCCGGTCGAGGTCGAGGACGTGGCGATGATGGCGCTGTCCGAGGACCTGGCGGGCGGCGAGGACGTCACCTCGGTGGCGACCGTCCCGGCCGAGGCCGTCGCCACCGCCGACTTCACGGCCCGTCAGGCGGGCGTGGTGGCCGGCCTGCGGGTGGCCGAGGCGGTCGTCTCGCTGGTCTGCGAGGAGGAGTTCGAGGTCGAGCGGCACGTCGAGGACGGCGACCGGGTCGAGCCCGGCCAGGTGCTGCTCTCGGTGCGCAGCCGCACCCGCGACCTGCTGACCGCCGAGCGCTCCGCGCTGAACCTGCTCTGCCGCCTGTCCGGCATCGCCACCGCGACCCGGGCCTGGGCCGACGCGCTGGCGGGCACCGGGGCGGTGGTCCGCGACACCCGCAAGACCACCCCGGGCCTGCGGGCGCTGGAGAAGTTCGCGGTCCGCGCGGGCGGCGGCGCCAACCACCGGATGTCGCTCTCCGACGCCGCGCTGGTGAAGGACAACCACGTGGTCGCGGCGGGCGGCGTCGCCGAGGCGTTCACCGCCGTCCGGGAGGCGTTCCCGGAGCTGCCGATCGAGGTCGAGGTCGACACGATCGAGCAGATCGCCCCCGTCCTGGCGGCCGGCGCCGACCTGATCCTGCTGGACAACTTCACCACCGAGCAGCTGCGCGAGGCGGTCGCCCTGGTGGCCGGCCGGGCCAAGCTGGAGGCCTCCGGCGGACTGACCCTGGCCACCGCGCGCGAGGTCGCGGAGACTGGTGTCGACTACCTGGCCGTCGGCGCCCTGACGCACTCCGCGCCGATCCTGGACATCGGCCTGGACCTCCGCAGCTCCTGACCCTACGAAGCAGAAAGCGCCCCATGCTCCTCACCATCGACGTCGGCAACACCCAGACCACGCTCGGCCTGTTCGACGGCGAGGAGATCGTCGAGCACTGGCGGATCTCCACCGATCCGCGCCGCACCGCGGACGAACTCGCGGTGCTGCTCCAGGGGTTGATGGGCGCCCACCCGATCGTCTCGGCCGACGACCGGGTGGCCGGCCTGGCGATCTGCTCGTCCGTCCCGGCGGTGCTGCACGAGCTGCGCGAGGTGACCCGCCGCTACTACGGCGACGTGCCCGCGGTGATCGTCGAGCCGGGCGTGAAGACCGGGGTGCACGTGCTGATGGACAACCCGAAGGAGGTCGGCGCGGACCGGATCGTGAACGCGCTGGCCGCCAACCACCTGTACGGGGGGCCGTGCATCGTGGTCGACTTCGGGACGGCCACCACCTTCGACGCGATCAACGCGCGCGGCGACTACGTGGGCGGCGCGATCGCCCCGGGCATCGAGATCTCGGTCGACGCCCTGGGCGGCCGCACCGCGATGCTCCGCAAGATCGAACTGGCCCGCCCGCGCAACGTGATCGGCAAGAACACCGTCGAGGGCATGCAGTCCGGCATCCTGTACGGCTTCGCCGGTCAGGTCGACGGGCTGGTCAACCGGATGGCCAAGGAGCTCGCCAAGGACCCGAACGACGTCCAGGTGATCGCCACCGGCGGCCTGGCCCCGATGGTGCTCGGCGAGGCCGACTCGATCGACGTGCACGAGCCCTGGCTGACCCTGATCGGCCTGCGGCTGATCTTCGAACGCAACCGCCCGGCCGCCCCGGCCTCCTGACGCCCCGTCCGCCGGGGCCGGCCGGGCGCGGAGCGCCGGACCGGCCCCGGCGCGGTCCCGCACCGGCCCCGGCGCTCCCCCGGCCGAATGCACCATCTCATAGGCCAATCGGGACAAACACGTCATCAATCGCCATAAGTCGGACGTACGAGACGTACTGTCGACCCATGCCAACGCCACACGGATCGCGCGGCGGCATGGCCTTCAGCGCCGATGAAGTCCGGGTGCTGCGCCGTGTCCTCGCCCAAGCCCTCTACCCGGCCGCGCCCGACCGGCTCCCGGCGCCCCTGCCGGACGAACTGTGGGCCGAGGACGTCCAGGACGCCCTGCGGCTGACCGAAGCCATCGACGAGGCGGTCCAGGAGGGCGGGCGGCTGCGCACCTTCCTGCTGGCCGACCTCGCCCGCTACCGGGCCGCCCTGCCCGGCGGCGCCGGCGGCTACCTGGACCGACTGGAGGAGGCCGTCACCGACGGCTACCTGCCCACCCCCGACGACCTGTCCGCCCTGCGCTCGCTCTCCCGCCAGCCGTGCGGCCAGCACGAGCAGGCCCGCCGCTCCCGGCTCGCCGGGCGCTGCCACGCGCTCGCCGAGGCCGAGGTCCGCGAGCGGCTCTCGCTCGGCACCGGACCGCGGCACCTCACGGCCGTGCCGAGCCCCGCGTCCGAACCCCTGCCCCCCACCCCTGCCGGAGGACGGTTCCCGATGAGCACCCAGCAGCCCCACGTCCCCGCCGAACGCCCCCGCCCGCGCCGGATGCCCACCCCCGCCGAGCTCTTCGGCCGCCGCACCCACCAGCCCCCGCACCCCGAGCACCCCGCCGACGAGGAGCAGCGGCCCGAACTCGCCACCGGCACCGACGGCTGACGGACCTTCGAACGAAGAGACGCCCCTCGCCCCCGCTCTCCGGGGGCGAGGGGCGTTCTCCTGCGGTGGCCGCTCAGTCCCGCGGTCGGCAGGCGGCGTCGGTGATCTCCTGGGCGGAGCGGGCGACGTAGCCGGTGTCACCGACCTGCTGCTGCCAGAACTTGCCGTCGGGCGGATTCTCCTTGGGCAGCGTGGTGGTGTTCACCACCATCCCGTGAGTTACGTCGCGGCCCTGGTAACCGAGGTCCACGTCGAACAGCAGAGGCAGCGGAGCGGTCAGCGCCAACGCGACGTTCCGAAACTGCGACGCGCTGCCTATCGTGAATCCACCTTGCCGGGTCTCCGAGGCAACCGGGTCGGAGACCTGCCAGATCGGCGTGCCCTCAGTCCGACGATCGTAAGTCTTGACGGTCACCCGTTCGAGGCTGAGGCTGCACGACGGGTAGAAGAACTCGATCGTCCCGTCCTGAGCCGTCCGCAGTCCAGCACGAGGGGGCGCAGGATCACCAATCGCGCAGCCCGCCGCGAGCGGCATGACTGCCGCAGCGAGCATCAAGACGAACCGATCACTAGTGCGTGCAGTAGTTCCCGTCGTCAAGACCGGCCTCCTGTTCGATGGTGTTGTTGCAGCCGATTCCATTGACCGGTGCCTGGCCGAAGTACGTCAGAAGGAATGCGGCTGGACCGTAGTCCAGGTACTGCCGTCGGTGCACACTCTCGTGGTGGATCTCCTGCGGCCTAGGGTCCGGGGACTTGCTGAAGTAAACGAATCCGAAGGTGAACCCGCCTTTGTTCGAGGTGGTCGCCCCGGCCATCCAACCGCCACTGCACACCTGCATCCCGAACTGCTGACCGCAGTCCGAACCGGTCAGTATCGCGAGCCCTTCCAACCCGGCCGAGCCCTGCGCGACGATGGGGGTGTTGAACGCCTCGACGGTGCGGTGGAACCACCTGGAGATGAAGTTCGGGCTGTCGGAGTAGATCGGCTCTGCGCCCTTGGCCGGATCGGTGTGGTACCGGTTCTCCCAGGTCGTCTGCTTCGACGGTCCGGTCGGCGTGGTGGGAATGGGCGGGTACGGGCCGTACTTCCCGCAGAAGCGGCCGGCCGAGCCGGCGCAGGGGTCGGTCGTCTGACTGCCACTGCTCCCGTTGTGGATCTGGCAGAGCAGGTCGTCGCCGCACCGGGGTTTGTCGTTGTTGGACGGGTGCTGGATCTTGTACTGGTAGCAGAGGAAGTCGCCGGCCTCGCACGGACCGCCGTCCGAGTACGGCCCCTTGCCCTTCCCGCCGGAGTTGCCGTGCTCCGTGTCCCAGTTGCAGCCGTCGCAGTAGAGGCCGCTCGGGTCACTGCCGGTGAGCGGGTTGCTGCCCGCGTAGGCGAAACCGCCGAGTTGGCTGAGGTCGGTCGGGTCGAAGACCGGGTCGGCGCTCAGGAAGCGGCCCAGGACGGGGTCGTAGATGCGGGCGCCGACGTCGGTGTAGCCGGTCGCCGTGCTGTACGGCTTGGCGAGGAAGCCCCGGGTGGGATCGGGCCAGCCGGTGCTCGCACCGCGCGGCTGACCGTACGGGGTCTGCTGCTTGCGGACGACCTGCTGGGTGGTGGTGTCCATGCTGAGGAACATGGTGCCCTGCTGGTCGGAGAGCAGGTAGTGCACGCCGCCGCCGGGGAGGCTGGAGGCCTGGGCGACCGCCCTGCCCGCCAGGGTGTAGGTGCGCACCGCGCCGAGCAGGGTGTTCGGGGTGGTGGCCGTGTTGACGGTGATCGTGGTGTCACCGGCGAAGAACAGGGTCTGGCCCTGGTCCCGCCTCAGCAGCAGGTTGCCGTCGGCGTCGTAGACGTACTTGGTGGTGCTGCCGGCCTGCACGATCGAGTCGATCCGACCCTCCGAGTTCCAGCCGAGGACCTGCGGGGTGGCCGGGCCGACCGCCCGCTTGGCGGTGGCGCCGATGGCGTTGGCGGTGAACGAGGTGCTGGTGGTGCCCGCCGGGCCGGTGCTGGTGGTCGCCGTCAGGGTGTGCGGCTGTGGTCCGTTGGGGCACTGGGTCGTGTCCCCGGCGCAGCCGTTGGTGTAGACGGTGCTGGTGTCGCCGGACTGCCCGTTGACCGCGTGGTCGACCGCGCTGGTCCGGTTCCCGAGGAGGTCGTAGCCGAAGGACTGCCAGTAGGCCGCGGAGCCGGTGGCGACGGTGGCCGGGGTCGGGTCGGTGCCGGCGGCCGGGCAGTCGGCCTTCGCGGTCCAGGCCTGGGCGAGCCGGTTCAGGGAGTCGTACCGGTAGCACTGGGTGTCGGTGACCGTGGAACCGCTCTCCGACTGCTTGTCGACGGTGGAGGTCGGGTTGCCGAACGGGTCGTATGCGTAGGTGACGTCGTCGACGACCCCGGCCGGGGACTGGGAGCGGCTGGTCTGGACGTTGGCCAGTCGGCGGGTCTGGTCGTCGTAGGTGTTGACCGACCAGGCCGGGTTGTTGGAGGGGCCGTAGGTCGTCCGGGCGATCTCGCCGTAGTTGGTGTAGTCGACCGGCCCGACGTAGCTGTTCAAGCTCTGCGCGCTGACCGGCGCGCCGAGGGCGTTGTACCCGTAGCTGATGTCCTCGACCAGCAGTCCGGCGATCCCCGGGTCCCGCTGGCCGATCAGTTGCTGGGTGGTCGGCGAGTAGCTGTAGGTGGTGGTGTAGGTGGTCGGCAGCGGGGCTTCGCTCGCCGGAAGCGTGATCTTGGTTCCGGTGGGCTTGCCGAGGCTGGTGTACCCGGTGGGCTGGACGACGTACGCACCGGTCACGCCGGGCACATAGCGGGCCGAGTAGCTGAGCTTGCCGACCTGCAGGGTGTCGTACTTCCACACGCCGAACTTGAAGTTGCCGTTCGTCTTGTCGACCGCGGTGAGCTTGCGGCCCAACAGGTCGTAGGTGTAGTCGAGTTCGATGTTCCGGGCATCCTTGGCCCAGACGGTGTCGCCGGCGTCGTCGTAGCCGAACCGGCTGGTTCCGGCGTCGGGGTCCGTCTGTGAGACGGTGCGGCCGAGCAGGTCGTAGCCGGTCGTCCAGACGCTGCCGTCGGGGCCGGTGGTGCTGGAGCGCTGCCCGGCAGCGTTGTAGCCGTAGGTGATCGAGGCCCGGGTGCCGCCGGTCGCGGTCCAGCCGCCGGTGGCCGATCCGGTGAGGGTGGGCGGGGCGGTGTACTGGCCGGTCTCGACGGTCCGGCCGCGGGCGTCGGTGACGGTCCGGGCCGCGACCCCGCCGCTGCGCGGCAGCGTGACGGTGGTGTCGCCGGTGTAGGCGGTCCTGGTGGTCATGCCCGCCGGGGTCCGGCCGTCGTGCTCCTGGCTGGTCGCGGTCGGCCGGCCGAGCGCGTCGTGATCGGTGACGGTGCTGTCGGGAATGCTCAGTTGGGCGGCCTTGATCAGGACCTGGTTCGGCGCACCGCTGACGTTGTAGGCGTTGTTGGTGCGGACGGTCCAGCCGTGCGAGTCGTACTGGGTGTCCGTGACGATGGTGCTGGCGTTCTCCCCGGTGGACTGGACCTGCCGGACCCGGAGCATCGCGTCGTACAGCGTGACGTTCGGGGAGTAGGAGCCGTTCTCCAGCAGCGTGTTGGTCGTGACCGCGCTGGGATCGGTGGCGGACACCTGGTACCCGTAGGTCATGGTGGCCGGCTGGAGAGCCGCCTTCGACTGGGTCGGCAGCCACACGGCGGTCTGCCTGCCGAGGGCGTCGTAGGTCAGCGAGGTGCGCAGGTTCGCCGGGTCGACCTTCTCGACCGGGAGGCCGCGCGGGGCGTCCAGCGTGGCGGTGGACGTCTGGTAGGTCGGGGTGGCACCTGCGGTGACCTGAACCTTGGTCACCACTCCGGTCGGCAGTGCTCCGCTCGCCGGGGTGTAGGTGGTGGTCGTGCTCCGGGCCAGGCTGGAGCCGTCCGGCGCGGTCGAGTTCGGGGTGCGGGTGGTACTGATGAGCCGGCCGAGGGAGTCGTACCCGTTAGCGGCGGTGGCGACGTATCCGGTGGCGGTCGCACCGCTCGAACTGCCGGCGCTCTCGGTGAGGGTGGCCTCGCCCTTGGTCGGTGCGACCGCGCCGGGCAGCCCGTCGTAGCCGAAGGCGTGGCCGTCGTAGGAGGTGCGGCTGTCGGAGACCAGGGTCCCGCTCGGCGTGGCTCCGGCGCTCGGGCAGTCCTGGGCGGTGGTGATCGTCTCGGCCGGGAGGGCCATCACCTGGGCGGAGTTCACCGCGTACCGGGTCCAGCTGCACCGCGTGATGTTCCCGGCCGCCGAGGTCTCTCCCCGGTCGGCGGTCTGCACCGGCATGCCGGTGGTGGTCTGTCCGAGGGTGGTGTTGTAGAAGGTGTCCGTCTCGGTGACGCGCCAGCCGTAGGAGACGGCCTGACGCTTGTACACCTGGGAGTCCCGGACCATCTGCGCAGTCAGTGGACGGAGGCCGGCCCGGGTCCGGGTGGCCGTCGGACCGATGACGATCGGAATCGTGACGGTGGCCTCGCTGATCGAGCCGCCGTCGCCCGTGTAGGTGTCGGTCTCGAAGACCCGGCCGGCGAATTCGTACTTGTCCTCGACGCTGTGGGCGTTGTCCTGCGAGGTCAGGGTGACGGTGCTGCCGCCGGTACCGTCCGCAGTGTTGTGCGACATGCCGCGGAAGTAGGTGCTCTTCGAGAGCGTCACCTGGTCGTACACGTTAGCCTGGTCGAGCGTGTGGAAGACCCCGGTGTCGCCGGTGCGGGTCTCCACGCTCGCGTAGCCGCGGAACTGCGAGTAGGTGCGGGCGTCGTCCTTGCCCAGCTCACCGGTGTCGTAGTGCCAGGCCGCACCACCGAGGTACTTGTAGCTCGTCAGCAGGGACGGGAAGGTGCCGTCCTGGTTGGCGGTGTGCAGGTCGTCGGTGCGGACCGAGGCGACGGTGTACTTGTGGAACCAGTCCTTCTGCTGGGTCGAGTAGCCGGGCGGGGTCCACAGCACGGGATAGCAGGCCATGGTGTTGTCGGCCGGGTCCGTGGGGACGTTGCCGGGAGTGCACTCGGTGGGGTTGTAGGTGACGGTGATCCGCGCGCCGGTCTCGGTGGTGATGTTCTGGATGCGGTCGTGGTACATCGCCGGCTGGTTGGAGACCGTGCCGACCCGGTTCGCCAGCTGCGCCGGCGGGCCGAAACTGGTCGGCGGGAGCTGGACGGCCGCCGACCCGCCCGCGCTGGTGTCCAGACCGGTGTGCTGCACCGATTCCAGCCAGAGCGTCGGGGCGTGGTCACCACCGTCCGGGAAGGACTGCGTGAACTCCCACTTGTCGACCTGCTGGGTCGCCCCGCCGACCTGCACCTGGGTGGTGATCCGGCTGAGGCGCTTGCGCGACCAGAAGGACGGCGAGTGGTTGCTGCAGGAGGAACCCTGGACGCAGTTCTGGTCGACCGGCACGTCCGGCCACCACGCGGCGTTGGCCGTGGTGAAGTGCGCGTCGTCGCAGACCGCGCCGACCGGAGTACCGGGGACGCAGCGCTCGGCGGTGTCGAAGAGGATCTGTTCCGGTGCGACGGCCGCGTACGCGCTCGTCCGGGTGATGCCGTAGTCGATCCGCTGCAGGTAACCGCCCCGGGTGTAGGACACGCCGGTATTCTGCGCGTTCGCGCCGTAGTAGTTGGTCTCCGGCTGGTAGTAGTACGCGATCGCGTTGTCGTGCGTGTCCACCACGAAGTCGAGGTTCCACCGCCATCCCTGCACGCAGGAGGAGGCGGCGAACGAGGGACCGTTGCACGGATCGCCCGCGTGCGCGCCGTAGACCGGCACCGTGTACACCGACTTGGTCTCCTGCTTGCCCGTGGTGAAACCGGGAAGCTGGTTCAGGCCGAAGTAGTACTGCACGCCGTTCTCGGTGATCCGGAAGTACTCGCCGTTGTAGGTGCCGTTGGACGCGCCGCCGGAGAGGAACAGTCGCTCGACCTTCTCGGTGCCGGAGTCGGCGACCGGCCGGAAGGACGTCCCGTCGTAGACGATCTGGGTCGACTTGCCGTTCAGTGCCAGGGTGAGGATCTGGCCCGCCCAGCAGCGGTCGCCCGATCCGGCCGGCGCACCGGACGTCTTGTCCTCCGTGCAGGACTTGTAGGAGCGCTCGACGAAGGACTCGCTGGAGGACCAGCCGTCGCCCAACCAGGACGACTGGTTGTTGGTCCCCGACGTCCGGCCGTCCTGGGAGGAGGAGTCGTAGGAGAGTGAGAGGTCGGGGCTCGCGCCGGCGACGGCGGCCGGCACCTTGGTCGGGTACGAGTAGCTGAACGCGCCCGTGTTGCCGCCCGCGGTCCAAGTACCGCTGGGGGCGAGCGAGGTGGCCGAGTACGAACCGGACGAGCCGTCGGGGGCCGAGGTGGCGGCCAGGACGGTGCCACCGGCCGCGGGGAGCGACCACGGGGCCGACAGCGCCTTCACGTCCGCCGCTCCGGTCGTCGCCGGCGCCAGGTCGACCTTGGCGGACAGCGGGGCGCCGGGGACCGTCTCCACCGGCGTCTGGGTCTGACACTCCGCCAGTTCGGGCGTGGTCAGCGCACAAGTCGGCAGCTTCACGAGGTGGAGGCGCGATGCGTAGTCGCCGCCGAAGGCCGAACGGAAGGAGGAGGGATCGACCGTCACCGTCGCGGCCCTCCCCCCACCGCCCTCCGTACCGAGTGAGAAGAGGATGCCGTGCACTCCGGCCTTCTGGGCGACCGACTGGTCCGTCAGCGTCACCCGGACCTTCGAGGACGGGCTCGGAGCCGCCTTGGCCACCGCCGGTCCGTCGACCGGCTTCACCAGGACCGGAAGGTTCCCTGCCCGTACCGCACCCGGCGCCGCCTCCGCCGACAGGGAGCCCGGACCTGACCCGGCACCGGCTCCGGCGAGATCGACCACCGCCGACCCCGCCCCCGGAAGCCTGGAGGCGACCGTGGGGTCGTACTTGGCGAAGGAGGCGACCGCGCTGCCCTTGCCCGGGGCCGCACGGCTGTACGGCACCTGCCGTTCCTTCGGCACCGCCGGTACATTCGGCTTCGCCTGCGGCGACGCGAACGCCACGCCCGGCACGACACCGGAGAGCAGGGCCAGGCCGGTCAGCACGACCCCTGCCCGTCTCAGCACCTTCCCCGGTCCGGAACGCGATTGATGAGACACGCCGATCCCCCCTGTTCTCTCCCCATTGGATCAACGCACGACTTGTGCGACAGGCAATGGTGCCAGCCGCGCACACCACCGTGCGGTCACTTTTTTGCGGCTCCCATACACACCAGGTCGGGAAATTCCGGTCAATGTCACAACAGAACATGCCGATCGACATCCGCCAGGGCCGAGTTCGTCCGAAAACAGTCGGCCGAAACCCCCACGAAATGCCCTTCGCGCGGCCGCCCGACAGAGACGCCCCCGGAGTCGCCCCTGCCGTCGACTGCGGAGCCGACCGGTGTCGCCCCACCGCGTGCGACGGTTGGTACCGGAACCGGCCCGGGCGCACCGGCACGCGGTCACATTTCCATCACACCCCCACCCGACAGATCAGGACATGGCGGGCGATGTCGCAACAGAAGAAAAAGTTGCCCCGCCGCCAACGAGGAATTCCTCTGAGAACTGTCGCGCGAACCCTCCAGAATGCTCTTCGCACGGGTTCCAGGACAGGGACCCCTGAAGGGGAGGGATTCGGCCGGATGGCCTTCTTCACACATGTCCGCGACCGGCGGTCGCGGGGCTCGGGACCGATGAGCAGGTGGTCGGCGAGCACGACGACGATGGCGATGGCCGCGGGGTTGCTCGCCGTTGTCGCCTTCCCTGCGCGGGCCGAGGCCGAGCCGGCTCCCCCGGCCGCCGGTCCGACGCGGGCGACCGCACTCGACCCGGCGGTCGCCAAGGCCCAACGGGCGGCCGCCGCCAAGGCCCGCGCCGACAAGAAGCCAGTCGTCGTCGACGCGTTGACGACCGAGAACACG
The DNA here is from genome assembly GCF_044741705.1 of Kitasatospora sp. NPDC088134. Lineage (NCBI taxonomy): Bacteria > Bacillati > Actinomycetota > Actinomycetes > Kitasatosporales > Streptomycetaceae > Kitasatospora > Kitasatospora sp. NPDC088134. Next base: position 179,777 of record NZ_JBIUTD010000004.1, on the reverse strand, counting down.
CAGACGATCGCCAATCCGGACGGCACGTTCACCCTCACCCAGAACGCCGGACCGGTCCGGGCCCGCAAGAACAACGCCTGGGTGCCGGTCGACACCGTGCTCACCAGGCGCCCCGACGGAACCTTCGTGCCCGGCGCCACCGACGCCGACCTCGCCTTCTCCGGCGGTGGCAGCGGCCCGCTGGTCACCATGACCCGCGAGGGCAAGACCGTTCAGCTCACCTGGCCCACCGCGCTGCCGACCCCCACGGTCAAGGGCGACACCGCCACCTACCCCCAGGTCCTGCCGGACGTGGACCTCACCGTCACCGCACACGCCGATGGTTTCAGCCAGGTCCTGGTCGTCAAGACCCCCCGGGCCGCCGCCGATCCGGCCCTCGCCACGCTGAAGCTCGCCACCAGGACCGATGGCGTCACCCTCAGCCAGACCGACGCCGGGGACGCCGAGGCCAAGGACAGCAGCGGCCGAACCGTCTTCCGTGCCGACCCGCCGCTGGTCTGGGACTCCGCCGTCGACGCCATGCCCGGTGCCGAGGCACTCGCCGCCGCCAAGGCCAAGAACGCCGAAGTGCTGGCCAAGGACGCCAAGCCCGGCCGGGAGCCGGCCTCCGCCAAGGCCCAGGAAGCGCCCCGGGCCGACTCCTCCCGGACGGACCCCGGCTCGGTGGCCTCCGAGCAGCGGAAGTCCAGCACCGCCGGCCCCGGTACCGGGGCCCACAGCACCCGCATGGGCATGAAGGTCGCCAAGGACGGGATCACCCTCACCCCGGACCAGTCCGTGCTCACCGGCAAGGACACCGTCTACCCGCTCTACATCGACCCCGCGTGGTCCGGCAACCCGTCCGTGGTCGCCTGGGCGTCCATCAACGACATGGGTTGGAAGGCCACCACCGGCAACGAGGCGAAGCTCGGCAACCTCGGCAACTGGCCGCGGTGCGCCAGCTACTGCTACTCCGTCCACCGTTCCTACTTCGAAATGAACACGGACGGCTTCCGCGGCGCAAAGGTCACCAAGGCCGTCTTCCGTCCGTACTTCAGCTGGGCCGCCGACTCCACCGCCCGGCCCACCGAGATCTGGGTGGACCCGGACTTCCCCGGCAACCTCAGCTGGAGCAACAAGCCCGGGAGCGGTTCCTCGAACTACGTGACTGCCGAGACCAGTTGCATCGGCCACGGGAGCGACGGCTGCGCCCCGGGCGGAGTCGACTTCACCGTCACCGGCGCCGCCCAGAACGCCGCGTCCGGGGGCTGGCGGAACTTCGAAGTGGACGCCAAGGACGAGTCCGACATGTTCCAGTGGAAGAAGATCGACCCCACCCAGACGTTCTGGACCGTCACGTACTACTACCCCCCGAGCCTGGACAACCAGGACACCACCAGTCCGTCGGTCACCTTCTTCGGCGACACCTACCTCAACTCGAGCAACGTCACCATGAAGGCCACCGGGTCCGGCACCTACGAGCAGATCCAGTCCGGCTACGAGATCTGGAACTGGTCCAACGGCAGCGCCACTTCGACCGTGGCCAGCGGACTATTCAGCAACTACACTGCCAACGGCGGAAGTTACACCTACACGGGGCTGGCCGACGGCAGCTACGCCTGGCGCGGAATCCTGCACAGCCAGGACGGCGACATGTGGTCCGGCTGGACCCAGTGGCACCCCTTCATCGTCGACACGGTCAAACCGTCCGCACCGGGCATCCGTTCGACCGAGTTCCCGCAGGGCGAGTTCGGGGCCGGTCTCCAGGACAGGGGCACCTTCCGGCTGACCGGCAGCACCGGCATCACCGGCTACGTCGTCTCCCTCGACAGCGATCTCTCCTCGTACGTCTGGAGCGAGACCCAGGCCCGGCAAGGGCAGCCCCCGACCTGGGCCCCCGGCCAGCAGATCACCCGCGGCCAGCAGTACTGGGTTCCGGCGGGAAGCGACCTCACCACCGCCCCCGGCACTGTCGGACCGCACCGCCTGTACGCGAGGAGCGTCGGCCATTCCGGCATCGTCTCCGACCAGACGGTCTACTCGTTCTGGGCGGGCACGGCCTCCCCGACCTACGTCTACGGCGACCAGTTGGTGAACGGCTACACCGCCACCAACGACGACCGCACCCAGACCGTCGTTCCCCAGGCGACCTGGCAGAGCACCGGCGGCGCCGTCCACCCCGACTACAGCCCGGTGTGGGCCGACGGCGCGGCGGCCAAGCTGCACGATGCCTCGCCCACCAGCAGGGTGCGCGTCGGTGATTCGGCGACCTTCGCCTTCGACGTACCGCACTCGGGCTACTGGGACATCAGCGCGAGCCTCGGCCTGTACTACCCCTACGGCCAGTACACGCTCACCCTGGACGACGGAACCGCCGACTCCAGCTACCTCGGCTGGTTCGACGGCTGGGTCGACATGCCCGTCGGCAAGGCGGCGAGGTTCGTCAACTTCGGGACCCCGAACGCCCATGGCAGCGCACTCCGGTTGGCACAGGGCACGCACACCGTCACGATCAAGGTGACCGGCACGGGCGCCCACCAGTACTCCGGCTACCAGGCGGCCATCGACTACCTCCGGCTCACTCCGATGAGCACCACGTGTACGCTCAGCGATCTCTCGGGCTGCTACAACAACGTCGCGATCAGCTCCGACGGCAGCCACGAGGCCGCCGACGCCGACGGTGGGGGCAACAGTCTCTCGGCGGGCAAGCTCGGTGCCGCCGGCTGGACGCCGGGCCGCGCGATCACCGTCAACGGCGCCCCGATGACGGTTCCGAACTACGCGTCGAACAAGGCCGACAACATCCTGGCCGGCGGCCAGACCGTCAACGTCGACACCACCGGAAGCGCGAACAGCGGGAACGCGATCGTGTTCCTCGGCTTCTCCACCACCGCCGCGGTCAACGGCGCCTCCGGCACGATCACCTACCCGAAGAAGACCGACGGCAGCAGCACCTGCGGCACGGCGACCAGCTACCCCTACACGATCGACAGCGTGCCGGACTGGGTCGCCGGGCCGACCTCCGCACGGACCGTCGCGCTCCCCGGCCGCAACCTGCCGGGCACGGCGACCGACACCCTGGCTGCACAGTTGTTCGCGGTGTCCGTCGCCCTGCCCTGCCCGGGGCTGCCGATCAGCAGCATTTCGCTGCCGGTGGTCACCACCAAGGCAATGACCTACCTCCCCGCGCTGCACATCCTGGGCCTCGGCATCCGACCGGCGTCCTACGTGCCGGGCTCGGGCACCGACCAGAACTGGACCGGCACCTGGGGAACCCTCCAGGACTTCGACAAGACCGCCGTCGACACCCGCACCCAGCGGACCGCCGCCACCATCACCATCGGCGGTGCCAACGCCCGCATCCGCCTCTCCAACGCACGCGGCAGCCTGCCGGTGACGCTGGACCATGCCAGCATCGCCCATCAGGCGAGCGGCGCGACACCCACTGGCACCCCGGTCGAACTGCTCTTCGGCGGAGCGAAGAGCGTGACCATCCCGGCCGGCGGCGAGATCACCAGCGACCCGGTCGCCTTCGCCACCACGGACGGCGAACGGCTCCTGATCTCCTATCACCTCGCGGCGGCCACCAGCGACGGCGTGGGTCACCGGAGCGGAAAATCGACGGCCACCTGGCTGACGGCCCCGGGAGTGGACGCCACCACGGACAGCACCGGAACCCCGTTCACCACCCGCGACGACAGCCGCGTCTACTGGCTCAGCGGCATCGACGTCGCCCCGACCAGCAACAACACCGGCGCGCTCGCCCTGTTCGGTGACCAGACCGTCCACAGCGACACCGCGATGTCCGACGGGACCCACAGCCTGAACGACCTGATCCACTCCCGGGTCGTCCAGGCCTACAACGCCGACAACATCGGCAACCCGGCCCCGTACGGTGTGCTCAACCTCGCACGCGACAGCTGGACCGCCGGGGCCAACCTGCTGCCCGTCCTGTCCGGCAGCAGCACCCAGCTGACGCCCGGAAGCGCCGGAAATCCGATCGACAGCTCCGTCCTGAACGCGGCCAACGTCCACAGCGTGCTGATCTCGACCGGCACGGACGACATCCTCGCCAACGCCACGGCCGGCGACGTGGAGAACCGGCTCACCGCACTGGCCCAACAGATCCGGCAGCGGTACGCGGACGCCAACGGGGGGTCCCGGAAGATCTCCGTGTACCTCGCCACCGTTCCGCCGAACCCAGCCATCACCGGGGCGCAGGAGACCGTCCGCCGGACGGTGAACAACTACATCCTGTGCGGCAAGTCCGACCCGACGGCCGGAGTCTGCACCTCGCGCGGGCCGTGGCTCAACGGCAACGCCGACGGCGCGATCGACTTCGCCGCGGCTGTGGCCACCGACCACACCGCCACCGGTCCGCTCAACACCGGCCGTGACTTCAACACGGACCCGGCGACGGGCAAGCAGTACCCGAACCAGACCTACTACCAGGACCTGGCCGCCCAGTACGTCGCCGACAGCGTGAACGCCGGCACCTCCGGTGGCGGCGGCGTCAGCGTCCCGCCGATGTAGAGCATCGATCGACTGCCGCCCCGAGGCTCGCGCCTCGGGTTCCAACGGTCGTCACGACACCTCAGCTCAAGGGGTACGACGGACTTCAAGATCCACAGGAGTACAGGAAGCCCCCGCAGCGCGTCGGAGCCCCCTCCCCGGAGGGGGCTCCGACGTGCCATCAGGCACCCTGCCATAACGATGTGTCGACATACTCAAATACGCCGGAGCGGCACTCCATCACAATTCGACAACAGGTTCGGGCAATAGGTCGGCCACCTCCCGAACTGTCCGGATTAACACCGCAACGATGTCCGAAACCCGCCCTAAGGTCTGGGCCGCTCGTATCCGAAAGATCGAAGGATCAACGTGGGTAATACGCGTATCACGCGTCCGGCCGCCCTCGGTGCACCGCTGACCGCCGCCGCCGCGCTTCTGGCCTTCACCGCCGCTCCCGCTCTGGCTGTCGGCGACGACGTCAAACTGAGCAGCCTCTCGGCCATCTCGCTGCCGGACGCGCCCGACAACGGCACCGCCACCGCCATCGAGCTGCCCGTCACGACGACAGGCCACCTCGCCTCCGGCACCTCGCGAGACCTCGTCATCACGTTCGACACGACCGGTCTGAACGGTCTCGCAACCTTCAAGCCCGATGCCAACTGGGCGTCACACTGCACCACTGCCGCACTGGTGTACACCTGTACCTTCAACCAGTTCTCCGCGCCGCCGATGCAGGGCGTCTTCAACTCCCAGTACCGGCCGACACTGACCGCGAACAAGGGCGCACCGCACGGTGTCCCCGCCCACCTGAAGGTCACTGGAGGCTGGGTCGGCGGCCCGACCACCACCGCCGACGTCTCGGTGTACGCGGGCGGCCCCAAGCTGGAGTTCGACGCCTCGCTGGACCAGAGCGAGCCCGACGCCGGCAAGTCGGGCTCGACCTTCAAGCAGAGCCTCCGAGTCACCAACAACGGTTCGATGGAGAGCGGCCGGCTGGTGGTCGGCGCCGCGCTCTCGCCCGGCCTGAGCTTCCCGAAGAAACTCGCCAACTGCTCCTATGGCGTCTACAACGAGGACTCCGGGCCCTACGCGCACACCGAAGCCGCCATCTGCACCATCAACACCTCGGTCAAGCCCGGCCAGACCGTCACTGTCGACCCGCTGGAGATCGGGGTCACCGCCGACTCGCTCTACCCGGACGTCGAGTACTTCGTCGACTCCGACGTCAACGACACCTTCTCCTATCCGCGCGGGTCGTACACCTTCACGCCCGCCTCGAACAGCGGCACCCGCCTCACCGCCGGCCTGCTCGAGGACGACAACGCCAAGTCCGGCCCGCCGAGCTTGGGCCCGAACGTGCGCAACGCGGTGATCGTCCAGTATAAGGCCGACAACCACGCGGACCTCTCCGCCCGCGCCGCCTGGGCCCCGACCGACAGCGGCAAGAAGGGCACCCTGACCGTCACCGCGCACAACGGCGGCCCCGCCACCGTCGGCTATCTGCGCAGCGGCAACAGCATTGCCTCCATCCTCGTCACCCTGCCCACCGGCGTCACCGTCGCGGACCGGTTGCCCACTCACTGCGGCAGCAGCGACGAGCACCCGAACATCGTCGCTTGCAGCCTCTCGGACTGGCTGCCCAACGGCGAAAGCGTGAGCTTCGACCTGCCGCTCGCGGTGGCCGATCCGGCTTCCGGCCCCAAGGTCACCGCCGCGCTGACCAACGAGTGGTCCGCCTACGAGAACAAGGTCGAGGCGCTGCCGTACGACCTCGAAAACGGCAACAACACCGTCACCCTGGCGCTCGGCGGCACCCCCGCCACCGCCCAGCCGTCCGCCCCCGGCACCGGCGGCTCCACGCCGCCGAGCACCGGCACCCCGACCGGGCAGCCCACCGGCACCCCGACCGACAGCACCACCCCGACCGCCTCGCCGTCCGCCAGCAGCACCGCCCCGGCCGGCAACAACGCCGCCGCCGCCGGCAACCTCGCCTCCACCGGCTCCGACGGCAACGGCACCCTGCTCGGCCTCGGCCTGGGCGCCATCGGTCTCGGCGCGCTGGCCGTGCTGGTCGCCCGCCGCAAGCGCGGCGCCCGCGCCTGACAGGTCGCCGCACGTCCCGGTCCGCCGCTCCGGCGGACCGGGGCACCGGCACGTCCGGGGCCGGTGGGCACGGGCGCGGATATCCCGTGGCGGAAGCGGCCGTGAGCCTGGCTACCCTGGTGGGGTGAGCGATCAGAGCACTCTCCCCGCGACCGACGACCTTCCCGAGCAGATGCGCGTCCGGCGCGAGAAGCTGGACCGGCTCCGGGCGGCCGGCATCGACCCGTACCCGGTCGGTTTCCCCCGCACCACCACCATCGCCGACCTGCGTGCCAAGCACCCCGACCTGGCCCCGGACACCGCGACCGGCGAGCGGGCCGGCGTCACCGGCCGCGTCGTGCTGGCCCGCACCGGCGGCAAGCTCTGCTTCGCCACCCTGCGGGACGGCTCCGGCGACCTCCAGGTGATGCTCTCCCTGGACAAGCTGGGCGAGGAGCGGCTGGCCGCCTGGAAGACCGACATCGACCTCGGCGACCAGGTCGGCGTCGAGGGCGAGGTGATCACCTCCAAGCGCGGCGAGCTGAGCGTGATGGTCGACCGCTGGGAGCTCACCGCCAAGTGCCTGCGCCCGCTGCCGGACAAGCACAAGGGCCTGACCGACCCGGAGGCCCGGGTCCGCCAGCGCTACGTGGACCTGATCGTCAACCCCGAGGCGCGCGAGATGCTGCACCTGCGCACCCGGGTGATCCGCTCGATCCGCCGCACCTATGAGGACCGTGGCTACCTCGAGGTCGAGACCCCGATGCTGCAGCCGATCCACGGCGGCGCCAACGCCCGCCCGTTCAAGACCCACATCAACGCGTACGACATCGAGCTGTACCTGCGGATCGCCACCGAGCTGTACCTCAAGCGCCTGGTGGTCGGCGGCGCCGAGCGGGTCTTCGAGATCAACCGGAACTTCCGCAACGAGGGCGCGGACGCCACCCACAACCCGGAGTTCACCGCCCTGGAGTCGTACGAGGCGTACGGCGACTACGACACCCAGGCCGAGCTGATCCGGGCGATCGTCGTCAACGCGGCCCGGGACGCGCTGGGCACCACCGTGGTCAAGGGCGTCGGCCCGGACGGCGTGGAGCACGAGATCGACCTGGCCGAGCCCTGGCAGGAGGTCTCGGTCTACCCGGGCATCTCCGCCCACCTGGGCACCGAGATCACCCCGGCCACCTCCAAGCAGGAGCTGCGCGAACTGGCCGGGAAGGCCGGCCTGGGCGAGTACCTGGACCCGAAGTGGGACCACGGCCAGATCGTCCTGGAGCTGGTCGAGCGCCTGCTGGAGCACCACGCGATCAAGCCGACCTTCATCAAGGACTACCCGACCTCGGTCTCCCCGCTGACCCGGCAGCACCGCTCGATCGAGGGCGTGGCCGAGAAGTGGGACCTGGTGATCTTCGGCACCGAGATCGGCACCGCCTACTCCGAGCTGATCGACCCGGTCGAGCAGCGCGCCCGCCTCACCGCCCAGTCCCTGCTGGCGGCCGGCGGCGACGTCGAGGCGATGCAGCTGGACGAGGACTTCCTGCGCGCCCTGGAGTACGCGATGCCGCCCACCGGCGGCCTCGGCCTCGGCGTCGACCGCCTGATCATGCTGCTCACCGGCAAGAACATCCGCGAGACGGTGCTCTTCCCGCTGGTGAAGCCCGAGAAGGCGGAGAAGGCGGAGAAGACCGCGCCCGGGAGCCCCGAGACCGCAGAGAACACCGAGGAGTAGGCGATGGAGTACGTCAGCGCGATCGTCCCGCCGCTGGTCATGGCGATCGGTTTCGGCTTCCTGGTGCGGGCCATCATCCGCAGCCAGGGCGGCGCCCAGAAGTCCAAGGAGGACGCCGCGGCCGAGGCCATGGCGGCGCGTTCCGCCGCCGAATAGGCGATCCCCGGCCCGGCGTGCCGCTCCCCCTCCGGGGAGCGGCACGCCGGGCCGTTCGTCGTTTGCGGTCTTTTGTCCCCATCGGTCCTATCCTGGGCCGCACTATGGTGCGGCAACTCGGAGAACTCGAGAACGACATCATGACCAGGGTCTGGCGGTGGAACCGCCCGGTCACGGTTCGAGAGGTTCTGCAGGATCTGCGGTCGGAACGTGAAATCGCGTACACGACCGTCATGACGGTGCTCGACAAGCTGTATCGAAAGGGTTGGGTGCGCCGGGAGCGCGACGGGCGCGCATACCGTTATGAACCGGTCTCCTCCCGGGAGGCGTACACCGCCGCGCTGATGAACGACGCCTGGGGGACGAGCGACAATCCGGCCGCCGCGCTGGTGCACTTCTTCGGGATGATGTCGCCGGAACAGCGCGAGTGGCTGCGCGACGCCCTCCGGGTGGCGGGTGCCGATACCGAGGAGACCCGGCCCCCCGCGGCACGATAACGTTCCCCGGCATGGAGGTCACCATCCGCCGTGCGCGGACCACCGACGTGCGCGCCGTCCGTCGGCTCATCGACGCGTACGCGCGGAACGGCATTCTGCTCGACAAGCCGACCGTCACCCTGTTCGAATCCGTCCAGGAGTTCTGGGTCGCCGAGCGCGACGAGGACGGCCGGGTGGTGGCCTGCGGCGCCCTGCACGTGATGTGGGAAGACCTGGCCGAGGTGCGCACCCTGGCGGTCGATCCGGTCTGCCAGGGGCACGGCATCGGCCACCAACTGCTCGGCAAGCTGCTGGAGACCGCGCGCTGGCTCGGCGTCCGTCGGATTTTCTGCCTGACGTTCGAGGTGGCGTTCTTCTCGAAACACGGCTTCGTGGAGATCGGCGAAAACGACGATCGTACGGCAGACCCGGCGGCCGTGGCCACGGAAGTCTATGAAGAACTCCTGCGCTCGTACGACGAAGGCGTCGCCGAGTTCCTCGACCTGGAGCGGGTGAAGCCGAACACGCTGGGCAACTCGCGGATGCTGCTGCACCTCTGAGTCATGCCCAGGGACGCGACCTGCGACACAGGGGTTTGTGTTTTCCGGGAAAAGACGCTTTCCTTTCACTAGGCAATGGACCGTTATCGCGGAAAGGGAAGCCCGTGGCACAGAGGGTTCAGGTCATTCTGGAAGACGACCTCGACGGTGGATCTGCCGACGAGACCGTGACGTTCGCCCTCGACGGCGTGGCCTACGAGATCGATCTGAAAAGCGACAACGCGGAGAAGCTCCGCGGTCTGCTGGCCCCGTACGTCGACAAGGGCCGCAAGCAGAGCGGCCGGCTGACCGCCCCGCGCCGCAGCGGCGGCGGCACCCGGGGCGCCGGGCGGGCCGCCGCCTCCGGGCAGGCCGACACCGCCAAGATCCGGAACTGGGCGAAGGAGAACGGCCACCCGGTCAACGACCGCGGCCGCGTCCCGAGCAACGTGCGCGAGGCCTACGAGCGGGCGCACGCCTCCTGACCCTCCCGGGTCCCCGCGGGCGGCAGGCCCAGCCGGTCCCGCGCGCAGGCGTCCGCCAGGGCGTCGAGCAGGCAGAGCAGGTCGGGCGAGCGCAGGTCCAGCACGGGCCGCGCCGCGCCGGTCCGCAGCCAGTCCGAGGTCCGCGGTTCGGGCACCCGGGGGTTCCCCGGGTGCGCCGCGGCGCTCTCGACGGGCAGCCGCAGTTCGGGCCCCCAGCCCAGCCAGGCGAGCAGTTCGGGCACCGGCTCGGCGGTGCCGGGGGCGAGCAGGAAGACCACCCGGTCGCGGTGCAGCAGCACCGGCCCGGCGCTCCGCCCCAACAGCTCCAGCCGCTCCAGCGCGGCGAGCCCGGGGCCGCGCGGCGCGCTGACCCGGTCCGACCCGCGCCACACCACCGCCGCCGCACCGGGTGCGGCCGGCGGACGGGCGGGAGCCGGCAGCGGGCGGGTCACGACCTGTGCAACGCTGGAGGGGCCGACGCGGTCACGGGACCGCCACCGGTACGGCGGTACGCCCCCTGCGGCCGACCTGATGACCCGTCACCCCGGGCATCGGACCGGCCGACTTCTCGCCGGGCGAACACGCACCCCCCGGAAAGCACGCGAAACCCGCCGCGTTACCGGGTATGAATGCTGGTGGACGGGGTCGAAGGAGCCCGGCCGCAGCACTTCGCGGGACCGGTCCGCCGGTTCGACCGGACCGTGTTCGCCGTTGGCGTAGCGGTATCCGGTGCATCGGGCCCGCGGCTGGGAACACCGTCTCCCAGCATCAGGTTGGGAAAGGTGTCGGCTGGTCGCGCAGCATGTTGCTCCCGCTCCGCGGGAGTTCCGTGGCCGCGCTGCTGAGCGGGACTAGCATGCGGAAGGACAGGGCGGGGACGGCCCCCGAACTGACCGACCGCTCTGAGGAGCGATTAACGATGTTCGAGAGGTTCACCGACCGCGCGCGGCGGGTTGTCGTCCTGGCACAGGAAGAAGCCCGGATGCTCAACCACAACTACATCGGCACCGAGCACATCCTCCTGGGCCTGATCCACGAGGGCGAGGGTGTCGCCGCAAAGGCGCTGGAGAGCCTCGGCATCTCGCTAGAGGCGGTCCGCCAGCAGGTGGAGGAGATCATCGGCCAGGGCCAGCAGGCCCCGTCCGGGCACATCCCCTTCACCCCCCGGGCGAAGAAGGTGCTGGAGCTGTCGCTCCGCGAGGCCCTTCAGCTCGGCCACAACTACATCGGCACCGAGCACATCCTGCTCGGTCTGATCCGCGAGGGCGAGGGCGTCGCCGCCCAGGTCCTGGTGAAGCTCGGCGCGGACCTCAACCGGGTCCGCCAGCAGGTGATCCAGCTGCTGTCCGGCTACCAGACCGGCAGCGGCAAGGAGTCCGCCACGGCCGGCGGTCCGGCCGAGGGCACCCCGTCGACCTCGCTGGTCCTCGACCAGTTCGGCCGCAACCTCACCCAGGCCGCCCGCGAGGCCAAGCTCGACCCGGTGATCGGGCGCGAGAAGGAGATCGAGCGGGTCATGCAGGTGCTGTCCCGCCGCACCAAGAACAACCCGGTGCTGATCGGCGAGCCCGGCGTCGGCAAGACCGCGGTCGTCGAGGGCCTGGCCCAGGCGATCGTCAAGGGCGAGGTCCCGGAGACGCTGAAGGACAAGCAGCTCTACACGCTGGACCTCGGCGCCCTGGTGGCCGGCTCGCGCTACCGCGGTGACTTCGAGGAGCGCCTGAAGAAGGTGCTCAAGGAGATCCGCACCCGCGGCGACATCATCCTGTTCATCGACGAGCTGCACACCCTGGTCGGCGCGGGCGCCGCCGAGGGCGCGATCGACGCCGCCTCCATCCTGAAGCCGATGCTGGCCCGCGGTGAGCTGCAGACCATCGGCGCCACCACGCTCGACGAGTACCGCAAGCACCTGGAGAAGGACGCCGCGCTGGAGCGCCGCTTCCAGCCGATCCAGGTCGCCGAGCCCTCGCTCCCGCACACCATCGAGATCCTCAAGGGCCTGCGCGACCGGTACGAGGCGCACCACCGGGTCTCGATCACCGACGCCGCCCTGGTGGCCGCCGCCACCCTGGCCGACCGGTACATCTCGGACCGCTTCCTGCCGGACAAGGCGATCGACCTGATCGACGAGGCCGGTTCCCGGATGCGCATCCGCCGGATGACCGCGCCGCCGGACCTGCGCGAGTTCGACGAGAAGATCGCCGACGTGCGCCGGGAGAAGGAGTCCGCGATCGACGCGCAGGACTTCGAGAAGGCGGCCGGCCTGCGCGACAGCGAGAAGCAGCTGCTGCAGGCGAAGGCCAAGCGCGAGAAGGAGTGGAAGGCCGGCGACATGGACGTCGTCGCCGAGGTGGACGAGGAGCTGATCGCCGAGGTCCTGGCCACCGCCACCGGCATCCCGGTCTTCAAGCTGACCGAGGAGGAGTCCTCCCGCCTGCTGCGCATGGAGGACGAGCTGCACAAGCGGGTCATCGGCCAGGAGGACGCCATCAAGGCGCTCTCCCAGGCGATCCGCCGCACCCGGGCCGGCCTGAAGGACCCGAAGCGCCCCGGCGGTTCGTTCATCTTCGCGGGCCCCTCGGGCGTCGGTAAGACCGAGCTGTCGAAGACCCTCGCCGAGTTCCTGTTCGGGGACGAGGACGCGCTGATCGCGCTCGACATGTCCGAGTTCTCCGAGAAGCACACCGTCTCGCGGCTCTTCGGTTCGCCCCCCGGCTACGTGGGCTACGAGGAGGGCGGCCAGCTCACCGAGAAGGTGCGCCGGAAGCCGTTCTCGGTGGTCCTGTTCGACGAGGTCGAGAAGGCCCACCCGGACATCTTCAACTCGCTGCTGCAGATCCTGGAGGACGGTCGCCTGACCGACTCCCAGGGCCGGGTCGTGGACTTCAAGAACACGGTCATCATCATGACCACCAACCTCGGCACCCGGGACATCTCCAAGGGCTTCAACCTGGGCTTCGCCGCCACCGGCGACGTCCAGACCGGCTACGAGCGGATGAAGAACAAGGTCAGCGAGGAGCTCAAGCAGCACTTCCGCCCCGAGTTCCTGAACCGCGTCGACGACATCGTGGTCTTCCACCAGCTGTCCGAGGCGAACATCATCGAGATCGTCGACCTGATGATCGCCAAGGTGGACCAGCGCCTGAAGGACCGCGACATGGGCATCGAGCTCAGCCCGGAGGCCAAGAGCCTGCTGGCCAAGCGCGGTTACGACCCGATCATGGGCGCGCGTCCACTGCGCCGCACGATCCAGCGGGAGATCGAGGACCACCTGTCCGAGAAGATCCTGTTCGGTGAGCTGCGGTCCGGCCACATCGTGGTGGTCGGGGTGGAGGGCGAGGGCAAGAACGCCAAGTTCACCTTCCGCGGCGAGGAGAAGTCCCCGGTGGCGGACACGCCGGCCGAGGTCACCGCCCCCGGGCCGGACCTGACGAAGTAATACCGGCGCAAAGCTCGTCACAAGCCGCCGCCCCCGACCGCACAGGTCGGGGGCGGCGGCTTTTCCGTTCCGGCTTTCAGTTGAAAAACTGTTTAGGTTTCCGTGTGGTGTGAATCGGGGCACTCCGGCCGCCCGGCGGGCGGGCGCCGTTCCGGTGCGGATGCGACCGACCGTTGAACCGCCTGGTCGGCGAACGTGCTGACGCGCCGTCAGCAGGTCGTGGCCGCCGGAGCATAGCGGCGTGGCCATGCCATGGTCAAGGTCTTTCTTTTTTACCGCGCCTTGGGTCAAATGTCGTCCACCTGTCTTGCATTGGTTCACCGGTTCGGGCCAACAGCCGCGCCGGTAAGGGGAGGACGTCACCACGTTGAACATAACCAAGAGGGCTCTCGCGGCCTCCGCCGCCATCGCGGTGTCCGCCGCGCTGGGCGCCGGCATGCTGCCGGGCACCGCCACTGCCGCCCCGGTGACCCCGGTCGTCAAGGACCCGGCCGACTCCGCGCAGAACGACAGCGTTCCGCTCGAACTGCAGAGCCCGCTCGCGGCCAAGCAGCAGGCGCAGCAGAACGCCGCCGTGGAGCAGCTGGTCAACGGCACCGCCAAGGTCGAGAAGCACGGCAACGGCTCCGCGATCAAGCTGGGCCGCGACAAGTACGTCGAGCTGTCCCGTGAGCGCACCGACAAGATCTTCACCATCCTCGTCGACTTCGGCGACCAGGTGGACAACACCACCACCACGCCCGACGGCAAGGTGAAGTACGGCGGCACCCCCGGCCCGGCGAAGAACCAGATCCCCGCCCCGGACCGCGCCACCAACAACTCGACGGCCTGGCAGGCGGACTACAACCAGCAGCACTTCCAGGACCTGTACTTCTCGCCGGACAAGCCCTCGCTGAAGACCTACTACGAGCGCCAGTCCTCCGGCCGCTACTCGGTCGACGGCCTGGTGACCGACTGGGTCCGGGTGCCGTGGAACGAGGCCCGCTACGGCTCGGACTACTGCGGCCAGCACGTCTGCGCCAACGCGCAGGACCTGATCCGCGACGGCATCAACGCCTGGGTCGCCGACCAGAAGGCCAAGGGCCGCACCGACGCCCAGATCAAGGCCGACCTGGCGCAGTACGACCAGTGGGACCGTTACGACTACAACGGCAACGGCAACTTCAACGAGCCGGACGGCTACCTGGACCACTTCCAGATCGTCCACGCCGGTGAGGACCAGTCGGCCGGCGGCGGCGCGCAGGGCACCAACGCCCTGTGGGCGCACCGCTCGTACGCCTACGCCAACCAGGCCGGCAAGACCGGCCCGGACAACAACAAGCTCGGCGGCACCCAGATCGGCGCCACCGGCCTGTGGGTCGGCGACTACACCATGCAGCCGGAGAACGGCGGCCTGGGCGTCTTCGCACACGAGTACGGCCACGACCTCGGTCTGCCGGACCTGTACGACACCAGCGGCCAGGGCATCGACAACTCGGTCGGCTTCTGGTCCCTGATGTCCTCCGGCTCCTGGCTGGGCGAGGGCAAGGACTCGATCGGCGACATGCCGAACGACCTCGACATCTGGTCGAAGCTGAAGCTCGGCTGGCTGGACTTCGACAGCGCCAAGGCGGGCGAGTACTCGCTGCACCTGCTCGGCCCGGTCGAGTACAACAGCAAGCGCAAGCAGGGCCTGGTCGTCGACCTGCCGAAGAAGACCATCACCACCGAGATCAACACCCCGTTCGCGGGTGCCAACGAGTGGTGGAGCGGCAGCGCCGACAACCTGAACGTCACGCTGACCCGCACCGTGGACCTGACCGGCAAGACCTCCGCCTCGCTGACCGCGAAGGCCTGGTACGACCTGGAGCAGGACTACGACTTCGGGTACGCCGAGGTCTCGGTCGACGGCGGCAAGAACTGGACCGCGCTGGCCGGCACCTTCAACGGCACCGCGCTCCCGGACAACGCCCTCAGCGGCTCCTCGAACGGCGCCTGGGGCGACCTGGCCTTCTCGCTGGACGCCTACGCCGGCAAGTCCGTGCAGGTCCGCTTCCACAACACCACCGACGGCGGCGTCCACAACAAGGGCCTGGCCCTGGACAACATCGCGGTGACCGCGGACGGCGCGGCGCTGTTCACCGACGGCGCCGAGAACGGCGACAACGGCTGGACCGCCACCGGGTTCTCCCGGATCACCGGCAAGTTCGACAAGGACTACGACCAGCACTACCTGGTCGAGAACCGCCAGTACATCTCGTACGACTCCACCCTGAAGACCGGCCCGTACCTGTTCGGTTCGGCCGCCAAGCCGAACTGGGTGGAGCACTACGCCAACCAGAACGGCCTCCTGATCTGGCTGTGGGACTCCTCGCAGACGGACAACAACGTGGCGAACCACCCGGGCAAGGGCCTGATCCTCCCGGTCGACGTCCACCCGGACGCCCTGAAGTGGAGCGACGGCACCCTGATGCGTCCGCGCATGCAGGGCTACGACTCCACGCTGAGCTTCGCCCGCACCGACGGCCTGCAGGTCCACAAGGCCGACGTGCTCACCAAGATCCCGAGCTCCCGCGGCGTCACGGTGTTCAACGACCACACCACCAAGTACTGGTCGGCGGACAACCCGTACAGCAGCGTGCAGGTGCCCGACACCAAGACCCAGATCCAGGTGCTGTGGCAGTCGCACAACGAGCTGGAGGCCGTGGTCTACGTCAAGCCCGTGAAGTGACGTAGCACCTGACGCTCCGGCCGTACCGGACGGACGAGGGCCCCGGCGGTTTCCGAACCGCCGGGGCCCGCTGCCGTCCTGACGCCGGGTCAGCCCTTGTGCAGCAGGTCGAGGAACTCCTCCATCGCCGCGGTGACCTCCGCCGCCGTCCACGCCAGGGCGTCGGCCTGGACGGTGACCTCGGTCATCGACAGGCCGGGCAGCGGGCCGGGCTCCCACCAGCCGCCGAACAACGAGGTGCCGTGCTGCTCGGCCTGCCGGTGGCCGGCCTCGTTCAGCCGCTTGGCCGGGTGCGGCAGCCAGAGCTGGAACTGGTGGGTGTGCGGCGGCTCGGGGTGGACCCGGGCGCCGGGGGCGGCGGCCAGCGCGGCGGCGACCGCCTTGGCGTGCGCCGCGTAGGCGGGCAGCCGGGGCAGTTCGCGGTCCAGGCCGGCCAGCGCGGACAGCACGGCGGGCCACTGCTGCCAGAGCCGGCCACCGTAGCGGTGCCGCCAGACCTTGATCCGGCGGACCCACTCCTCCTGGCCGGCCACCATCGCGCCGCTGTGGCCGCCCAGCGACTTGTAGAAGGAGACGTAGACCGAGTCGGCCCGGGCGCAGATCTCCGGCAGCGGGCGGCCGAAGTGCGCGGTGGACTCCCAGAGCCGGGCGCCGTCCAGGTGGACCGGGCGGCCCTGCTCCTCGGCCAGGTCGTACAGCGCGTCGAGCTCGGCCCAGGCGGGCAGCAGGAAGCCCGCGTCGCGCAGCGGGAGTTCCAGCATCAGGACGTCGTAGGGCTCGTCGAGGGCGGCCAGCTCGGCCGCGGTGGGCTGGCGCGGCTCGGTGGTCAGCGGGACGGTGCGCAGCCCGGAGAGCACCCGGTGGGCGCCGCGCTCGTGCACCTCGGGGTGGGCCAGCGGGTGCATGGCGACCACCGGGCCCTCGGTGTCGGCCCAGGTCCGCAGGGCGGCCTGCTGGGCCATCGTGCCGGTGGGGAAGTAGGCGGCGTCGGGCTTGCCGAGCAGGTCGGCGACCCGGCGCTCCAGGGTGCGGACCAGGCCGTCGCCGTACTTGTCGACCGGGCCGTCCAGCGGGTGGGGGCCGTCGGCGAGGGCGGCCAGGTCGGCCAGGGACTCGCGGACGGTCTGCGGGCGGAGCCCGGACAGCAGGCGGTCGGCCCGGCGGCGCGCGGTGAACCGGCGGTCCGGGGGCGGGGTGTCGTTCATCAGCTGATCATCTCCGACGGGTGGGTGGATCGGATGGTGCAGCTGGTTCGAAAGCCCGTTCTACCCCCATCGGTTCGAGCCCAAACCGGCCGCCCGCCGGTGGCGATGGTCACAGGCCGTTCGGGAAGTCCTACGCCCGATAGGAGGTTTGGGAGGAAAAAAGCCGTTCTGTCCGATACATCCGGGTGCCCTCCCCCCGCCCTTCCGCACTATCCACCGTCGTAGGTCACACCTTTGGGCCCGCGGGTCCGGGTCGTTTACACCGGGAGTCGTTCCACCGGTCCGGCGAGCCCCAGCGGCTCGGCCCCGGTCCGGCCCCGTCCGTGAGGTCCCGACTCCCGATGCGACAGTTCCCCGCCACCGGCCGCCGGCTTCTCCAGGCGATCGGCGCCCGGCACGTCCGGCCCGCGCTGCACGCCGACTCCCCCGCCGGCCGCCGCGTCCCCGTCCTGGCGCTGGCCTCCGGCGCCGTCGTGGTCGCCTGCGGCGCGCTGCTGGCGCCCGGCGGGAACGCCGTCGCGCAGCCCGCACCGGCCGCGCAGGCCGTCAGGGCGTCCGTGTTCACCGTCGAGGACACGCTGCTGGGCCGGCCCGCCGACCAGCACGCCCAGCCGGCCGGGAAGGCCCACGACAGCGCCCACGACGCGATCGTCGCCGGCCTGGCGAACGGCGGGCCGCACCACGACGCCGACCGCGACCCGGTGGTGGCGGCCCTGGCGCCCGCCGCCGCACCGCGCCAGGACGCCCCCGCGGCGCAGCAGCAGGCCGCCTCCCGGAGCGAGCAGCGCACCGAGCTGCCGGCCGCGCAGCCCGCCGCGCCCGCCGCCCCGGCCGCTCCCGCCGAGCAGCCCGCCCCCGCTCCCGCTCCCGCGCCCGCCGAGCAGCCCGCACCGAAGCCGGCCTGGTCCTCCCCCGCGCCGGGCGCGAGCATCAGCAACCCGTTCCACCGGACCAACGCCGCCTACGCGGCCGGCTACCACACCGGCACCGACTTCGCGGTGTCGGTCGGCACCCCGGTGCTCGCGGTCGGCGACTCCACCGTGGTCTCGGCCGGCTGGGCCGGCGCCTACGGCAACCAGATCGTGCTGAAGCTCTCCGACGGCCGGTTCGCCCAGTACGCGCACCTGTCCCAGCTGGGCGTCGGGGCCGGGCAGCACGTGGACGCCGGGCAGCAGGTCGGCCGGTCCGGCAACACCGGCAACTCGCACGGCCCGCACCTGCACTTCGAGATCCGCACCGCCAACGAGTACGCCAAGGTGATCGACCCGATCGCCTACCTGAAGGGCCACGGCGCGGACAACTTCTGATTCGCCGCCGCTCCCCGCCGCCCCCGGCACTCCCCCCGTCGAGCCGTCCGCGCCTACCGCGCGGGCGGCTCGATGCGTGCGGCAACCTCCAGCGCGACCTCCAGGGCGGCCTCCATCGCCTCGTCCACGGTGGGGACGGGCTGCCCGGGCTCGCACAGGTCCGCCTTGAGCAGGAACATCGCCGAGTGCATCGAGGTCAGCGCGACGGTGGCGCGCAGCTTGTCGCGGAAGGTCGGCTCCGGCCCGTGCAGCAGCGTGATCATCCGGAGCATCCGCTCCTTGAACGCCAGCCCGGCCGCGGAGTCGCGCAGCGCGGGCTGGTTCTCGTGGAAGAAGCGCAGCAGCGGGGCCCGCTCGCCCATCCCGGCGGCGAACCGGCGCAGCAGCTCGTCGCGCAGCCCGGGGGACCAGGGCCGGCCCTCGCCCCAGGCGATGGCGTCGTCCAGCGGGGCGGCCATCTTCTCGACGATGCCGCGGACGATGTCGTCCTTGGTCTTGAAGTGGTAGTACAGGGCGGCCTTGGTGACGCCGAGCCGGTCGGCGATCTCGCGCAGCGAGGTCTTCTCGTAGCCGTTCTCGGCGAACAGCTCCAGCGCCACGTCGATGATCCGCGCTCGGGTGTCGCTGCGGGGGCTCTGGGTGGTGGTCATCGCTGGCGGCCTGCCTCGGGAAGCGGGTGCGGGACGGGTCTTCGACACCCGTTTCGATTCACATTCTCCCTGCCCAGGGGGTCCGTACCGAAACTGGCTTGACGACCGGCTGGGGAACAACCTACCGTGCCGGACGGCGATTAACTAGCCGGTCGTCAAGTAAGTACCGCCGCGGACCCCACCGCGGCACCTGCGCCCCGGGAGACGCACCATGACAACCCAGCAGTCCGAGGCGGCTCCGGAGGAGCCATCGATCGACCTCGGGAAGAAGCCCGAGGAGTTCGAGCAGCGCCCGCAGCGCGAGATCCGCCTGGTGATGGTGGGCCTGGTGATCACCATGCTGCTCGCCATGCTCGACAACCTGATCGTGGGCACCGCGATGCCCCGCATCGTCGGCGAGCTGAACGGCGCCGAGCACATGTCCTGGGTGGTGACGGCCTACACCCTGGCCACCGCCGCCTCCACCCCGATCTGGGGCAAGATCGGCGACCTGTACGGCCGCAAGGGCTCGTTCCTGGTCTCGATCGCGATCTTCCTGCTCGGCTCGGCGCTGTCCGGCCTGTCGCAGAGCATGACCCAGCTGATCGCCTTCCGCGCCGTCCAGGGCCTGGGCGCCGGCGGTCTGATGGTCGGCGTGATGTCGATCATGGGTGCGCTGGTCCCGCCGCGCGAGCGCGGCAAGTACCAGGGCCTGTTCGCCGGCGTGATGGCGCTGGCCACCGTCGGCGGCCCGCTGATCGGCGGCTTCATCACCGACCACCTGTCCTGGCGCTGGACGTTCTACGTCAACCTGCCGCTCGGCGCGGTCGCGCTGGCCTTCGTGGTGGTCGTGCTGAAGCTCCCCAAGGTCCGCTCCAACGCGAAGATCGACTACCTGGGCTCGCTGCTGCTGACCGTCGGCATCGTCTCGCTGGTCCTGATCACCACCTGGGGCGGCCACGAGTACGCCTGGGGCTCCAAGCAGATCCTCGGCCTGGCCGCGCTCGGCGTCGCCTCGCTGATCGGCTTCTGCTACGTCGAGCAGCGGGTCGCCGAACCGGTCATCCCGCTCGGCCTGTTCCGCAACCTCAACTTCACCATGGTCTCGATCATCGGCTTCATCGTCGGTTTCGCCATGTTCGGCGCGGTGACCTTCCTGCCCACCTACCAGCAGATCGTCCAGGGCGCCTCGGCCACCAACTCCGGCCTGCTGCTGATGCCGATGATGTTCGGCATGCTGGTGATCTCGCTGGTGGTCGGCCAGGCCATCACCAAGACCGGCAAGTACCGGATCTACCCGATCATCGGCACCGTGGTGATGGCCGGCGGAACGCTGCTGCTCTCCACCCTCTCGGTGGACACCAAGAGCTTCACCTCCTCCTGCTACATGGTGGTGCTCGGCGCCGGCATGGGCTTCCTGATGCAGGTCACCATGCTGGTCGCGCAGAACAGCGTGGAGCTGAAGGACATGGGCGTCGCCTCCTCCTCCGCCACCCTGTTCCGCACCATCGGCGGCTCCTTCGGCGTCGCGCTGTTCGGCACCCTGTACATCAACCAGGTCAACGACAGCATCAAGAAGCTCCCGCCGGAGGTCCTGGCGCACATGAAGCAGGGCGGCGGCGGCGAGGGCATGTCGGCGATGAACCCGGCCACCCTGCAGCACCTGCCGGCGAACGTGCTGGACGCCTACCGGCACGGCATCGCCAACGGCATGCACACCGTCTTCCTGTGGGCCACCGTGATCTGTGTGGTCGCCGTGGTGGCCGCGCTGTTCATCCGCGAGGTCGCGCTGCGCGGCGGCCCGGCCGCCGCCGAGGCCAAGGCGGACGCCGCCCTGGAGGGCGCGGTCTGACGACCGCCCGCACCTGACGGAGCGGCCCGGGGCCCCCGCCCCGGGCCGCTCCCGCGTTCCCCGCCCGCTGCTTCCCGGCCCGCTACTGCGGCAGCCGGTACGTGCCCGGCCCGACCGGCTCCACCAGCCCGTCCGCGACCAGCCCGTCCAGCGCCCGGGCCCGCTGCACCGCGTCCGGCCACACCACGTCCAACTGCCCCTGGGCGACCAGCCCGTGGGCCTCCCGCAGCACCGCCAGCAGCTTGCCGCGGACCTGCCGGTCGGTGCCCTCGTAGGTCTGCCCGCGCCGGGCCGGGCCCTGGTACGGCGGGCAGCCGGCCCGCTGCCAGGCGCACCGCGCCTTCAACGGGCAGCTGCCGCACTCCGGGCCGCGCGCCGTGCACACCAGGGCGCCCAGCTCCATCACCGCCACCGCCCAGGTCGCGGCCCGCTCCGCGCCGGCCGGCAGCAGCTCGGTCGCGGTCCGGCGCTCGGCCGCGGTGGTGGCGTTCGCCGGGTACTCGACGCCGGTGACCGCGCGGGCCAACACCCGGCGCACGTTGGTGTCCAGCACCGCGTGCCGCTGCCGGAACGCGAACGAGGCGACCGCCGCCGCCGTGTACTCCCCCACCCCGGGCAGCGCCAGCAGCGCCGCGTGGTCGGACGGCACCTCGCCGCCGTGCCGCTCGGTGATCGCCACCGCGGCGCCGTGCAGCCGCAGCGCCCGCCGCGGGTAGCCGAGCCGGCCCCACATCCGGACCGCCTCGCCGGGCGCGTCCGCGGCCAGCGAGGCCGGGGTGGGCCAGCGCTCCAGCCAGGCCGCGTACGCGGGCAGCACCCGCTTCACCGGCGTCTGCTGGAGCATGAACTCGCTGACCATCACCGCCCAGGGCGAGGCGTCGGCGCGGCGCCAGGGCAGGTCGCGGGCGTGCGCCTCGTACCAGCCGATGACGGTCGAGTGCAGCGCCTGGACGGCGCCGGGGGCAGGGGTCGGAACAGTGGCAACCATGGCCCCCCGATCCTGCCACGACCACCCGGCCGGGCTTAAAGCCCCAGGTCGTCGAGCTCCTTCAGCAGGTCCGCGCGCGGGCTGACCGGCGCGGCCCCGCCCCGCCCGAGCGCCGGGGCCTCCGCCGGACCCGGCACCTCCCCGTCCGGCCGGGCCGCGGCGGTGAGCGAGGCCGGGGCCTTCGCGCCCCTGGTCCGGAAGATCCACGCCCCCGCCAGGCCGCCGACCAGGCCGCCCAGGTGCCCCAGCCAGGACACCCCCGGCGTGCCCGGCACCGCCGTGGTCAGGATGTAGGCGAAGGACGCGCCCATCGCCAGGCCGATCAGGGTGTCTATCAGGTTCCGGTCGAACAGGCCGCGCAGCACCACGTAGCCGAAGTACCCGAAGATCACGCCGCTGGCGCCGACGGTCACCACGTCGGTCCGCTCGAACAGCCACACCGCCATGCCGCTGGTCACCACCACCAGCGCCGTCAGCCCGAGGAACTTGCGCACGCCCCGGTACGCGGCGAGGAACCCGAACACGAACAGCGGGCCCGAATTGCCCTCCAGGTGCTGCCAGTTCAGGTGCAGGAACGGGGCGGTCAGCAGGTACCCGAGACTGTCCGCGTCCCGGGCCCGGATGCCGTGCAGCAGCGCCAGCCGCTCGTCCGTCAGCCAGTTCACCAGCTGGACCGCCCACACCAGGCAGACCACCGTGAACACCGTGAAGAACGCCCGGCGCGCCTCGGCGATCAGCTGCGCGGGGTCGAGGGTCGGGGTCGTACCGGGAGCGGGTTCGTGCGCGGGGGCCATGAGGGCGACTATAGGGCGACACGCCGAGGTGTCGAGTCCCCCTTACGGAGCAAATGGCGGATCATGTGAAAGAAGTGCTCCCGGTGCGGTGTTGATGCGTCAACAGGTCCACACCGTCTCGTAGAGTTTGCCCGTGCCTTCTCTGCGCCAGCCCGTCGGACCGCTGCCCGCCTCGATCTACTGGCGGCGCCGCGTCGTAGCCCTGACCGTCCTCGCGCTGGTCCTCCTGCTGGTGGGCTGGCTCGTGTTCGGCCGCGACGGCGGCGACCCGAAGAAGGCCGGCAGCAGCACCCCGCTCCCCGCGCCCGCCCAGTCCATCGACCCGGGCGCCTCCCCCAGCGGCCCCGCCATCACCACCCGCCCCGGCGGCACCGGCGGCGGCTCCTCCTCCGGCGGGTCCTCGACCGGTGGCGGCACGGGCGGCGCGGGCGGCGACATCAGCGTCACCGGCGGGTCCTCCGCGGGCGGCGGCACCTCCGCGGGCGGGTCCGCGGGCGGCGGCTCCTCGACCGGCGGCAACTCCCGCCCCGGCGGCGGGGCCTCGCCCGCCGTCAACACCCCCGAGGTGATGGCCCTCCCGGTCTGCGCCACCTCGCAGCTGACGCTGGAACTGGCCTCGGCGCAGAACGCGTACGCGGTGAAGGACAAGCCGCGACTGGCCCTGACCATCCGCAACTCCTCCGGGTCGGCCTGCCGGGTCAACCTCTCCCGGGAGAACTCGGCGATCACCGTCACCTCCAGCTCCAACGAGCGGGTCTGGTCCTCCGCCGACTGCATCCCCGAACGCGCCGACGCCTGGGCCCAGATCGCCGGCAACAGCGGCGTCACCGAGACCTTCACCTGGGACCGCACCCGCTCCAAGCCCCAGTGCGCCACCCCCGACCCCACCCCGGCCCAGCCCGGCAACTACCTCGTCCAGGCCGACCTCACCATCCCCCCGGCCGGGCCGCTCTCCGCCCGCACCTCGATCCGCCTCGAAAACTCCTAGGCGGAGAGCCCGCTCCAGGGCCCGCTGGGAGCGAAGCTCCAGGGGCCCGGGGAACGGCGGAGCCGAGGGGCTTTGGGTCGGGACACAGTGGGGCGCCACGGGGCGTCGGCCAAAAGACCTCAGGCCCGAAACGGGGTAGCGCACAGCAGCCCGTCGGACACCCGCCTCTCGGCCCCGCCGTTCCCCGGGCCCCTGGCGGGGCTCCCTAGTTGCTCCCTAGTCGCTCCACGTCGTGCCCCGCAGGCCGCGTCCCAGCGTGGCCGGGAGGAGGGTCGCGGCGAGGGTCGCGGCGAGCAGGAGGAGGACGGTGCGGGGGGCGAGGTGGTCGAGGAGGAGGCCCGCGGTCATGGTGCCGACGGGGAGGCCACCCATCAGGAGGGTCGTCGTTCCGGCCACCGCGCGGCCGCGCATCTCCTCGGGGACGCGCTGGAAGACCAGCACGTCGAGCATGACCCGCAGCGCGGGGACGCCCAGCGACATGACGGTGAGCGCGGCGAAGACGACCACCGGCCCGCCCCCGGACGCCGGGACGGCGAACATCAGCGCGGCGCTCCACCCGACGGCGAGCAGCAGCGCGCCCGGGGCGAGCCGCCGGTGCAGGCGGGAGACGAAGAGCGCGCCGAGCAGGCCGCCGACGGCTTCGCCGGTGAGGGTGAGGCCGATGCCGGCCTCGGAGGTGCCGCCGTCGCGGAGCAGCACCATGAGGGCGAGCAGCAGCGCCGAACCGGTCACGTTGAGCGCGACCACGACCAGCACGGTCGAGCGCAGCACGGGATTGCCGAACAGGTAACGCAGCCCGGCGGACGCGGCGCCCTTCTCCTTGCGACCCCCTGACGCCCCGTCACCCGCCGGGGAGTCGAAGCGGACCGCGATCGAGGCCCCGAGCGCGAGCGCCGAGGTGAGCACGGTGGTGAGGAAGGGCACCGCCCGGCCCAGGCCGAGCAGGAAGCCGGCCAGCGGCGGGCCGGCCAACGCGGCCCCGTTGACCCGGAGTTCGTCCTGGGAGAGGGCCTGCCGGAGCTGCTCGGGCGGGACGACGGCGCGCAGCGCGAGCATCCGGGAGGGGCCGCCGTAGGCCATGGTGGCGCCGATGACGGCGGCGGCGAACAGGGCGTGCGGGACGGTCAGCCGGTGCAGCAGCAGCGCGACGGCGACGCTGAGCGCGGTGAGCAGCCGGACGGTGTCGGCGAGGATCAGGACCCGGCGCCGGTCGTACCGGTCGGCGACGACGCCGCCGTGCAGGCCGAACAGGACGGAGGCGCCGAACTGGCAGGCGCCGAACGCGCCGGCCAGCGTCGGGGAGCCGGTCATGGCGAGCAGCAGCAGCGGGTACGCGGTGTCGGCGAGGCAGGTGCCGAGCATCGAGGAGGCCGAGCCGGCCCACAGGGTCTGGAAGCGCCAGTTGCGGCGCAGCGGCACCGGCTCCGCCGCGGGAGCCGCCACCTGTTCGTCGGTCACCGTCATCACTGCCACCCCGTATCCACCCGTGCGCACGTTCACCACGACAGCAACGTTCACGCACTCACAATCATTCACGCTTTCATGAATGGTTGCACGGCCGTGAACAATTGCGCAAGCGTGGACGCTGTGGCTGAATGTGGGCGTGGTGGAGCAGATGAAAGAGCGCGAGGTCACGGACGTCGCCACGCTGAAGGCGCTGGCGGACCCGCTGCGGCTGGCCGTCCTCGGGGCGCTGATGAAGCACGACCCGGAGCCGCTCTCGGTGAAGGAGATCGCGGCCGAGCTGGAGGAGGCGCCGACCAAGCTGTACCGGCACGTCAAGCAACTGGAGCAGACGGGGCTGGTGTTCGTCGCCGAGACCCGGGTGGTGTCGGGCATCGTGGAGAGCCGCTACCGCTCGGCCCAGCACTCACTGCGGCTCTCGCCCGAGGTGTACGCGGAGGACGACAGCGACCCGCCGGCCGCGCTGAACGCGATGCTCGCGGCGATGGACCTGGTGCGGGCCGACTTCCGCCGGTCCTTCCTGGCGGGGCGGATCGACCTGACCCCGGCCGCGCAGGGCAACCCGCGGCCGGGCAAGTTCGCGCACTCCAGCACCCGGATCACGCTCGACCAGCTGCGCACCCTGCGGGCCCGGATCGACCAGGCGCTGGACGAGGTGTTCGAGCAGGGCGAGTCCGATGACCCCGACGCGGTCGAGGTCAACCTGTTCCTGCTGCTCTACGCCCTGAAGCCGCAGGCGGACTGACGGCCGGTCAGACGTACCGCTCCAGGATGGAGGACTCGGCGAGCCGGGACAGCCCCTCGCGCACCGAGCGGGCCCGGGTCTCGCCGACGCCCTCCACCGTCTGCAGGTCGTCGATGGACGCGGCGAGCAGCTTCTGCAGGCCGCCGAAGTGGTCGACCAGCCGCTCGATGACGGTGTTCGGCAGCCGCGGCACCTTCGCCAGCAGCCGGTAGCCGCGCGGCGAGACCGCGGAGTCCAGCGACTCGGGGGTGCCGGTGTAGCCGAGCGCCTTGGCCACCGTCTGCAGGTCGAGCAGCTCGGCGTGGGTGAGCGCCTCCAGGTCGGACAGCACCTCGGTGACGGTGCGGCCCTTCTTCGCCGCCCGGTCCGGGAAGTAGTCGCGGACCACGAGTTCGCGCTCCGGCTCGACGCCCGCGATCAGCTCGTCCAGCTGGAGCGAGAGCAGTCGGCCGTCGGTGCCGAGCTCCAGCACGTACCCGGCGATCTCGCCGGCGATCAGCCGGACCATCTCCAGGCGCTGCACCACCGCCGAGACGTCCCGGACGGTGACCAGGTCCTCGATCTCCAGCGCCGAGAGGGTGCCCGCCACCTCGTCCAGCCGGAGCTTGTAGCGCTCCAGGGTGGCCAGCGCCTGGTTGGCGCGGGACAGCACGGTGGTGGAGTCCTCCAGCACCCGGCGGGCGCCGTTGACGTAGATGGCGATCAGCCGCATCGAGTGCGAGACCGCGACCACCGGGAAGCCGGTCTGCCGGTTCACCCGCTCCGCGGTGCGGTGCCGGGTGCCGGTCTCGTCGGTGGGGATGTTGGCGTCCGGCATCAGGTGCACGCCGGCCCGGAGGATCTTGGTGAGGTCCTTGTCCAGCACCACCGCGCCGTCCAGCTTGCACAGTTCGCGCAGCCGGGTCGCGGTGAACTCGACGTCCAGTACGAAACCGCCGGTGCAGAGCGCGTCCACGCTCTTGTCGAAACCGAGGACGATCAGGCCGCCGGTGTTGGCCCGGAGCACCCGCTCCAGCCCGTCCCGCAGCGCCGTGCCCGGCGCGATCGCACTGAGGGAAGCCCGCAGCAGGGCCTCCTCGCGGGAGGACTTGTCCGCCCGGTCGATGGCTGCCACGTGACTCCTTGGGCCGACCCGGACCGTGTGCCGCGGCGGCCGACGGTCTGTCCGTTGTTCCTGCGATTGATACCAATCAGCAGGTGAAGTCTAACTGCGCGCGGCCGCGGCGGGACGTGGGTCAGTCCAGTTCGTCCGAGTCGACCGGCTCCCAGCCCGCCATCAGCTCCTCCGGGTACGCCTGGACGGGGGCCTGCGCCCGGGACCGGGCGGGCGGCGCGGCCTCGCCGCGGGCGGTCGGACGGCCCGCGCCGCCCTCCTCCTGACGGGCCTTCGCGCGCGGGCGGCGGCCCGGGATCGCGCGCAGCGCCTCGCCGATGTCGGCGACCTCCACCACCTTCATGCCCGCCGGGACCTTGCCCGGGTCCGGCGGCACCAGGGCGTGCGTGAACCCGAGCCGGTGCGCCTCCGCCAGCCGGCGCTGCACGCCCGTCACCCGGCGCACCTCGCCCGCCAGGCCGACCTCGCCGATCGCCACCAGGTTGCTCGGCAGCGGCGTGTCGGTGGAGGAGGAGGCCACCGCCAGGGCGATCGCCAAGTCCGCCGAGGGCTCGGTGAGCTTCACGCCGCCGACCGTCGCCGTGTAGATGTCCTGCTTGCCGAGCTTCACGCCGCCGTGCCGCTCCACCACCGCCAGGATCATCGCGATCCGCGGCGACTCCAGGCCCGAGGTGGTCCGCCGCGGCGAGGGGATCTGCGAATCCACCATCAGCGCCTGCACCTCCGCCACCAGCGGGCGCTTGCCCTCCAGGGTGACCGTCAGGCAGGTGCCGGGGACCGGCTTGTCACGGCGCGTCAGGAACAGGCCGGACGGGTCGGCCAGGCCGACGATGCCCTCGTCGTGCAGCTCGAAGCAGCCCACCTCGTCGGTCGCGCCGTAGCGGTTCTTGACGCCGCGGATCAGCCGGAGCCGGGCGTGCCGGTCGCCCTCGAAGGAGAGCACCACGTCCACCAGGTGCTCCAGCAGGCGGGGGCCGGCGATCTGGCCGTCCTTGGTGACGTGGCCGACCAGCAGCGTCGCCATGCCGCGCTCCTTGGAGGCCCGGATCAGCGCGCCCGCCACCTCGCGGACCTGCGCCGGGCCGCCCGGCGCGCCGTCCAGCTCGGCGGAGGCGATGGTCTGCACCGAGTCCAGGATCAGCAGGCCGGGGTTGACCGCCTCGATGTGGCCCAGCACCGCGCCGAGGTCCTGCTCGGCGGCCAGGTAGAGGTGGTCGGAGAGCGCGTTGATCCGGTCCGCGCGCAGCCGGACCTGCCCGGCCGACTCCTCGCCGGTGACGTACAGCGTGCGGTGCCGCTCGGAGGCGGCCTTCGCCGCGACGTCCAGCAGCAGGGTGGACTTGCCGACGCCGGGCTCGCCCGCCAGCAGCACCACCGCGCCCGGCACCAGGCCGCCGCCGAGCACCCGGTCGAGCTCCGGCACGCCCGTCGAGCGCGCCGTCGCCACCTGCCCGTCGACCTGCCCGATCGGCTTGGCCGCCGAGGAGACCGGCCCGGCCGCCGTGGTGCGGATCGGCACCGCGCCGTACTCCTCGACCGTGCCCCAGGCGTTGCACTCGGGACAGCGGCCGACCCACTTGAGCAGCTGGGTGCCGCACTCGGTGCAGCGGTACGAGGAGCGCGGCTTGGCGGTGGTCTTGGTACGGGCAGCCATGCGGGCCACGGTAGCGCCTCGCACCGACAGCGCCCGGACGTCACCCGAACGGAGTCGAACGGGCGAACAAGAAATCGGTCCTGTTACCCGAAAGAAGGACAAACGGCCGAAACCCTCCGGGTGGCGGGTTTCGGCTGCCTACCGTCGATCCGTGACCACCGGCCAGCCCCACCCCATCGACGCCTCCCCCGACGCCTCCCCCGCCCTGCGCGCGTACGCCGCGTGCGTCGACGGCCTGTTCACCTACTGCCTGTCCGTGCTCTGCGAGCACGACGCCGCCGGCGCCGCCGTCCTGGAGGTCCGCGACCTGGCCCGGCGCCACGGCGACCGGCTCACCGACCCGGACCTGCTGCGCGCCTGGCTGTACGCGCTGGCCCGGCACCGCTGCCTGGCCCGGCTGGACGACACCGGGGCGGCCGTCGCCCCGCCCCCCGCCGCCCCGCCCGCGCCCGGCACCGCCCGCGAGCGGCGCCGCGAGCTCGCCTCGCTGGCCTGGCCGGAGGCCGCCGGCACCGACCCCGAGCAGCGCGAGGCGCTGGAGCTGGCGGTCCGGCACCGGCTGGGCAGCGCCGAGGTCGCCGCGGTGCTCGGCCTGACCGCCGAGGACGCGGCCGCGCTGCTGGACGCGGCCGGCGCCGAGGTCGGCCGGACCAGGACGGCGCTGCTGGTGCTCGGCGTCGGCTCCTGCCCCGAACTGGCGCAGCTCGGCGGCGTCGGCGCCGAGTCCTGGCGCGGCTGGGTGCTCGGCCCGGCGCTCCGCCGCGAACTGGTGCTGCACCTGGTCGAGTGCCCGACCTGCCGGGGCACCGCGGAGCGGGTGGCCGGCCAGCTCGGGCACGGCCTGGCCGGGCTGCCCGGCCTGCCGCTGCTGACCGCCCCCGAGCGGCTGCGCCCCGCCGCCGCGACCGGCGGCACCGCCTTCCTGGCGGGCGCGGCGGCCGGTCGGCGGGCCGCCCAGGGCCCGGCCGAGCCGCGCTTCGACCGGCAGGGCTTCCCCCGGCACCGGCTGACGGCGCCGCCGCGCCCCTCGGCGGTGCGCCAGCGGGTGGTGACCACCGGGGTGCTGGCGGCCGTGCTGGCCGCGCCGGTGGTGGCGCTGTGGGGCGCGCACCGGGACGGCGGGGCGGAGCCGGCCTCGGCGGTGTCCTCGGTCCGGGTGGACGCGCCGACCGGGCGGCGGGTGCCGGTCCCGGAGCCGACCGCGGTGGCGGTGCTGCCGCCCGCGACGGGCACCCTGCAACTGGCGGGCGCGGTGACCGCAGAAACGTCCCTGCCGACCTTCCAGGGTCCGGTGGTCCCGGTGCCCTCGCACCGCTCCACCCCGCTCTCCAGCCCCACCCTGACCGCCGAGCCCGCCCCGCCCGCCTCGCTCGCCGACCAGCTGACCGTGGAGGCCGGCGAGTACGGCAGCCGCACCGTCCTCACCCTCACCAACTCCGGTGCCGGCACGCTCTCCTGGCACGCCGTGGTGGACGTGGACTGGCTCCGGCTCAGCCGCGACTCCGGCACCCTGGCCCCCGGCCAGCGGATCACCGTCACCGTCACCGTGGACGAGACCCGGGCGCCCCGGTCGAAGTGGGCCGCGCACCTGGCGCTGCCGCCGTCCGACGCGGTGGTCACCCTGGAGGGCGGCAGCGACCAGCGCGGCCTCCCCACCCCGGAGCCGACCCCGACCCCGTCGACGGGGCCCGCCGACCCGGCGCCGTCCGCCTCCCCGTCCTCCCCGTCCCCGTCCTCCTCGACCGGCGCGCCCGCCTCGCCGAGCCCGTCCGGCACCGCGACCCCGACCCCGACCTCGCCGGACCCGTCCGCGCCGTCCTCCTCCGCCCCGCCCTCCGCTCCGCCCTCCTCCGCTCCCCCGGCCTCCGAGCCCCCGGCCGGGCCGTCCGGGTCGCCGAGCGCCGCCCCGTCCGGGGCCGCCTCGCCGTCCGCCTGAAGGGGGCCGCCGGGACACCGGACGGGGTCGGCGGGAACGACTCCGTCCGGGCCGCACCGCGGGGCCGAGGACCGGCCCCGAGCCGTCCGCCGTGGGCGAAACCGCTCTGCCGACGGGAGAAATCGGGACTCCCGGCGGAGGCTTCGGGAACGCTCGACGGCATGGACATCCTTCTGCTCGGCGGTTCCAAGTTCCTCGGCCGCGCCTACGCCGTCGAGGCCCTCGCCCGCGGCCACCGCGTCACCACCTACAACCGCGGGGTCAGCCGCACCGACCTGCCCGGGGTCGAGGCCGTCCACGGCGACCGCGGCAGCCTCGACGACCTGCGCCGCCTGGTCGACGGCCGGCAGTGGGACGCCGTGGTCGACACCTCCGGCCAGCAGCCGCACGACGTCGCGCAGACCGCCCGCCTGCTGTCCGGCCGGACCGGGCACTACGGCTTCGTCTCCTCCGTGCACGCCTTCGCCGACTGGCCCGCCCGACCGGTCGGCCCGGAGTCCGAACTGCTGGCGTGCGCCGGCGACCTGCCGCCCGACCAGCCCTTCGCCACCGCCCTCAAGGCGGGCTGCGAGCGCGCCCTGCTGGCGAACTACGACGGCCCGAACGTGATCCTCAACTGCGGCCTGCTGATCGGCCCGCACGAGCCGATCGGCCGGCTCCCCTGGTGGCTCGACCGGGTCGCCCGCGGCGGCCGGGTGCTCGCCCCCGGCGCCGCCGACCGCCCGCTCAGCCTGATCGACGCCCGCGACTTCGCCGCCTTCGGCCTCGACCTCGCCGAGCGGCGCGCCACCGGACGGTACGTCACCACCGCGCCGCCCGGCTCCGCGACCACCGGCGAACTCCTGGACGCCTGCCGCGCCGCGACCGGCTCCGACGCCGAGTTCGTCTGGACGGCGGACGCGACCCTGCTCGGCGCCGAGGTCGCGCCGTGGACCGAACTCCCGCTCTGGGCGCCCGCCACCGAGGGCTGGCTCGGCACCTGGCAGGCCGACTCGACCGCCGCCGTCGCCGCGGGCCTGCGGATCCGCCCGCTCGCGGACACCGTCCGCGACACCTGGGCCTGGCTGGAGGCCGGCGGCCGCGCCGAGGTCGCCTACCGGCAGCTGGAGACCCCGCTCGGCATCGACCCCGCCAAGGAACAGGCCCTGATCGGCAGTTGACGCACCGTCAATCCAGCGGGACCAGGCGGCTCCGGTGGGCGAAGACCACCGCTTCGATCCGGTCCCGGAGCCCCACCTTCTGCAGCACGCGCCCCAGGTGGGACTTCACGGTCGCCTCGGCGAGGTGCAGCGCGGCCGCGATCTCCGCGTTGGACCGGCCGCGGCCGACCTCGGCCAGCACCTCGCGCTCCCGGACGCTCAGCCGGGCCAGCCGCTCCCGCAACTCCGCGGGCCCGGGGCCGGCCGCGCCCGGCAGGTGCGGACGGCAGCTCTCCAGCAGGCGGCGGGTGATCCGCGGCGAGACCACCGCGTCGCCCGCCGCCACGCTGCGGACCGCCGCCAGCAACTCCTCCGGCCTGGCGTTCTTCAGCAGGAAACCCGAGGCCCCGGCTGCCAGCCCGGCGAAGGCGTACGCGTCCAGGTCGAAGGTGGTCAGGATCAGCACCCGGCTGCGCGGGCGCTCCGCGACGATCCGCCGGGTCGCCTCGATCCCGTCCGTCCCGGGCATCCGGACGTCCATCAGGATCACGTCGGGGCGCAGCTCGCGGGCCAGCCGGACGGCCTCGGCGCCGTCCGCGGCCCCGCCGACCGCTGCCAGGTCGGGCTGGGCGTCCAGCACGGTGCCGAAGGCCATCCGCAGCAGCGCCTCGTCGTCGGCGACCAGGACCCGGATCGTCACGCCGGCCCCGCCGGGTCGGCGGCGCCCAGCAGCAGCTCGGTCCGGACCTCCCAGCCGCCGCCGGGGAGCGGCCCGGCCCGCAGCGTCCCGCCGTGGGCCGCGGCGCGCTCGCGCATCCCGGCCAGGCCATGACCGCCGGACGGGGCGGCGGCGGGGACCGGCGGGCGGGGGCCGCGGTCGGTGACCCGCAGCGCGACGGCCTCGGCCGAGCAGTCGACCCGGACCTCGGCGCGCGTCCCGGCGGGGGCGTGCTTGAGGGTGTTGGTCAGCGCCTCCTGCACCAGGCGGTGGACGGTCAGCTGGGCGGTGGCGGGCACGTGCCCGAAACCGCCCCGGACCGCCAGCCGGGTCGGCAGCCCGGCGGCGGTCAGCTGCTCCGCCAGCGCGTCGAGTTGGGCGATCCCGGGCAGCGGGTGGCGGGCCGCGTCCGGCTCGTCGGCGCGCAGCACGCCCAGCACCCGCCGCATGTCGGTCAGCGCCTGCCGGCCGGTCTCGGCGATCTGCCGCAGCGCGGCGTCCGCCCGCCCCGGTGCACGGTGCCCGACCTGCACGGCGGCGTCGGTGAGCGCGACCATCACCGACAGGTTGTGGGTGACGATGTCGTGCATCTCCCGGGTGATCCTGGCCCGCTCCTCGGCGACGGCCAGCCGGGCCCGCGCCCGCTGGTCCCGCTCCAGCTCCGCGGCCCGCTCCCGCAGCGTCACCAGGTGGGCGCGGGTGGTCCAGGCGTTCACCCCGAGCACGGCGGCGGCCACCGTGCTCGCGGTCGCCGCGACCAGCAGGGTGACGAACGCGCCGTCCGCCGCCCAGCGCAGGCAGGCCAGCACCGCCCCCGCCGCCACCACGGCCCCGGCGAGCAGCGCGCCGCGCCGTCCGGTCTCGGCCGCGACCGTGTACAGCGCCACCAAGAGGGCAACGTCCGCCGGGAGTTGGAGCCCCGCCAGCCACTGGACGGCCGCGGCGGCGGCGACCGCCGCGAACACCGCGCGCGGGGCCCGGCGCCGCCACAGCAGCGGCACCGCCAGCGCGGCCGTCAGCACGGCGGCGAGCGGCAGTTCGCGGGCCGGGTACGCCGTCGGCAGGTGCAGCAGGAGCAGCACCGGCAGCAGCACCCCGCGCAGCAGCGGGAACGCCCCGCGCAGCAGGCGCGGCGGCCGGAGGCCCGGGAGCCGGGCGGCCTCGATCATCGTGCACGTCCCTGTCGTCTCGGCGGCGCGCTGGCCCCGCCCACGCTAGGACGCCGACCGGGCCCGGCACATGAGCCCACCGGCCGAGAGCACCGGCCCCCGGTACGCCCGCAGGAGGAGGCCGGACACCGACCGGGGTCGCAACCCGGCCACCCAGTCGGGACGCCGGGCTGCCACCGGGGTCGGCACCCGGTCGGGCCCCGGGGCCGATGCGGCAGCGCGGTCCCGGTTCGCAGGATGGCCGGGTGACCGAGACCCTGCCGGGACTGCCGCTGTCCCTCCCCGAACTCCTCGCCCTGCTGGGCGCGCTGGCGCTGGTGCTGGTGCGCTGGCTGCCCGCCGCCGCCCGGCCGCGCACCGCCGTGGCGGCGGGCGCGCTGCTCCTGCTGTCGACGGCCGCCCTGGCCGTGCCGGGCCTGCGCTGGCAACTGCTGCCGGTGCCGGCGGTCGGCGCCCTGGCGCTGCCGTTCGCGCTCTCCCCCGTGCTCCGGCGGTGGCGCGGCACCCGACCGGCCCGGCGCGCCCCCCGCTGGCTGGCGCTGCCCGGCACGGCAGCCTGCCTGGGCCTGCTCGCGGCGGGCCCGGTCGCCGCCTGGGCCTTCCCCGTACCGGTGTTCCCGGAGCCCACCGGGGAGTTCGCGGTCGGCACCCGGGTCCTCCAGTGGACCGACCCGCAGCGCCCCGAGACCTTCACCCCCGACCCGGACGACCACCGCACCGTCGTCGCCCAGCTCTGGTACCCGGCCGTCCCCAGCCCCGCGAGCACCCCCCGGGCCCCGTACCTGGGCCGCACCCCGCAGGAGGCGCGGACGGTCTCCGCCGCCCTGGCCCAGGGCGTCGGCCTGCCCGCCTTCCTGGTCGACGGCGTCCCGCGGGCCCGCAGCCGGGCGGTGTTCGACGCCCCCGTGGCGAGCGGCGGCGGACGCTTCCCGCTCGTGCTGTTCTCACCCGGCTCGGGCGGCGTCCGCACCCAGAACACCGCCTGGGCCGAGGAGTTGGCCAGCCACGGCTACCTGGTCGCCGCCCTCGACCACCCCTACGACTCCGCCGCCGTCCTTCTCGCCGACGGCCGCACCGTCACCAGTGCGACCTCCTCCAGCGGCAACGCCGACCGGGACGCGGAACTCGCCGCCGACTGGACCGCGATCCGCGCCGCCGACCTCGGCTTCGCCCTCACCCGGCTGGACGCCCTTGACCACGGCGAGCGCAGCGACCCGTTGGCCGGCCGCCTCGACACCGACCGGGTCGCCGTGGCGGGCCACTCGATGGGCGGCGCGGCCGCCCTCCAGGCCGCCCGCCGGGACCCGCGCTTCACCGCCGTCATCGACCTCGACGGCTTCCCGCACGGCCCCACCACCCCCGCGCTGACCCGCCCCGTCCTCGCCCTCACCCAGGCCCTCGGCCCCGCCACCGACCCGCGCTACCTGCCGCGCCTCACCGAAGTCCTCGACACCGACACCGCGACCACCTACCGCCTCACCGTCCCCGGCGCCGCCCACCTCACCTTCATGGACGGCCCGCTCTACCTCCCCCCGTTCCCCCCGCTCACCGGCACCCTCGGCCGCACCGGCAGCCCCCGCCTGGTCGCCGCCACCACCCTCGCCTTCCTCGACACCACCCTCCGCCACCACCCGACCGACCTGGCCCGCACCCTCGCCACTTACGGCGACCTGACGATCCATCAGGGGGAACCGTCAGGGGCCCGGGGAACGGCGGGGCCGAGGGGCTGATCGCCGGAACCCAGCGGGGCGCCACGGGGCGTCGGCCAAGGACCTTCGGCCCGAAACGGGGCAGCGCCTCGCAGCCCGTCGGACACCAGCCCCTCGGCCCCGCCGTTCCCCGGGCCCCTGGAGCTTCGCTCCCCGGGCCCTGTTTCTGCCTAGAAGGTCCGGCGGGTGACGAGTTCCGCGAGGGCGAGGAGGTCGTCGGTGCGGGCCGGGTCGGGGACGGCGGCGGCCAGGTGGCTGATCGCGGTGGCCATCCGGTCGCAGCTCTCGGTCTGGGCCCAGCCGCGCCCGCCCGCCCGGTCCACCGCGTCCGCCGCAGCGGCCAGCTCCGCAGGACTGAGCGGTCGCCCGTTGGCGTACAGCTCGGCGAGTTCGTCGCCCGCCGCCGTCCCGGAGGAGAGCGCGCGGACGACGGGGAGGGACTTCTTCCGGGCGGCGAGGTCGGCGCCGACCGGCTTGCCGGTGACCGCGGGGTCGCCCCAGATGCCGATCAGGTCGTCGATGAGCTGGAAGGCGAGGCCGATCTCGCGGCCGAAGGCGTCCATCGCGTCGGCGGTCTCCCGGTCCGCCCCGGCGTAGAGCGCGCCGATCGCGCACGCGGAGCCGAGCAGGGCGCCGGTCTTGCCCTCGGCCATCACCAGGCACTCGTCGAGGGTGACGTCGGCGCGCTGCTCGAAGGAGCAGTCGGCCTGCTGCCCGGCGCACAGCTCGACCACGCAGTCGGCGAGCCGGCGGACCGAGGCGGCCGCAGCGGGGTGCGGGTCCTCGGCGAGGACCCGGAGCGCGAGCGAGTGCATGGCGTCGCCGGCCAGGATCGCGCCGGTGGTGCCGAACACCCGCCAGGCGGTGGGCCGGTGGCGGCGGGTGTGGTCGCGGTCGAGGACGTCGTCGTGCAGCAGGGTGAAGTTGTGCACGAGTTCGACGGCGGCGGCGGCCCGGACGGCGTCCTGCGGGCGGCCGCCGACGGCGGTGGCCGCGGCGAGGACCAGGGCGGGGCGGATCGCCTTGCCGGCGCCGACGGCGCTGGGCGTCCCGTCGGCCTCCAGCCAGCCGAGGTGGTAGCCGGAGATCAGCCGCATCGAGTCGGGGAGGGTGTCGACGGCGGCGCGGATCGCGGGGTCGACGACGGTGCGGGCCCGGGCGAGCAGGGCGAGCGCTTCGGCGGTGTCGCGGCCGCTCTCCGGCG
This sequence comes from Kitasatospora sp. NPDC088134, assembly GCF_044741705.1. Classification (NCBI taxonomy): domain Bacteria; kingdom Bacillati; phylum Actinomycetota; class Actinomycetes; order Kitasatosporales; family Streptomycetaceae; genus Kitasatospora; species Kitasatospora sp. NPDC088134. The sequence continues at coordinate 143,055 of NZ_JBIUTD010000004.1, read as the reverse complement.
CGGCGACGTCCTCCCCGTGCTGTTCGCGTTCGGGCACGGTGATGGCCATGGTGGGTCCTCCCCCTGGGCCGGCCCCGGCGGCGGGGCGGCGGAACGGCGCGCGGACGGGGTGTCGGGCGCGCGGGGCGGGCGCGGCGGGCCCAGGACGGTGGGCCCGCCGCACCCGGCGGGTGGTCAGTGGTGCCAGTGCGCGGTGTCGACGTTCTCCAGCACGCCGATGGCGTCGGGGACGAGGATCGCGGCCGAGTAGTAGGCGCTGACCAAGTAGGAGATGACCGCCTTCTCGTCGATGCCCATGAAGCGGACGTTCAGCCCGGGCTCGACCTGGTCGGGCAGCGCGCCGGGGCGCAGGCCGACGACGCCCTGGTTGTCCTCGCCGACCCGCATGGCCAGGATCGAGGTGGAGCCGTTGACCACCGGGATCTTGTTGCAGGTGAGGATCGGGACGCCGCGCCAGCTGGGCACGGTCTTGCCCTCGAAAAGGATGGACTCGGGGTAGAGGCCGCGCGCGGTGCACTCCCGGCCGAAGGCGGCGATCGCCCGGGGGTGGGCGAGGAAGAACCTGGTGCTGCGGCGGCGGCAGAGCAGGTCGTCCATGTCGTCGGGGGTGGGCGGGCCGGAGTGGGTCTGGATGCGCTGGTCGTAGCCGGTGTTGGCGAGCAGGCCGAACTCCGGGTTGTTGACCAGCTCGTGCTCCTGGCGCTCGCGCAGCGCCTCGACGGTCAGCCGGAGCTGGTGCTCGGTCTGGTCCATCGGCTGGTTGTAGAGGTCGGCGACCCGGCTGTGCACCCGCAGGACGGTCTGGGCCACGCTCAACTCGTACTCGCGCGGCGCGAGTTCGTAGTCCACGAAGGCGGTGGGCAGTTCGAACTCGCCCTCGTGGCCGGCCGACATGCCGATCGCCGCCTCGCCCTTGTGGGTCTGCGGGAGCTGCGAGTCGGCGATGAAGGCGAGGATCTGGTCGCGCAGCGCCTCGGAGCGGTCGACGAGTTCCTGGAACGCGGGCCAGGCCAGCACCAGGGCGGTGCCGGCGGTGGTGGCCCGCACGCCGTACGGCCAGCGGCGGTCGGCCAGGGTGAGCGCCTCGTCGCCGAGGTGGTCGCCGTCGGCGAGGGTGCCGAGCACGGTGGTGTCGCCGTACTTGCCGGTGCCGACCCGGTCGACCTTGCCGTGCGCGATCAGGTAGACCTCGTCGATCTCGCGGCCTTGCTCGATCAGTTCCTCGCCGGCCGCGAAGTCGCGCTGGACGAAGCGCCCGGCCAGCTCGGTCAGCAGCGCGTCGTCCTCGAAGCCGCGCAGCACCGGGAGTTCGCGCAGCGAGGGCGGGATGACGGACACCCGGCCGCCGGTCTGCGCGAAGCCGACCCGGCCCCGGCCGACCGCGTAGGAGAGCCGCCGGTTGACCCGGTAGGTGCCGCCGGAGACCTCGACCCAGGGCAGCGCGCGCAGCAGCCAGCGATTGCTGATCTCCTGCACCTGCGGTGCGGACTTGGTGGTCGAGGCGAGGTTCTTGGCGGCCGCCACCGAGAGGCTGGTCTGCTGCCCCGTCTGCGGAATTCCGGCGGTGGTTTCGGTCGTCATTGCGAAGGGGCCCCTGATCGTGTCGACGGCACGTTGCGGCAACCATGCTGACGGCCGTTCAGGTGACCAGGCAATCACTCGTGGGAGTGATTCGGGGGCGCGGGAGGAATGGCGCGACCTGCTCCGGGAGCGGCCCGCCGCGCCCCCCGGAGCCCCGTCGCGGGGACGGTCGGCGCGCCCCCGCCGGACCTGTCCGGAACCCGTCACGGCGCCCCGGTTCGAGGTCCCCGCGCAGCTCACCCACCCCCTGTTCGAATCATGGCGGAACAGCGCTATGGTGGCCCCCTCACCGCGTGGTGGACGCCGCCGCAGCGCAGGCGAACCGGTCGGTGAACCTCCCATTGGCACGCCCTTCTCCGGGGAGAGCTCCGTGACCGCGCCCGTCCGCCTCTGGCTGAACCGCACCTACGCCGAGAACGTCTTCTTCATCGACCTGCTGCGGACCGCGCCCCGTCCGGTGCACGTCCTCGCCACCCACGTCGATCCCGACTCCCCCGTGCTCGCCGCCGCCGACCTGGGCCTGCTGGAACCCGACGACCTGTCGGCCGAGGAGTACCTGGAATTCGCCCTGGAATTCTGCGCCCGGCACGACGTGGACGTTTTCCTCCCCCGTCTGCACCAGTTGGCGATATCCCTGCACCGGCGCGACTTCGAGGCGCTCGGCACCGTGCTGATCTGCCCGCCCGCCCCGGCGATCTCGCTGTTCGCCAGCAAGGTCGACGGCTACCGGGCGCTGGACGCGGCCGGGCTGCCCACCCCGCTGTGGCGGCAGGCCGACACCGCGGCCGAACTGCTCGCCGCGGTCGAGGAGATCGAGGCGACCGGCGCGCAGCCCTGCCTGAAGCCCGCCACCGGTGCCGGGGGCGAGGGCTTCCGCATCCTGACCCGCGAGCCGTTCAGCCTCCGCCGGCTCGCCGGGTACGTCGACCCCCGGGTCCAACTCGACCAGGTGGTACAGGCGTTGGAGCTCGCGGACGGCCCGGCCGAACTGCTGGTGATGCCGTACCTGAACGGTCCCGAGGTCTCGGTGGACTGCCTGGCCGCCCCGGACGGGCGGGTGCTGGCCGCGGTCGGCCGCAGCAAGCAGGGCCGGCGGCGGGGCTTCACCGTCGAGGCCCGCTACCTGGAGCCGACCCGCCGACTGGTCGAGCAGTTCGGCGTCGGCCACCTCTCCAACGTCCAGTTCCGGCACGAGGCGGACGGCCGGGCGGTGGTGCTGGACATCAACACTCGCCCCTCCGGCGGCCTGCACCAGCTCCGGCTGTGCGGCCTGAACCTGCCCGCCGCCGCCCTCGAACTCGCCCTCGGCGCGCACCCGTTGCTGCCCGCCCCGGAGGAGCTGGCGCTCGGCGAGTACACCCTGGTGCCGAACGCCCGGCCGGTGCTCCCCCGGCAGCCCGTCGCGCCCGCGCTGGAGCGGATCGACGCCCCGGCCGCGCTCCGGCCCACCGCCGTCGCGCTCTGACCGACCGTCCGGAGGGCGTTCAGTCCGTCGGCCCGGACCAGTCCAGGGTCGGCGGCAGCACGCCCTCCAGGGTGAGCAGCCAGCGCTTGACCTCGATGCCGTGCCAGGCCCCGCCGAAGCCGCCGAGCCCGTCCGCGGCCACCACCCGGTGGCAGGGCACCAGCAGCGGCAGCGGGTTGGCGCCCATCATCTGTCCGACCGTCCGGGCCGGCACCCCCGGCTCGGTCGGATCGGCGAACACCCCGCTGCGGGTGGCGAGTTCGCCGTAGGTGACGGTCTGCCCGAAGCCCACCCCGGCCTGCAGGCAACGCAGCACCGCCAGGTGCGGCCCGGTGGCGAAGCGCCAGTCGATCGGCAGCTCCAACTCCCGCCGCCGCCCGGCGAAGTACTCGTCCACCCGGGCCCGGACCAGCCCCGACCGGCGCTCGTCGGTGCACTCCGGGACACCGATCGGCCGCCCCGCGAAGGTGTCGCCGGCGTAGCTGGCCGCCGCGACGCCCCTGGCGGTGACGGCGAACCGCATCGGCCCGCTGGGCAGCGGGGTCGGGACGGTGACCCAGGAGAGCTCCATCCGTCCAACGTACTGCCCGGGCCTGACGGCCCGGGACGGTTCGGAGGTGGTCGCGGGGTGGTTGCGGGGCGGTTTTCAGAGGTGGTCGCGGAGGTACCCGGACAGGCCGCGGCACCAGGTGGCGAGTTCGGCCCGGTCCGGGGCCTCGCCGCGGCCGAGCGCGGCGAGCTGTTCGGCGGGCAGCCGGCCGCCGGCGGACAGCTCCGCCAGTCCGGCCAGCAGCGCGCTCAGGCGTTCGGCGTCCGCGTGGCTGAGCATCACCAGCGCGTCGGTGTGGCCGATGGTCATCGATCCGGGCATCGCGTCCTCCTCGGTCCGTCGTCCCCCTCGGTCCGTCGCCCCCCGCCCCTCGTCGGTTCCGCCCCCTCGTCCACCGTACGACCGACCGGGCGACCCCGCGCGGGCGTGCCGTCCACCGTTCGGCCCGCCCCGGTGGCCGGAGCCCGGCCGGGCGGCGGAGGGTCGGAGGACCTGTGCCCGGCACCCCGCGGGCGGGCGCGGGCAGGTCGAACAGGATCGAGTCGGACCGGACGAGCAGGGTCGGGCCGGACCGGACAAGGGAGCGCAGATGCCGCAGCAGGCCGCCGGTCCGTCCCAGCCGCCCAGCCTGCGCGAGCTGCTCCGCAGCCCCGGGTACGGGCGGTTGCTGCTGGTGTCGGCGCTGGTGGGCGTGCCGGTGTCGCTGGCGGCGTTCGGGTTCGTCAGCCTGGAGCACGAGCTGCAGCACTGGGTGTGGGGGTCGCTGCCGCACCACCTCGGCCATGACCGCGCGCCGTGGTGGTGGCCGCTGCCGGCGCTGCTGCTGGCGGGCCTGCTGCTGGCACCGATCGTGACCAGGATGCCGGGCCGCGGCGGCCACACCCCGGTGCTGGGGCTGGGCGGCCCGCCGACCCTGCCGGTGGAGGTCCCCTCGGTGGTGCTGGCGGCACTGGCCTCGCTGCCGCTGGGCGCGGTGCTCGGCCCGGAGGCGCCACTGATGGCGGTGGGCAGCGGGCTGGCGCTGCTCACGGTGCGGGCGTCGAAGCGGGCGGCCGGCCCGATGCTCGGGCCGATGCTGGGCGCGGCCGGGTCGACGGCGGCGATCGCCACCATCTTCGGCAGCCCGCTGGTGGCGGCGGTGATGATGATCGAGGCGGCCGGGCTGGGCGGGGCGCAGCTCACCCTGCTGCTGCTCCCGTGCCTGCTGTCCTCCGGGGTCGGGGCACTGGTGTTCACCGGCTTCGGCCACTGGACGGGCCTGTCGATCGGGGCGCTGAACCTGCCGTCGGTGCCGAAGGCCGCACTGCCGGACGCCGGGGACTTCCTGTGGGGGGTGCCGCTGGCGGTGGCGGTCGCGCTGGTGGTGGTCGCGGGGCAGACCCTGGGCCACCGGTTCGCGGCGTTCACGGCCCGGCGGACGGCGTCCCGGACGGTGCTCAGCGCGGTGCTGGTGGGCGTCTGCCTGGCCGGGTACGCGCTGGTGACGGGGCGGACCCCGGAGGAGGCGGCGCTGTCCGGGCAGGCGACGCTGGGGCACCTGGCGGCCGATCCGCACGCCTGGTCGGTGGGGGCGCTGCTGGCGCTGGTGCTGTTCAAGGGGCTGGGCTGGGGCGTGGCGCTGGGGTCGATGCGCGGTGGCCCGATCTTCCCGGCGGTGCTGCTGGGCGCGGCCCTGGGCGTGGCGGCGGGCGGCCTGCCCGGGCTGGGCACGGCGGCGGGGCTGGCGGCCGGGCTGGCGGCGAGCGGCGCGGCGGTGACCAAGCTGCCGGTCACCAGCACGGTGCTGGCGGCGATGCTGCTGGGCGACCAGGCGGCGGACTCGATGCCGCTGCTGATCGTGGCCTCGGTGACGGCGTTCCTCACCGCGACCTTCGTGCACCGGGTGGCTCCGGCCGCACCGGAAGGGCACGCGTCCGCCTCCCCCACCGCGGATCGCTCCGCGGGCTGACGGTTCACGTGCCGCTCCCGGTGGCGGCGTCGGCACGGCGGTCCCCTCGGCCGTCGTGCCGGTGGTCCGTGTCCTCCCCGCGGGCGGCTGAGCGGCAGGCCGCGGTCGGGAGGTCACGGTGCGCGAGCCGGTGCCCGGCGGCACCGGCATCGCGGGTCTGTGGGTCAGGACCAGACGGTGTCCTGCCGGTTCGAGCGGATGCGGTGGCTGCTGTGCGATGCGCGCGTCATGGCGTTCTCCCCGTCGTGTGTCCGGCCGGTTCCGGAGGGTGTTCCGACCGGCCGTCCTGCCTGGGCACCAGCATGAGTGGCCGCGCTAATCGGTCGATAACACCGCCCTAACGTGCGCCGACGGGCAGTCGGATCGGGCGCACACGGCCCGCCCCCTGCCGACCGTCCTGCCGCTGAACGCCGACGCCCCGTCCCCTGGACCACCCGGTCGACGCCCTGCGGGGCGAACAGGCCCCCGCCACCGCCGAATCCGCCTGACGCCCCCTCAACCACCGCCCGCCCCGAACACCAACGGGCCGGCCCCGAGGATCACCCTCCGGACCGGCCCGTTCGCCACGACTCGCCTGCGGAGCCCCCTGTCGGGTTCGAACCGACGACCCCCGCTTTACGAGGATTGGCGTGCGACACCTTGCCTGACCTGGACTTGTACCACGTTGCGCGATGGCCGAGTTCTTGCCTCGTAAGCACTGTGATCGACCGTCACGTACCGCCGGATCTGGCACTCCTGTGGCACGCTCAAAGGTCGAGGAAGTGCTCCGGCAGAGCTGCGTCGGGCAGCGCTCGACTCAAAACCACATAGGCCGGTCCAAAGGGCGTTTCGCTCTTCCAGGTCTCCCACTGATCAAGCTCGTGGGACAGGTACCGCTTCAGTAGCTGCCGAAGCTGCTCAGCCTCAGCGTCGCTCAACGGCCCGTCCGGCTCCATCCCGCTCATCATGGCTGCACACTACAGATCGGACCTGGCCCAAAGGGGTGTCGCCGTGTATCCGCTGGTTGGCCTGCGGCCACTCCTCGGACTGAGCGGGGTGGTCCCCTCCTCGATCGGGCAGCTTCGCCGCACCCGGGTTCTCCAGGGGCCGCCAAGGCTCACTCCGTGACGCGTGCGCTTGGCCATGGCGGCCCCAGGAGGTTCCGGGTACGCCCTTGGGTGTCCGGTCGAGGAGGGGATCGCCCCGCGCCCCACACCGATCACCACGACGAAGGCGCGCTTTCGCTCCCGCCGGCTTCCCCTCCGAGGAGGGCCGGGGTTTGGGGCAGGGCCCCATAGGCTTCACAGCGTGATCGCTACAGCCGCGCGCCCGGCGGGAGCCGGGCCGGAGCGGGGTGAAGACAGGAGTGGCGGCCCGGCGGTGAGCCGGGGCGCGCGCGGCGAGCGGTAGCGAGCCACCTTGAACCCGTAGAGAAGGTTTTACTCACTCACGCCCGGGCGTCGGCTCGCTCGGCGAGATCACGAAGCTCCGACGTCGCCGACCGGCCTGCGACCAGCAGCAGTTCACGAATCGTGGCCCGTGCGGTCACGTGGGTGTGGATCAGGTCCGGAGACAGTTCCTCTGCCTGGAGCAAGACCCCCAGGGCTTCGCCGAGTTGGCGGCGCTGCGTGGAGGCCCGGCCGAGGTCGGGAAGGAGTGGTGCCTGGCGCTCAGCCGAGAGCCCCGACGCGTCGATCCGGGTGCCCACGTCGAGCGCTTGGCCCGCGTCGGCGGGATCGACGGCGATCGAGACGGTTTGGATCTCGACGTTGGTGGGCCCGAACTCCAAGTTGAAGTCGTTGCGGTCCTCGCCGAGCTTGCGGGCGACCTTCCTCGCACGGTCCAGTTCCTGGCGTGCCCGCGAACGCTCTCCGGAGCGCGCGTTGGTCAGGGCCAGCACCAAGTGCAGTGAGCCGGCGACCGACGGGGCCTCGGGGGTCGGATTGCCCGCCTGGAGATGCTGCTCCAACGCATGGAGAGCGGTCGTGGCCGAGTGGTCCGCCTGGTCGTAGTGCTTAGCCTGCGCGAGCCGGAAAACGCCCGCGAACACCTCCAAGGGCTGACCGGACTCTTCGGCCGCACGGATCGAGCGGTCGGCGGCGATCCACGCGGCGTCTCCCTCGTCCTGTCGCACGAAGGCTGCAGACAACGCCTGATAGGTCCGGCCGAGTCGGCCCCACAGGTGAGGGCGCTGATCGGTGGGTGCCGTCCGGGCAGCACGCTCGATCCTCGGCAGCAGCGAACCGAGAGCCTTGCTCAGTTCGGCGAACTGGTTGCTGTGGATCAGCTCCCACACCCGGTCAACTGCGGCTTGCAACTCTGCGACAGTCACGGGTGCCTCGGTGGGATCAGCAGCGAGCAGCACCTCGGGCACAGGGTGACCCGAGATCAGGAGCCGGGCCTGGTCGAGGTCGTTCGACTCCTCCGTAGGCGGCACGGTCACAGCGGCAACAGGTGCCGACGCGTCCGGGCGGAGGACCTGGAGCGACACGTCCAGGCCGTCGGCGAGCATGCGGAGCACGTCGAGCCGGTTCACCCGGCTGGATGCCGCGCTCGACCTGCGAGAGCCAACCCGCCGTCCTGCCGATCCCGGCAGCGAGCTGCTTCTGCGTCAGTCCGCGCGCCTCGCGCAGTTCGGCCACCCGCGCACCGAAGGCGCGTCGCTCCTCGGAAGTCACGCCGTCACCGGCCCCTTCCCCGCGGTGGCGGACAGGAAGGTCACGTCCACGCCGGACAGGTACTGCTCGTGCCGGTCAAAGACGTCCGGGTCCGCGTACAGCTCGTAGAACACCCGGACGTTCGGCTCGTCCCGGACCGCGTGGACGACGTAGGCGAGCGTCCCGGGCTCCAGGGCCCTGGTGCCGGCGAGCGTCTGCTCGACCAGGTCGTCGAAGGCCGCTGCGGCTTCGTCGTCCCGAAACTCGAAGCTGACCATCGGACCGAATCCGTTGGTCATGTTTCCCAACAGCGACCGCGACCGGGAGATCGCCGACCGCATGGGCGAAGCCGTCCGCCGGGAGCTCGGCGAGCAAGATCCTCCGGACACTTCTGGCACGTCGGTGGCACGGCCGGACCGACCGCCCGCACGCCTCGAACAACGATCAAGGGCCAGGCCCCCGGGACAACCCCGGTGACCTGGCCCTTGTCGTGCGTCTTGCGGCCTTGGCGGCGGAGCCCCCTGTCGGGTTCGAACCGACGACCCCCGCTTTACAAGAGCGGTGCTCTGGCCAGCTGAGCTAAGGAGGCGCGGTGGCCGTTCGCGGGGGTCCGCGGCGGCACCAGTGGGCAGTGTACCGGGCGGGGGCCCGGCGGTGCGGGGGTATTGGGGTGGGGCGGGCGGGGCGGGTGGTGGGGCCGTGATCCGATCGATGCGGAACTCGGGGGCGGCCGAGGGCTGACAAAAGGATGAACTGCCAGGTAGCGTCACGGGGAGTCGCGTCCGGCACCGGTGGTCCAGACCAGTCGGGGCGGCGGCACCACCATCCACCTTTACTCGGATCGTCCGGCACGTTCCTGCCGGTGAAGGAGCGAAGCACCATGGCTTCTGTGACGTACGACAAGGCCACCCGTGTGTACCCGGGTGCGACCAAGCCCTCGGTCGACGCGCTCGACCTGGAGATCGCGGACGGCGAGTTCCTCGTCCTGGTCGGCCCCTCCGGCTGTGGCAAGTCGACCTCGCTGCGCATGCTGGCGGGCCTGGAGGACGTGAACGACGGCGCCATCCGGATCGGCGACCGCGACGTGACCCACCTGCCGCCGAAGGACCGGGACATCGCGATGGTGTTCCAGAACTACGCGCTGTACCCGCACATGACCGTCGCCGAGAACATGGGCTTCGCCCTGAAGATCGCCGGCGTGAACAAGGCGGACATCCGCACCAAGGTCGAGGAGGCCGCCAAGATCCTCGACCTGACCGAGTACCTGGACCGCAAGCCGAAGGCGCTCTCCGGCGGTCAGCGCCAGCGCGTCGCGATGGGCCGCGCGATCGTCCGCCAGCCGCAGGTCTTCCTGATGGACGAGCCGCTGTCGAACCTGGACGCCAAGCTCCGCGTCTCCACCCGCACCCAGATCGCCTCGCTGCAGCGCCGCCTGGGCATCACCACGGTCTACGTCACCCACGACCAGACCGAGGCGATGACCATGGGTGACCGCGTCGCGGTGCTCAAGGACGGCATCCTGCAGCAGGTCGACGCCCCTCGCGCGATGTACGACCGCCCGGCGAACCTGTTCGTGGCCGGCTTCATCGGCTCCCCCGCGATGAACCTGATCGAGGTCCCGCTGGTCGACGGCGGCGTGAAGTTCGGCGGCTCGGTCATCAACATCGCCCGCGAGGACCTGACCAAGGCCGGCGACGCGAAGAACGTCGTGGTGGGCATCCGCCCTGAGCACTTCCAGGTGGTCCCGGCCGGCGGCCTCGAGGGCGTCGCGGTCACCGTGAACGTGGTCGAGGAGCTCGGCGCCGACGGCTTCGTGTACGGCACCACCCAGGTGTCCGGCGAGGACAAGGACATCGTGGTCCGCGTGCACAGCCGGGAGATCCCGCAGCGCGGCGAGACCATCCACGTCGTCCCGGTCGGCAACGAGCCGCACGTGTTCGCCACCTCCGGCGAGCGCCTCAGCCGCTGACGACGACCCCCGCAGGCCGGCGCCGTCCCTGACGGCACCGCCGCCCACGGTCTTCCGGAACCCCCTGCCCACGGCGGTCGGCAGGGGGTTCCGCCGTTCCCGCGCCCGGGCGCACCCGGGCGTACCGACCCACCCCCGATCCCGTCGCACACCCGCCCACTGCGTCAACCCGTTGGCGGAACAAAACGGGACACTCGTCACTCGTTGGTGTAACGCAGCGCTCACGGCACGGTACGCAGCGCTACGCTCTGGGGCGTGAAACAGCTCGTTCGCCGCATCGGCCAGACCGTTGCCCTCACCCTGCCGGTGATCCTGGTGACCACCGGCACGCTCGCCGTCACCCGCGTCCCGTGGGCCCCGCCGACCGGGCTGGACCAGCAGGTGGTCGCGGCCTCCAGCAACGGCGGCACCATCGGTCGCACCTCCACGACGCCCAACACCGAGGGCCTCGCCCCGCAGGACGCCCTCCGGGTGGACCTGCTGGAGGAGCTGAAGAACCACACCCCGGGCACGGCGCTCGACCTGCTGGAGCGCACCATGCGGGAGAACCCGAAGCTGACGCCGTACTGCACCTCGCTGGCCGGCGACCTCGGCCGCGCCGCGGTGAAGAAGTACCAAGGCGACGTGCAGCGCGCCCGCTCCTTCGCCCGCCCGGTCTGCGACGGCGCGTTCGCCGCCGGCGTGGTCGGCTGAGGCCGAGAGCAGAGAGCAGAGAGCCGGAAGCAGGAAGCCGGAAGCAGTTCCAACGCAGGCAAGTTGACGCTACGTCGACCGCGGCACGCGTCAGGGCCCGTCCCCGGGTGGGGCGGGCCCTATCGTGGCGTCATGACTGCCGACATTCCCGTCCCGCCCGGTCCCGTCGCCCCCGGTTCCGTCCCGCCCGGTCCCACCGCTCCCGGTCCCACCGCTCCCGGTCCCACCGTCCCCGGTCCCACCGTCCCCGGGGCGGTCGCCCCCGCCGTCACCCAGGCGGTGATCCTGGCGGGCGGCCAGGGTTCCCGGCTGCGGCCCTACACCGACGACCGGCCGAAGCCGCTGGTGGAGATCCCCGGCACCGGGACGCCGATCATCGGGCACCAGCTGGAGTGGCTGGCCGCCGAGGGCGTCACCGACGCGGTGATCTCCTGCGGACACCTGGCCGAGGTGCTGCGCGACTGGCTGGAGAAGGCCGAACTCCCGCTCCGGGTGCGGACGGTGGTGGAGGGCGAGCCGCTCGGCCGGGGCGGCGGGCTGAAGTACGCGGCGGCCGCGCTGCCCCGTCCCGAGGAGCCCTGGTACGCCACCAACGGCGACATCTGGACCAGGTTCAGCCTGCGCGAGATGGCCGCCTTCCACCACGAGCGGGCCGCCGTCGCCACCCTGGCGCTGGCCCGGCCGCGCATCCCGTGGGGCGCCGTGGAGACCGACCGGTTCGGCAACGTGCTGGACTTCATCGAGTCCCCGCCGTCCCCGTTCCTGATCAACGCGGGCCTGTACGTCTTCGCGCCGGGCTTCCGCGAGCTGCTGCCCGAGGTCGGCGACCACGAGCGCACCACCTTCCCGCAGCTCGCCCGGGACCGCCGACTGGCCGGCTACCAGCTGCCGCAGGGCTGCTACTGGCGGGCCATCGACACCGCCAAGGACCTCACCGAGGCCGCCAAGGAGCTCGCCGCCGCCCGCGCGGCCGCCCAGTAGGTCCCGGCGCCAACAAAGGGCGAGGGCCCCTCCCGAAGAAGCTCCGGAAGGGGCCCTGCCGCCGTTCTGAGGGCCCGTCAGGCGCCGCCCGCACCGCCCCCGGGCCGCATGCCCAGCTCCAGCAGCGGCGGGCCGCTGCCGAGCAGGCCGCCGATGACGCCGTGCGTGGGCTGCGGCGAGCGCGGGGTGCTGGGCGCCGTCCCGCCGGTGCCGGTGCCGCCCGCGGAACCGCCGCCCGTCCCACCGCCGGTGCCCGCACCGCCGCCGCCGTGCTGCTGCGTCGGGCTGGACCCCCCGGACGGGGTGGCACCCGCCTTGGGCGCCTTCCCGCTGCGGCTGGGCGACGGGGAGGGCGAGGCCGTCGGCGAGGACGGGGCCCGGCTCGGGGCCGGCGTGGCGCCGGAGCCGGAGCCGGCCGGCGCGGACGGCGCCGGGGAGGGGCTGCCGCTGGGCCACACCGGGGTGCCGTACTCCGCCGGGGGCTTCTGCGGCGCCCGGGTGTCGCCGGTGCGGACCGCCGCGCCGAGCAGCGAGCCGGACAGCATGGTCAGGCCGACCACCACCGCGGTGACCACGGCGCGGCGGCGCAGCATCCGCCGCCGGACGGCGCCGGGCTCGGACGGCCCGTGCCGGCGGAACGCCTCCAGGGCGATCCGGCCGTCCAGCGAGGCGAACGGGGCGCCGGCCATCAGCAGCGGGCTCCAGGCCGCCAGGAAGATCAGGTCGGGGGTGTCGTAGACCGGCACCGCCTTCCAGCTCACGGTGAACAGCAGCGCCGCGGAGAGCAGCATCGCCGCCCCGGCCGCGAGCCGCTGCCACAGGCCCAGTACGGAGAGCACGCCGATGACGATCTCCGCGAAGGAGACCGCGAGCCCGGCGCCCACCGGGTGCGCCATGGCGAAGTCCAGCAGCGGCTGGGCGACCTTCCACGGGTGCAGCGAGGACAGCCAGCGCATCATCGAGCCGCGCTCGCCGCCGTCGAAGTACACCGGGTCGCACAGCTTGCTGAAGCCCGCGTACACCGACAGCGAGCCGAGCAGCAGCCGCAGCGGCAGCAGCACCAGGCCGAGGTCGACCCGGCGGCCGGGGTACCAGGCGTGCTTGGAGCCCTCGCTGAGCGACGGCACCTCCGGCAGCTCGCCCTCGGGCTGCCAGCGGCGCCCGGCGCCGAGCCGCACCGACTCGTCCAGCAGCTCGGGGACGCCCGCGTGCGGGGTCTCCGCCGGGTCGCCGCCGGTGCCGGGGCCGTGCTGCCGCGGGACGGCCTGCAGTTGCTGGGTCTCCTCGCCCGGGAACGCCTTCGCCGGGGCGGGCACGGTGCTCAGCCGGACGGCCTCCAGCAGTTGGGTCGCGGCGGTGTCGCCGGGCCCGGCCTGGCCGCTCCAGGCGGTGACCACCCGCGCCTTGCGGCGGGGCGCGGCACCGGTGACCGAGGCGGCGGTGATGCCCGCCAGCGCGGAGACCGAGGCCGCGGGCACCACGACCTGCGGGGTGACCAGCGGCCGGACGCCGTCGTGCAGGCCGTACGGATCGCCGAAGGCGGCACCGGCCGGGGCGTCGATCAGCGGGGCCACCGGGGCGGAGAGCCTGACCCGGAAGCTGGCCTGGGTGCTGCTGAGCTTCGACGGGTCGGACGGCACCCGGACCGTGTTGAGGCCCGGCCCGTCGTCTATCCCCGCGGGGCGCTGCCCGAGGCGCCGAGGAGTTCTGGTGTCCACACCCCTCTAACCGGGTGACGGGCCAGGAGGACACTCTCCCGGGTGCATTCCGGGCGAGGATTTGAAGTGATCATGAGAGAACCGACCGGGCCCGACCGGACCCGACCGGTTCACTCACGAAAACGACGGCACCGCTCCCCGGCGGTGACGGAGCGTCAGCGCTTGGCGCGCAGCCGGGCGGCCTCGTACAGCACGATGCCCGCGGCCACGCCGGCGTTCAGCGACTCGGTCTGCCCCGGCATCGGGATCCGCACCAGCAGGTCGCAGGTCTCCGCGACCAGGCGGGACAGGCCCTTGCCCTCGGAGCCGGCCACGATCACCACGGGGCCGGTCAGCGCGTCCAGGTCGCCGATCTCGGCCTCGCCGTCGGCGGCCAGGCCGACCACCATCAGGCCGGCCTTCTGGTACGCCTCCAGCGCCCGGGTCAGGTTGGTGGCGCGGGCCACGGGCAGCCGGGCCGCCGCACCGGAGGAGGTCTTCCAGGCACCGGCGGTCATGCCGGCCGCCCGGCGCTCCGGGATCACCACGCCGTGCGCGCCGAACGCGGCGGCGGAGCGGACCACGGCGCCCAGGTTGCGCGAGTCGGTGACGCCGTCCAGCGCCATGATCAGCGCGTCCTGGCCGGCGTCGGCGGCCTCGGCCAGCAGGTCGTCGGGGTGCGCGTACTCGTACGGCGGGACCTGCAGCACCAGGCCCTGGTGGTTCAGGCCGCCGGTCATCTGGTCGAGCTGCGGGCGCGGAGCCTCCATCAGCGGGATGCCGCGCTCGTTGGCGGCCTGGAAGGCCTCCCGGACCCGGTCGTCGGTGTCGATGAACTGCTGCACGTACAGCGCCGTCGCGGGCACGCCGCCCTGCAGCGCCTCGACCACCGAGTTGCGGCCCACCACCAGCTCGGCCGCGCCCGCGCCGCCGCGCCCGCTGCGCGGGCCGCCGCCCCGGCGCATGCCCGCGCGGGACTTGGCGTCCCGCTCGCGCTTGAGCGCCGCGTTGGCGGCGCGCTGCTTGGGGTGCCCCTTGCGCTCCTCGCCGCGCGGGGTCGGGCCCTTGCCCTGGAGCGCCTTCCGGCTGTGGCCGCCGGTACCGACACTCGCGCCCTTCTTCGATCCGGGGTTGCGTCGGTTCCTGCGCTGGCTGTTGCCGGCCATGACTGTACTTCCTGTCTCTGCGTCTGCATTCGTGCGCGGGGGCCGCACCCCTACAAAGGTACGGCCCCGGCGCGCCCCGGGGGGCTACTGGGTGTTACGGGTTGATCGTCCAGCGCGGGCCGGACGGGGTGTCCTCGATCGCCAGCCCGGCCTCGCCGAGCCGGTCGCGGATGGCGTCCGCGGTGGCGAAGTCCTTGCGGCCGCGGGCCGCCTCGCGCTGGTCCAGGACCAGGCGGACCAGCGAGTCGACCACGCCGGTCAGCTCCTCGCCCTGCGCGTCCGCACCGGCCCACTGCGGGTCCAGCGGGTCCAGGCCGAGCACGCCGAGCATCGCCCGGACCTCGGCCAGCCGGGCCGCCGTCGACTCCTTGTCGTCCGCGCCGAGCGCGCTGTTGCCCTGCCGGACGGCGGTGTGCACCACCGCCAGCGCTTGCGGCACGCCCAGGTCGTCGTCCATCGCCTCGGCGAAGGCGAGCGGCACCTCGGGCGCGGCGTCGACGAGGCCGCAGCGCTCCACGGCCCGCTCGATGAAGCCCTCGATCCGGGCGAACCCGGTCTCGGCCTCGCGCAGCGACTCCTCGCTGTACTCGATCATCGAGCGGTAGTGCGGCCCCGCCAGGTAGTAGCGCAGCACGATCGGGCGCCAGCGCTGCACCATCTCGGAGACCAGCACCGAGTTGCCCAGCGACTTCGACATCTTCTCGCCGGCCAGCGTCACCCAGGCGTTGTGCACCCAGAAGTTGGCGAACGCGTCGCCGTACGCCCGGGACTGGGCGATCTCGTTCTCGTGGTGCGGGAAGATCAGGTCCAGCCCGCCGCCGTGGATGTCGAAGGAGCTGCCGAGGTACTTGTGCACCATCGCCGAGCACTCCAGGTGCCAGCCCGGCCGGCCCCGGCCCCACGGCGTCTCCCAGCTCGGCTCGCCGGGCTTGGCGGCCTTCCACATGGCGAAGTCGCGCGGGTCCCGCTTGCCGGTCTCGCCCTCGGCCGAGGGCTGCCGCAGGTTCTCCAACTCCTGGTTGGAGAGCGCCAGGTAGTCCGGGTAGGTGGTGACCGCGAAGTAGACGTTGCCCTCGGACTCGTACGCGTGGCCGCGCTCGATCAGTCCGCGCATCATCTCGATCATCTCCGGCACGTGGCCGGTGGCGCGCGGCTCGGCGCTCGGCGGCAGGCAGCCGAGCGCGTCGTAACCCTCGTTGAAGGCGCGCTCGTTGGCGTGCGCGATCTTCCACCACTCGGTGGACTGCTCGCGCCCCTTGGCGATCACCTTGTCGTCGATGTCGGTGACGTTGCGGACGAAGGTGACGTCGTAGCCGCGGTAGCGGAACCACCGCTGCATCACGTCGAAGTTGAGGCCGGACCGGATGTGCCCGATGTGCGGCGGTGCCTGGACCGTGGCACCGCACAGGTAGATCGAGACACAGCCCGGCACCAGCGGGACGAAGTCGCGTACCTGGCGGGTCATGGTGTCGTACAGGCGAAGGCTCACAGCGACCAGGGTAGTGGGCGGCGGGGGGTGCCCCGCCACCTTCCGCCGCATTGGCGTGCCCTCGTTCAGAGGTTGTTGCCGACCACCTTGCGCGGGGCGAGCCGCACCACCACTCGGACGTCGTCCGGCCCGTCGAAGCCGTAGTCCTCGCCCCGGTACTTGCGCGACAGCTCGTCGATCAGCTCGCGGCCGCCCTCGGTGGTCATGGTGACCTCGCCGCGCGCCTCGAAGTAGGTGTACGGGTTGTCGGCCGGGTTGACCAGCAGGCTGATCCGCGGGTCGCGCTCCAGGTTGAGGTGCTTGCGGCGGCCCTGGACGGTGGAGAACAGGATGTCGTCCCCGTCCCGCTTCACCCAGACCACCGACGACTGCGGGCTGCCGTCGGGCTGGAGCGTCGACACCACCGCGTAGCTCTGCGCGTCCAGCAGTTCCTTGACCTTGTCGGCGAGTTCGACGCCCATCTGTCCTCCTGTGCCCGGTTTCTGACGGTCGGTCAGGAACAGGCTAGGTGGCGGGTCGTTCGTAGACCAGCGCCGTGGCGATCGCGGCGAGTCCCTCGGCCCGGCCGGTCAGGCCGAGGCCGTCGGTGGTGGTGCCGGAGACCGAGACCGGGGCGCCGACCGCGGCGGAGAGCGCGGCCTGCGCCTCGGCCCGCCGCTTGCCGACCTTCGGGCGGACGCCGATCACCTGGACGGCGACGTTGCCGATCTCGAAACCGGCCGCCCGGACCAGCCGGGCCGCCTCGGCGAGCAGCGCCACCCCGGCCGCGCCCGCCCACTCGGGGCGGGAGGTGCCGAAGTGCGCGCCCAGGTCGCCGATCCCGGCCGCGGAGAACAGCGCGTCGCAGGCGGCGTGCGCGGCCACGTCGGCGTCCGAGTGCCCGGCCAGGCCGGTCTCGCCGGGCCAGTCCAGGCCGGCCACCCGCAGCGGGCGGCCCTCCTCGAAGGCGTGCACGTCGGTGCCGATGCCGGTGCGCGGAATGATCGGATCAGTAGCCATCGGTGGCCCTCCTGCGGGCGAGTACGGCCTCGGCGAGCACGAGGTCCAGCGGACGGGTGACCTTGAACGCCTCCTCGTGGCCGGGCACCACGACCACCCGGCCGCCGAAGCGCTCGATCAGCCCGGCGTCGTCCGTCACCTCGGCGCCCTCGGCCAGCGCCCGCTCGTGCGCGGCGACCAGCCCGGGCAGGTCGAAGCCCTGCGGGGTCTGCACGGCGCGCAGCCCGGCGCGGTCCGGGGTGTCCAGCACCGGCTCCGGCCCGGACGGCTGCGGCTCGACCCGCTTGACGGTGTCGGCCAGCGGCACCGCGGGCACCACGGCCTCGGCGCCGGCCCGGACGGCGGCGGCCACCGCGTCCACCACCTCGACCGGCACCAGCGGGCGGGCCGCGTCGTGCACCAGCACCACCCGGGTGCCGGCGGGGACGGCGGCCAGGCCGAGCCGGACCGACTCCTGCCGGCTGGCGCCGCCGGGGACCACCCGGACGTCCTCGCCGTCCAGGCCGTGGCCGCCCAGCAGCTGGACCACCTCGGCCACGCCGCCCGGCGGGGCGCACACCACCACCGGGCCGACCGCCCGGCTGCGGACCAGCGCCCGGACCGCGTGCACCAGCAGCGGCACGCCGCCGAGTTCGCGCAGCGCCTTCGGGGCGCCGGGGCCGAGTCGCTCACCGCGGCCGGCGGCCGGGACGACCGCCGCCGCGAGCTGTGCTGAGGCGTTCAGGTTTGGCTCCTTGGTCGAGGTGGGTATGGCCCGTGCCGAACGCGGATTCGCGGGCGGGCAGGCCCCCTTCCTGACTGCACGTTAGTGGAACCGCGGGCCCCACCGCGCAGCGCCCACGCCCCCTTCCGGGCACGGCGAAGCGCCCGAGGTGCCGTTCGGGCACCACCGGGCGCTGCGTCAGGACAGCAGAACGACCGACAACCGAAGACGTCACCAACGGCCGGGCGGTTCGGACTCGTTCGGGCTCAGAGGCTCAGGAGGCGAGAACCTCGTCGAGCAGTGTCTCCGCCTTGTCCTCGTTGGTGTTCTCGGCGAGGGCGAGCTCGCTGACCAGGATCTGCCGGGCCTTGGCGAGCATCCGCTTCTCGCCGGCCGACAGGCCGCGCTCGCGCTCGCGGCGCCACAGGTCGCGGACGACCTCGGCGACCTTGATCACGTCGCCCGACGCGAGCTTCTCCAGGTTCGCCTTGTAGCGGCGCGACCAGTTGGTGGGCTCTTCGGTGTACGGTGCCCGGAGCACCTCGAAGACGCGGTCCAGACCCTCTTGGCCCACCACGTCGCGGACACCGACGAACTCGGCGTTCTCCGCCGGAACGCGGAGGGTCAGATCTCCCTGCTGCACCTTCAGCACCAGGTAGGTCTTGTCCACACCTTTGATCTGGCGAGTTTCGATGGCCTCGATCAACGCAGCCCCGTGATGGGGGTAGACCACCGTGTCGCCAACCTTGAACGTCATGTGACAGGACCCCTTCCGTGGCTTACCAGAATAACACGCTTTTCGGCTGACCCGAAGGGCGTTTTCGCAGGTCAGGGCGGGTTCCAGGGCTTGACAAGCACCCCCGTCGCATGCTTCGACCGATGTTCGAGGAGGGCTTCCCGCAGGTCGGAGGCGGTCTGGCCGCGGGACGAAACCTCTGGTCACACTCCCGAAACCATGGTTGGATCTTGAGTTTTTGCCCCCGACGCGCCGGACACCCCCGATCGTGATCGAAACGCGACACGGGGCCACCCCGTGAGAGCCGGATATGTGCGGTCGGTAGTGTGGCCCTCGACCACCGACCGTGATCCGTTCCGTACGGGTCATCCCCACCAAGGAGAAGTCGCCGCCGTGAGCCGGAGCCTTCGACGCGGCGCTGCCGCCGCCCTCGTCCTCGCCGCGATCGTCCCGCTGTCCGCCTGCGGCGCGGGCAACGAGCCGGCGACGCTGCAGATCAAGCCGGACAACGCGGCGACCTCGGTGGGCAACGCCAAGCTCAACAACATCGTCGTGGTCGCCCCCGCGGGCAGCGCCGGCGACTACTCGGGCCCGGCCACCGTCACGGTCAACGTCGCCAACACCGGCACCGTCGAGGACGTGCTGACCGGCGTCACCATCGCGGGCTCCCCCGCCAAGCTGACCGACGCCGACGGTGCCGCGCTCTCCGGCATCACCCTCAAGCCCGGCCAGTCGGTGCTGCTCGGCGCCGCGGGCGCCCCGACCGCGCAGGCCGCGGGCGTGAAGCTGTCGGTCGGCGGCTACGCGCCGACCGCCTTCACCTTCAAGACGGCCGGCCAGGTCTCCGCCAACGCGGTCGTCCACCCGGCCTCCGACCTGTACAAGGGCTTCGGCCCGAAGGAGGCGGCGAAGCCCTCCGCCGCGCCGTCCGCCGCCGCGAGCGCCTCGGCCGGTGCCACGGCGGGCGCCAGCGCCGGTGCTTCCGCCGGTGCCACGGCGGGCGCTTCGGCGGGCGCGAGCGCCCCGGCCACCGCCGGCACCAACCCGGCGCCCTCCGCCTCCGCGCACTGACGCCGCCGCGCACCGTCCGGTGCGCGCACGCGAAGGGGCCCCGCCGGTCGGCGGGGCCCCTTCGCGGTGTCCGTCCGCGGTGCGGTCGGCGGGCCTACGGCTCGAACTTGTAGCCCAGGCCGCGGACCGTGACCAGGTAGCGCGGCGCGCCCGGGTCCGGCTCGATCTTCGCCCGCAGGCGCTTGACGTGGACGTCCAGGGTCTTGGTGTCGCCGACGTAGTCCGCGCCCCAGACCCGGTCGATCAGCTGCATCCGGGTGAGCACCCGGCCCGCGTTGCGCAGCAGCATCTCCAGCAGGTCGAACTCCTTGAGTGGCAGGTCGACCTTGGCGCCGTCCACCGTCACCACGTGCCGGTCGACGTCCATCCGGACCGGTCCGGCCTCCAGCGCGCCGGGGGCGGCGGCGCCGTCGGCGCCGCCGTCCTCGCCGCGGCGGCGGAGCACCGCGCGGATCCGCGCCACCAGCTCGCGGGTGGAGTACGGCTTGGTCACGTAGTCGTCGGCTCCTATCTCCAGGCCGACCACCTTGTCGATCTCGCTGTCCTTGGCGGTGACCATGATCACCGGGACGTTGGAGCGGACCCGCAGCTGGCGGCAGACCTCGGTGCCGGGCAGGCCCGGCAGCATCAGGTCGAGCAGGACGAGGTCGGCTCCGTTGCGCTCGAACTGCTCCAGCGCGTCGGGCCCGGTGGCGGCGACCGCCACCTCGAAGCCCTCCTTGCGCAGCATGTACGACAGGGCGTCGCTGAACGACTCCTCGTCCTCGACCACCAGTACTCGGGTCACGATCGGGCCTCCGGGGCAGGAATTGTGGTTGCTGCTTGGGTTTCGGGGTCCTCGACCGGGGCCTGCCCGGCGGGGAGCCGCAGAGTGAAGGTGGAGCCCTGTCCCTCGACGCTCCACACCGACACGGTGCCGCGGTGCGAGGCGGCGACGTGCTTGACGATGGACAGGCCGAGGCCGGTGCCACCGGTGAGGCGGGAGCGGGCGGGGTCCACCCGGTAGAAGCGTTCGAAGATCCGCTCGCGGTCCTTCTCCGAGATCCCGATGCCCTGGTCGGTCACCGAGATCTCGATCAGCTCGCCGTCCGCCTCGCCCAGCGCCGCGGCGCTGGAGATCCGGCGGGTGGCGATGGCGACCCTGGTGCGCGGCGGGCTGTAGTTGACCGCGTTCTCCACCAGGTTGCCGAGGGCGGCGGCCAGCTGGCCGCGGCTGCCGACCAGGTAGAGGCCGGTGGTGCCGCCCGTGGCGATGACGATCTGCTTGGCCGCGGCCGGCTGTCGGCAGCGGTCGATCGCCTCGGCGATCAGCTCGTCCACCGACACCGGTTCGGGGTCGGTCTTGAGCTGGTCGTCCTGCACCCGGGACAGGTCGATGATCTCCTGCACCAGGCTGGCCAGCCGGGTCGCCTCGATCTGCATCCGGCCGGCGAAGCGCTGCACCGCCTCCGGGTCGTCGGCGGCGTCCGCGACGGCCTCCGACAGCAGGGACAGCGCGCCGACCGGGGTCTTCAGCTCGTGCGAGACGTTGGCCACGAAGTCGCGCCGGATCGCCTCGATCCGGCGGCGCTCGGTGCGGTCCTCGACCAGCACCAGGACCAGCCGGGAGCCGAGCGGGGCGACCCGGACCGAGACCGCCAGCGGCTCGGCGGTGCGGGCGGCGGCGCCGGGGCGGGTCAGCTCCAGCTCCGCCTGGCGGATCTCGCCGTCCCGGCGGGTGGAGCGGGCCAGCGACAGCATCTTCTCCACCGCGACCCGGCCGCCCCGGACCAGGCCCATCGAGTAGGCGGCCGAGGAGGCCTTGACCACCTCGTCGCCCTCGCCGAGCACGATCGCGCAGGAGCGCAGCACCGAGAGCACGGTGTCCACGCCGGGGGGCAGGGCCGGCTCCTGCTCCAGCTCCTGCGCGGGGGTCCTGCTGTTGCGCCCCCTCGCCTGTTCGCGCTCGCTCCAGCGGAAGGCGACGGAGGCGGTGAGGCCGACACCGAGCCCGGCCACGGCGCAGGCGGCAGCGGCGGCCACGTTCACGTCCATGCCAGTCAGCGTAAATGGTGCTCGGGCGGGCTCCGTAAGGGTGCGATCAAGGCATCGGCCTGACGTTGCCGAGAATTCACCTTCAGGCTGCTGCCGGTTCACCGCTCCGGCCGTGGGAGGTCGCCCGAACGGATCAGTCTGGGCCGAGCAAGCCCGTGTGGGCGGTGGCGCGGCTACCATTCGCGCCACCAGCAGTGGCCGCCCGCACGGCCCGCCGTCCGGCGGGACGGTCCCGGGCGTCCGGTCGGCACCGCCACCGACACCGGTACTGGAGGAGACAAGCGCATGCGCGACGCGTACCACGAGGAACTGGACTCGATCAGCGACGGCCTGGTCGAGATGGCCCGCCTGGTCGGCTCGGCGATGGGCCGGGCCACCACGGCGCTGCTCGACGCCGACCTCGAACTGGCGGAGAGCGTGATCGCCGCCGACGAGAAGGTCAACGAGCTGCACCACGACCTGGAGAACCGGGCGATCGACCTGCTGGCGCGCCAGCAGCCGGTCGCCACCGACCTGCGGATCGTGGTCACCTCGCTGCGGATGAGCTCCGACCTGGAGCGCTGCGGCGACCTCGCCCGGCACGTCGCCAAGGTCGCGCGGCTGCGCTACCCCGAGAACGCCGTCCCCAACGACCTGCACCCGATCGTGCTGGAGATGGGGCAGCTCGCCCAGCGCCTGGTGGCCAAGGCCGGCCTGGTGATCGCCACCAAGGACGTCGACAAGGCGCTGGAGCTGGAGGCGGACGACGACGCGATCGACGCGCTGCACCGCGAGCTGTTCTCGCACCTGCTGGACGACCGCTGGCACCACGGCATCGAGACCGCGGTGGACGTCACCCTGGTCGGCCGCTACTACGAGCGCTTCGCGGACCACGCGGTCTCGGTCGCCAAGCGCGTCGTGTTCCTGGTCACCGGTGAGCACCCGGGCGACTTCACGGCCACCGCCGAGTCGGCCGAGTAGCACCCGCCGAACCGGCCGGACCGGCCGCCGGGGGCGCGCGGGGGGCGCGAAACCGCCTGCCCCGCGCGCCCGTTGACGCACCGTCGGGGTGCGGCTTCACTCGGAGGGACGGGTGTGCACCGGGCTGCCCGCTTCCGCCGAGGAGAGGCCGCGCGATGAAGACCACCGGCACCCCGAACACCCCGCCGCCGAACCCCGCCGCCCCGACCGCGGCCGCCCTGCTGCCGGTCCTCGCGGCCGGCTGCGGCTGCGGCCCGGGCTGCGGGTGCGGCTGCCAGTCCGGTGCGCCCTGCCAGTGCGGCGGCGCGACCGGGGGCTGCTGCGGCGGCCACTGACCCGGCACGGCGGACGGCCGGGCACCCCCGTGCGGGGTGCCCGGCCGTCCCGTGCGGGCGCCGCGGTCAGGAGAAGTTGACGTCCATGCACTGGTAGAAGGCGTTGCCGGTGTCCGCGATGTCCCAGACCGCCAGGATCACCTGGTGACCGGTCAGGCCGCCGGGCAGGGTCGCGGTGTGGCTGAGCGTGGCCGGGGGCTGCTTGCCGCCCATCGGCACGGTCAGGATCGGGGTCAGGTTGAGGTTCGACCTGGTGATCTTCGTGGTGGCGTCGTAGCCGGGCTTGGTGAGGAAGTACCGGAACGAGGTGGTGGCGTGCCGCGCCTCGATGCTCCAGGTCAGGGTGAGCTGCTGGCCGGCCGTCACCTTGGTGGCGGGCCAGGCGCCGCCGCGCGGGTCGTCCAGCGGGGCCCAGCGGGCGTCGGCCCCGGCGCACAGCTTGCCGTCGGCCGGGCCGGAGTTCGGGAAGCCCTTGGGGCCCTCGACGCTCTGCGGCTCCCACTGGATGTCGCCGCACCTCTTCACGACACCGGCCCCGCACAGCCCCGCCCGGCTGGGCGGGGTCGTGACGTACCCGTGCGAACTGGCCGGGATCGCGGTCGCCAGGACCGCCGCGGCGGCCGCGAAGCCGACCGCCAGGATGGTGCGCTTGCGCATGGTGCTCCTCCGTGGGGGTGGATGGAGTGCACGACCGCGGGCACGCGGAACGGGACGCGTGGGGGCGACCAGGGATGTCATGCCCGCGCCGACAATGCCCCCACGCTAGGAGCCGCCACCCTGCCCCGTCAATGGTCTGAACCAATCGATCTGGTCTGAACCACCTTCCGGTACAAGGGAGTTGACGCCTCATCGGGCCGCCTCCCGGGAACGGAACAGCCCCCTGGGCCGGGGCGTCGTTGCGCCGGGCAGGGGGCTGAGAGGTGGGTGAGGGCGGAAGGGGTGCTACTTCTTGCCCTGGTTCTTGACCGCTTCGATGGCGGCGGCGGCGGCCTCGGGGTCGAGGTAGCGGCCACCGGGGGTGAGCGGCTTGAAGTCGGCGTCGAGCTCGTAGACCAGCGGGATGCCGGTGGGGATGTTGAGGCCGGCGATGGCCTCGTCGGAGATGCCGTCCAGGTGCTTGACCAGGGCGCGCAGGCTGTTGCCGTGGGCGGTGACCAGGACGGTGTTGCCCTCGGCGAGGTCCGGGACGATGGCGTCGTACCAGTAGGGGAGCATCCGCTCGACGACGTCCTTGAGGCACTCGGTGTTCGGGCGCAGCTCGGACGGGATCTCGGCGTAGCGGGCGTCGCCGGCCTGCGAGTACTCGGCGTCGTCGGCCAGCGGCGGCGGCGGGGTGTCGTAGGAGCGGCGCCAGAGCTGGAACTGCTCCTCGCCGAACTCGGCCAGGGTCTGGGCCTTGTCCTTGCCCTGCAGGGCGCCGTAGTGGCGCTCGTTCAGGCGCCAGCTGCGGCGGACCGGGATCCAGTGGCGGTCGGCCTTGTCCAGGGCGATCTGCGCGGTCCGGATGGCGCGGCGCAGCAGCGAGGTGTGCAGCACGTCCGGGAGCAGGCCCTCGGCGAGCAGCAGCTCGCCGCCGCGGGCGGCCTCCTTCTCGCCCTTCTCGTTGAGGTCGACGTCGACCCAACCGGTGAACAGGTTCTTCTGGTTCCACTGGCTCTCGCCGTGGCGGAGCAGGATCAAGCGATAGGTCGTGTCAGCCATGGGGCCAGCCTAGTGGAGCGGGAATTCCGTTGACCGGGTCGTCCCCGCTCCGAGTAATGTGCTCACAGCAGTTTCGCTACTTACGTTTCCAGCTGTCCGCGGGCGGCCGCCCCGCCCTGCCCGCGGCCGCCCCGGCCCGTCCCGCCCGGGAGCCGCCATGCCGCTGATCGCCCGTCTGGTCGCCGAGGCCCGCAGAGCGGGCGGCGGGCTCCCGCGCCGGTTCTGGTGGCTGTGGACGTCGACGCTGGTGAACCGCCTCGGCGGCTTCGTGGTGACCTTCCTGTCGATGTACCTGACGGCCGAGCGGCACTACCCGCCCGCCTACGTGGGCCTGGTCGGCGGCCTGTTCGGGCTGGGCTCGGCGGTCTCCTCGCTCGGCGCGGGGGTGCTCACCGACCGGCTCGGGCGGCGGCCGACCCTGCTGGCGGCGCAGCTGGCGACGGCGCTGTCCACCGCCGTGCTGGGCCTCGTCGACGGGCCGGTGGCGATCGCCGCGGTGGCCTTCGTGGTCGGCCTGGCCAACAACGCCTCCCGCCCGGCGGTCTCCGCGATGATCGCCGACCTGGTGCCGCCCGCCGACCGGGTGCGCGCCTACGCGCTGAACTACTGGGCGATCAACATCGGCTTCGGCGTCTCCGCCGCGGTGGCCGGGCTGCTCACCGCGCACGGCTACCTGACCCTGTTCCTGCTGGACGCGCTGACCACCCTGCTGTGCGCGGTGGTGGTGTTCGTGAAGGTCCCCGAGACCCGCCCCGAGTCGAAGGCCGCGGACGCCCCGGACGGGCGGCCCCGGATCGGCCTCGGCACGGTGTTCCGGGACGGCCCGTTCATGGCGGTGGTCGGGGTGAACCTGCTGCTCGCGCTGGTCGTCCTGCAGGGCTCCAGCACCCTGCCGGTGGACATGGCGCGGCACGGCCTGAGCCCCTCCGTGTTCGGCCTGGTGATCAGCCTGAACGGGGTGCTGATCGTGCTGCTCCAGCTCCCGCTGACCCGGCTGATGGAGGGCCTCGACCGCACCGCGCTGCTGGTGGCGGGCGCGCTGCTGACCGGCTGGGGCTTCGGCCTGACGGCGCTGGCCGGCTCCTCCGTCGCGCTGTACGCGCTGGCCGTCGCGGTCTGGACGATCGGCGAGATCGTCAACTCGCCGACCATGATGGCGCTGGTCGCCGAGCACTCCCCCGCCGCGGCCCGCGGCCGCTACCAGGGCGTCTACTCGCTGTCCTGGTCGCTGGCGGGCTTCCTCGCCCCGGTCCTCGGCGGCCTGCTGCTGCAGTACGCGGGCAGTTGGGCGCTGTGGGGCGGGTGCGCCGGGGCGGGCACCCTGGCGGCGGTCGCGTTCCTCCGGATCGGCCGCCGCGGCCCGGCCCCGGCCGACCGGGTCGCCGCCGAGGCCCCGGCCCCCGCCGAGGTCTCCGCCTGAGCGGGCGTCAGGTCGCGGAGCCGCCGGCCTCGCTCTGCCGCAGCCGGACCCAGGAGTCGTGGTCGTCCTCGATGATCCGCTGGTACTCGTCGATCAGCGGCGCCAGCCGGGACGGCTCCGGCACCGCCGGGCCGTACTCGGCCTTGAGCAGGGCCAGCCGGCGGCGCAGCGAGGTCAGCCGGTGCACGGTGTCGGAGCGCTGGATCCACAGCGTGCGGTAGCCGAAGAAGGCCGCCCAGGCGGCCAGCACGGTGACCAGCGCGCCGGAGACCAGCGCGGCGTCCGCGAACCGTCTGGCGGCGGGCTCACCGACCTTCAGGCCGAGCAGCACCGTCACCAGCGCCGACAGGCTGACGGTGGCCATCTGCAGGGTCAGTGCCCGGCGGCGGTCCCAGTCGCGGCGGCGCCGGCGTTCCTTGAGCTCGGCGTCCAGCTCGACCTCCAGCCAGGCCAACTTCCGTTGCGTGGCTGCGGTTTCAGCATCCATCAGGTGTCCTCCCCGGGCGGGAGGATACCCGGATCAGTGCTCGGCGGGAGGGTTCTCGGTCGCCAGGTGCGCGAACGCGGTCAGGTTGCGGGTGGACTCGCCGCGCTTGGTCCGCCACTCCCACTCGCGGCGGATCGCGGTGGCGAAGCCCAGCTCCAGCAGGGTGTTGAACGGCTCGTCGGCGTTCTCCAGCACGGTGCCGAGCAGCCGGTCCACCGCGTCCGCGGTCAGCGCCTCCAGCGGCAGCCGGCCCACCAGGTAGACGTCGCCGAGCCGGTCGATCGCGTACGCCACCCCGAACAGCCGGGTGTTGCGCTCCAGCAGCCAGCGGTAGACGCCCTCGTGGTTCTCGTCCGGGCGGCGGATCACGAAGGCGTTCACCGACAGCGTGTGGTCGCCGACCCGCAGCGCGCAGGCCGTGGACAGCTTGCGCGTCCCCGGCAGCGAGGCCACCAGGGTCCAGGCGTCCCCCGGGGCGGGCTCCCAGTCCACCCCGGCCTGGTCGAGGGCGGAGGCGAGGAGGGTGCGTGCGTCGTCCTTGGCTGCCATGCCCCCACGCTAGGCCCTGCCGGGCCCGGACGGGGTGTCGACCCGGTCACCCCGCGCGGCGCGCCGTGCGGGGCGGGGGATGACGGGACGTCAGGGGCGGGCGGCCAGCCGGGCGGCGGCCATCGCGCCGGTGTACACCTCGGCGGTGGCGCCCGCCGCCGCCGACCAGCCGAAGCCCGCGGCGTGCCGGGCCGCGGCCGCGCCGCGCTCGACCGGCAGCGCCGGGTCGGTGGCGTACGGGAGCAGTGCGGCCGCCCAGGCGTCCGGGTCGTGGCCCGGCACCAGGGTGCCGGTGACGCCGCCGCGGACCGCGACCGGCAGGCCGCCGACCGCCGCGGCCACCACCGGGGTGCCGCAGGCCTGCGCCTCCAGCGCGACCAGGCCGAAGGACTCGCTGTGCGAGGGCACCACCAGGGCGGTCGCCGCCCGGTACCAGTCGGCGAGCTGCTGCTGGCCGACCGGGGGGTGGAAGCGCACCACGTCGCCGATGCCGAGCTGGGCGGCCAGCTTGAACAGGCTCTCCGGGCGGTCCAGGCCGCTGCCGGACGGGCCGCCGACCACCGGCACCACCAGCCGCTCGCGCAGCCCCGGCTGCCGCTCCAGCAGCCGGGCCACCGCCTTGAGCAGCACGTCCGGCGCCTTGAGCGGCTGTATCCGGCCCGCGAACAGCAGCACCGCGGCGTCCTGCGGGAGGCCGAGCCGGTGCCGGGCGGCGGCCCGGTCGCCGGGGCGGAACACCTCCAGGTTCACCCCCGGGTGGACCACGGCCAGCTGGTCCGGGCGGGCCTCGTAGTGGTGCGCCAGCTCGGCGGCCTCCTCGGCGGTGTTGGCGATCAGCCGGTCGGCGGCGCCCACCACCTGGGTCTCGCCGATCACCCGGGCCGCGGGCTCCGGGGTGTCGCCCTGGGCCAGCGCCGCGTTCTTGACCTTCGCCATGGTGTGCATGGTGTGCACCAGCGGGACGCCCCAGCGCTCCGCGGCCAGCCAGCCGACCTGGCCGGACAGCCAGTAGTGCGAGTGCACCAGGTCGTAGTAGCCGGGGCGGTGGCCGGCCTCGGTGCGCAGCACCCCGTGGGTGAAGGCGCACAGCTGGGCCGGCAGGTCCTCCTTGAGCAGCCCCTCGAACGGGCCCGCCGTGACGTGCCGGACCAGCACGCCGGGGGCCAGCCGGACGCTCGGCGCGTCGTCCGAGCTGACCGCGCGGGTGAACACCTCGACCTCGATGTCCAGTTCGGCGAGCCGTTTCGCCAGCTCGACGATGTAGACGTTCATGCCGCCCGCGTCGCCGGTGCCCGGCTGGTGCAGCGGGGAGGTGTGGACGCTGAGCATGGCGATCCGGCGCGGCCGCCGGGAGCGGGCCGGGACCGGGGCCCAGCGCGACTCGCTGCGGGGCGTGCGGACGAGGTGCTGGGTCACCTGCGGAAGCCTCCCTGGGCGCTGCCCGTCTGTTCTCACGGCCGACGCACGGCCGCCCGCGGCGGAGCGCTGCGGGCGGTTGGCGTCGAACACCCCAACCGGAGCGGCGCGTCCCCGTATTCCCGGCCCCCGGAACGGGACCGGGGCGGGCCCCGCGGGAGCCAGCGGAACCGGCCCCGCGGGAGGCACCGGGCCGGAGTGGGTGCGGCGGGCCTGCGTAGGCTTGGTGACCATGGCCGCAAGCGAGATGCCGTCGTCCCGGGGCCGGGCCGGACGGCCGGTGGGGACGATCACCCGGGGGACGACGAACACCAACCGGCTGCGGCGGATGGACCGGTGGATCGCGTACGCGGCCGGGCGGGCGCTGCGGGCGCCGGTGGCGGCCCCGGTGGCGGTGGACCTGGGGTACGGGGCGGCGCCGTGGACGGCGGTGGAGCTGGCGGGGCGGCTGCGGGCGGTGCGCCCGGACGTCCGGGTGGTGGGGATCGAGATCGACCCGGCCCGGGTCGCGGCGGCGCTGCCGATGGCCGATCCGCCGCTGTTGGAGTTCCGGCGGGGCGGCTTCGAGGTGCCGCTGCCGGGCGGGGAGCGGCCGCTGCTGGTCCGGGCGGCGAACGTGCTGCGGCAGTACGACGAGGACCGGGTGGCCGAGGTGTGGGCCCTGCTGTGCGGGCGGTTGGCCCCGGGCGGGCTGCTGGTGGAGGGCACCTGCGACGAGATCGGCCGTCGGCACGTGTGGGTGGCGCTGGGCCCCGAAGGCCCGCGGACGGTGACCTTCGCGGCCCGGCTGGGCGGTCTGGGCCGCCCGTCGGACCTGGCGGAGCGGCTGCCGAAGGCGCTGATCCACCACAACGTGCCGGGCCGTCCGGTGCACGCCTTCCTGCGGGACTTCGACCGGGCCTGGGCGGCGGCCGCGCCGCTCGGCGCGTTCGGGGCCCGGCAGCGCTGGACGGCGGCCTGCGGGGCGCTGGCCGCGGACTGGCCGCTGCGGGACGGGCCGACCCGGTGGCGGCAGGGCGAGCTGACGGTGGACTGGGCGGCGCTGGCCCCGCGGTAGGACGGCGCCGACCCTGCGGTGGAGCGGCACCGGCCCAGCGGTGGAGCGACACCGGGTGGCGGGAGCCTAGGGCCCGGACGGCGCAAGTTCGAGCGCCCGTTCGATAGTTCACTCGAACGAGTTATCGATTTCCTCTGGCGTGTTGACGCCCCGCCGCGCCACCATGGGAGCGTTCGACCGGGCGGTCGCACCCGTGCCCGTACGGCACCTGAGCGACCGTCAGCCCCACCGGCGTCCGAGCTCGGCCCACACCCGCTCGAACGTCTCGTACGACTCGGCACCGAACAGCACGAAACGCACCTCGTCCAGGTCGGGGTCCACCTCGACGGCGGTCGTCAGGGCGATCCGAGCGGCATCGTCCAGCGGCCAGCCGAAGATCCCGGCGGAGATCGCCGGGAAGGCCACCGTCCGCGCCCCCAGTCCGACCGCGATCCGAAGGGATTCCCGATAGCACGAGGCCAACTGCTCCGCCCGCGCCGCGCGGTCCTCCGGCCGGAAGACCGGGCCCACGGTGTGCACCACCCAGCGGGCCGGCAGCCGGCCCGCCGTGGTCGCCACCGCCGCGCCGACGGCCAGCCCCTTGCCGAGGTGCCCGGCGCGCAGCCGGCGGCACTCGGCGAGGATCTCCGGCCCGCCCCGGCGGTGGATCGCACCGTCCACCCCGCCCCCGCCCAGCAGTGAGCCGTTGGCGGCATTGACCACCACGTCCACCTGCTGTTCCGTGATGTCACCCTGCACCAGCGTGATCTGCGTCACTGCCCCTGCACTCCCTCCGGCTCCGGTCCTGCGGCGGCGGAAACCCTACGGACACCGGCCACCGGACGCGTGGCAATAACCACATCGGCGCCGCTCAGTCGAAGAAATCCTCGGAGATCACGTTATGGTCGCGGGAAGCTCCCCGATGCCCGGTGCCACACGGGCACCGCGGACGGACACCAGCCGTTGGCCTGTCGGGGAAAGGAAGGACCGACCGATGCCCGCTACGGGAGACGGGCGGGCACCCGACGCGACCACGAGCGCCGGGGCCGCCGAACGCAGCCGTGCCGAACGCGATCGCGCCGACCTCGGCCGTGCCGACGAGGAGCGCGGGGTCCTGGCCGGGCCCGGAACGGATCCCGGGCCCAAGGCCGAGCGCGTCCGCCAGGAGCGTGCCCGCACCGGCGGGGGCCGGACGGCGGGCAGCGCCCCGATACCGCATCCGCGCGGCGACCGGGCGGCGGCCGAACCCGCCCGGGCCGTACCGGACTTCCGGGTGCTGGTGATCGAGAACGACGGCCCCGGGCACCAGCTGTTCGAGTCGCTGGCCGCCGAGCTCGGCGAGCACACCGCCCTGCACCGGGTCGACGGCGTCGCCGAGGCGGTCGCCCTGCTGCCGCCGCCGTCCGGCACCGGCCGGCGCGGGCAGCGCTACCTCGACTTCCACTGCGTCCTGCTCGACCTCGGCGCGCCCGGCGAACTGGCCGCCGGCAGCGACGGCCTGGACGGGCTGCGCGAACTGCTCCGGCGCGCCCCGCAGCTCGCCGTGGTGGTGCTCACCGACGCCGCCGGGGCCGCCCTCGGCGCGGCCGCGGTCGCCGCCGGCGCCCAGGACTTCCTGGTCCGGCAGGACACCGGCGGCCCGCTGCTGGCCCGCGCCCTGCGCTACGCGGTGGAGCGCAAGCGCGCCGACGAGTCGCAGCGCCGCCTGGTCGAGGCCGAGATCCGCGGCCAGGAGAACGCCCGCCTCCAGCGCCACCTGCTGCCCACCCCCCTGCTGGAGGGCGCCGGCCTGGCCTTCACCCGCCGCTACCGCCCCGGCCGCCGCCGCGCCCTGCTCGGCGGCGACTTCTACGACGCCGTCCGCACCCCCGACGGCCGGGTGCACGTGGTCATCGGCGACGTCTGCGGCCACGGCCCCGACGAGGCCGCGCTCGGCGTCGCGCTGCGGATAGCGTGGCGGACGCTGGTGTTCGCCGGGCTGACCGGCCAGCAGCTGCTCACCACCCTCCAGCACGTGCTGGAGCACGAGCGCCGCAGCGACGAGATCTTCGCGACGCTGTGCATGGTCGTGCTCGACCCGCCCGGCGGGGGCGACGGCCCCGAGTCCGCGCAGCTCTACCTGGCCGGGCACCCCGCGCCGCTGCTGCTCGGCCCCGAGGCGCCGGTGCTGCTGCCCTCCGACCAGGCCGGCCCCGCGCTCGGCCTGCTGCCCTGCGACACCACCGACTCGGTCTGGCCGCCGCTGCGGATCGACCTCGCCCCCGGCTGGCGGCTGCTGCTGTACACCGACGGCCTGGTCGAGGGCAGGGTCGGCGCGGGCTCGCCCCGGCTCGGGCAGGAGGGCCTGATCGGCCTGATCGCCGACCACCAGGCGGCCGGCCTGTCCCGGGGCCGGCTGGTCGACTCCGCGATCGCCGAGGTCGAGGAGCTGAACGGCGGGGCGCTCACCGACGACGTCGCGGTGCTGCTGCTGGAGCGCAACCCGGTTCCGGTGATCATGGGCTGACGGTCCGTCGGACCTGTCGGCAACAGGAAGGGCGGCCCCGCACCGGCGGGGCCGCCCTTCCTGTTGTTCCTTCTGCTCTCCCCGACGGGGCGTCACCAGGGGCCGTACGGGCCCTGGTTGCTCCGGCCGCCGCGGCCGCGGCCGTCGGTCAGCAGCTTGATCGCGGGCCGGACGTCCACCATGTAGACGATCGCGGCGACCAGGCCGACCAGCGTCAGCAGGCCGGTGACCGGGTTGGCGCCGAACAGCAGGTCCGCGCCGAGGGCCAGGGCGAGCACGACCACCCAGAAGGTCTTGGTCTTCTTGTCGGCCGCCCGGTAGGCGTCGTCGCGGCGGAACGCGGCGTCGGCGAGCGCGAACGCCTTGTAGCAGATGATCGCCGTGGCCAACCACCAGAACGGGTTCAGGAGGTCGATGTACATGAACTGCACCTGGGGCTCCTCACTCTCCGTCCCATCGTGGCACGGCCGCTGTCCCAGTCAACGGCGCCCGGCGGTGCGGCGTTCCCCGGCCCCGGGCGCCCGGCATCACTCCGCGGACTTGGCCGCGCCGCCCTTCCGGGCCCGGGTGGTCTTCTTCGCGGCCGGCTTCGGCTCGGCGGCGGGCTCCTCGTCCACCACCACCTCGGCGACCACGACCTCCTCCTCGACGATCCCGACCACCGGGTCGTCCTCGGTGGCGGGCCGCTCGGCCTGCTCGGCCTGCGCCGCGGTCTCCTGCGGGTGCGGGGCGTTGGCGGCGTCCACCACGGTGCGGCCGCGGACCGCGAGCTCGTCGTAGACCTCCTTGGCCTTGACCGCGAACTCCAGCGCCCGGCCGACCTGCTGCAGCGCGAACTCCTGGGCCTTGGCCTGGAGTTCCTTCACGTCGGTGGGCAGCGCGTTGACCGCCTCGGTGACCTTCGCCTGGGCGCCGACCAGTGCGGCCCCGGCGTCCTGCAGGGCGGCGGCGGCCTTCTCCTGGGCGCCCTTGCGGTCCGCGGCCAGCGACTCCAGCTGGGCCGGGACCTCGCGGAGCTTCTCGTACGCCAGGTCGCCGGCGCCGGCCAGCGCGTACAGCGGGGTCGGGTCGGTCAGGGTCTTCTTCAGGTCGTCGGAGATCGGCATCTCGGGTCCTCTCGGAGTGGCGCCGCACGGTCGGGTCGCGCGGCGTCCGGTCACGCGGGGTCGGTGCCCGCAGGGTCGGTCGGGTGGGCGGCGGAGCCGCCGGGCGGGCCGTCGGCGCCCTGGTTCTCCTTCAGGAACGCCTCGTAGACCGCCAGCAGGGCCTGCTTCTGCCGCTCGTTGATCAGCGGATCGGCGAGAATCGCGGCCCGCAGGCCCGGCCCCCGCTCGTCCCGCTCCTCCAGGATCCCGGCCTGCACGTACAGCGTCTCCGCCGAGATCCGCAACGCCTTGGCGATCTGCTGGAGGATCTCCGCGCTGGGCTTGCGCAGCCCGCGCTCGATCTGGCTCAGGTACGGGTTGGACACCCCGGCGGCATCGGCCAACTGCCGCAGCGAATACTGCGCGTTCCGCCGCTGCTCCCGGATGTACTCGCCGAGTGAGCCCACGTTCAGTGCCGCCATACCCGCAGTCTGCCCCGTCGCGCTTGCAATTGCAAGCAGGCCGCTAGCACCTGCAAACCGGCGGAACCGTGACTGGACGGGCTCAGAACGTCGTGCGGCTGCCGCTGCGGGGATCGCCGATCGGAAGCCGCTCCGCGTAGAGACCGGCCCGGGCCGAGCGGCGCCACGGCCGGACGTAACGAGTGGCCGCTCCGATGTCCTCGTCCTCGGAGTCGAGGTCGAGGTCCGCGACGGCCAGGGCAGGGCGCCCGTCCGCGGGGCAGCGCGCCAGCCACCGCCCGCCGGGCGCCACGATCCCGGCGGGCGCGGTGCCGCTGAACTGCGCCGGTACGGAGTAGCCGAGCCAGTAGTTGTAGAGCGTTCCGTACGCCTGGGCGACGCGGGCCCGGGGCGCGTCGTCGACCATCACCGAGAGCAGGACGCAGTCGACGTCCAGGCGCTCGTACTCGGCGAACACCTCGGGGAAGTTGGCCTCGATGCACAGCGCGAAGCCGAACCGGATGCCGTCCACCTCGACGACCAGCGGCTCCTGCCCCGGGGAGTACAGGAAGGAGACCTCGGTGTGCGACAGGAACCGCTTGTCGTACCGTGCGACCAGCCGGCCGCGGTCGGTGACGACGTAGAGGCTGTTGTGCGGGCGGTTCGGCGGCGTGAGCGGGTGGATCGATCCGAACACCGTCCACAGGCCGAGTCTCCCGGCCAGCGCAGCGATCGACTCCGCTTCCTCGCGCAGGACGTCCCACGCGGCGCGACTCCAGTCGGCAGGGATCAACCGGCCGTCCGGCCCGGCCGCCATCACGTGCTTGCCGGGGTAGGTGATCGCGCCTTCCGGGAACTGCACCAGCCTCGCACCCGCCCCGGCGGCTTGAGCCATCAGGTCCCGGATCTCCTGCCCGGCCGCCCGTAGGGCTCCCCGGTCGGTGGGATCCTCCGGCACTGTGCTCTGCGCGACCGCCATCCGCAATGTCCTCGCCACGCCACGGACGGTACGCGGGCCTCCGCTCCAGGACCAGCGTCCCGGCGGTCCCGGGCAATACCTGCCCGAACAGGAGCGGCCGAGGCCGCTGAGCACCGCTGAACGTCCGGGCCGGGACAGCCGGTCGGTCAGTGGGATGCGGGGGTGCCCCCGGTGAGGGTGAGGCCCGGGCCGGTGGTGAGGGTGGTGGTGGAGAGTTCGGGCGCGGTTTCGGCGCGGAAGGCGTCCTGGGTGAGGCGGAGAGCGAAGGGGCCGGTGCGGTGGTGGCCGACCAGTTGCCAGGGGCCGTCGGCGGGGGCCGGGGGCTGGGCGAACTGGAGGTGGACGAACGGCCACCCCGGGAAGGGCTCGCCGGGGGTCGCCCAGCGGTTGGCCGCCTCGTAGCGCAGGATGCGCAACTGCCCGGGGACGGGGCGGAGTTCGGGTCGGGCGGGTGTCGGGCCGGGATCGGGTCGGCCGGCGGGGAGGGCCCTGCCGCAGTTCTTGATCTCGCGGGCGAAGTCGGGGCCGCCCCGGTCGAACCAGGTGTCCACCAGGGCGCGGAAGGCCGCGTCGCGGCGGCCCGACCGGTGCGCGCCGGCCGCCAGGATGTCGCGGCCCGCGCCGCGCAGCGCGGTCGTGAGGGCGTCGAGCGGGACGCGGTCCACCGCGCCGCTGTGGCCGACCCCGCCGGATCGACAGCATGGCGGCGTGCAGGACGGTGGCCGCCGTCGCCGCCTCCCCGAACGGCCCGGGCGACGACGGTCGGCGGGCTCTGCGGAGTTGGGGCTCGGCGCCCGCCGGACGGGCCTGCGCGTAGCGGCGGCCGGTCGGGGTGCGGTGCCACGCGTCGTCCTCCAGGCAGTAGGAGGCGGACCGGCAGCGCAACTCCGCGTCCGTCCCGAACCGGAGCGCGACGCCCTCGGAGGTCAGCTCGATCCGCAGGCCGGTGAGGTCCCCCGCACTGTCGAAGCGCAGCCCGGTCGGCTCCGCACCGGACAGGTACAGCCGGGCCGGCGGCCGACCCGAGCGCTCCGCGCG
This sequence comes from Kitasatospora sp. NPDC088134, assembly GCF_044741705.1. NCBI lineage: Bacteria > Bacillati > Actinomycetota > Actinomycetes > Kitasatosporales > Streptomycetaceae > Kitasatospora > Kitasatospora sp. NPDC088134. The sequence goes on along the minus strand of NZ_JBIUTD010000004.1, from coordinate 107,364 downwards.
GGACGGGAGGACGACCTCGAACCGGCAGTCCGAGCGGTCCGCGCCGTGGCGCTCGACGTGCAGCAGGCGGCATTCGGCCTCCGGCAGCAGGTACTCCGCGGCCAGCCCGGCTGCGACCTCGGCGGTGAGGTCGCCGTACACGGTGCAGATCTCGCCGGTGTGGCGCCGCCGGTGCCCGAACTCCGGTGCCGGCGGCCGCAGGTGGCGCTCGACCGGGAATCCGGCCGCGTCCGTCGTCTCCACCATCCAGCTGCGGCGGGCCGCCCCGAAGTCCGCCATCCGGCGCAGCCCGCCACGGGCGGCCCTGCCGCGCAGCAGTCGGAGCGGGGCGGCGGCCGCGGCGAACAGGGCATGGGTGTTGTTGTCCCAGACGTCCGCCAGCCGGTGGATCTCCTGCCGATCGAAGTACCGTGCGTCGGAGGCCAGTTCGGCGATCCGGTCGACCGAGTGGTCGAGCAGCGCCGCATGGGCGGCCAGGGCCTTCGGGTGTCGGGCGGTGGTCATGGCGATGATTGTGCGGTACCGGAGGAGCGGCGGAAGGGGCCGGGATGGCCGAGCGGCGGGTCGGGGCGGTGTTGTGCGACCTGGACGGGGTGGTGCGGATCTGGGGAGACCTCACAGAGGTGGACGGGGCGTTCGGGTTGGCGCCCAGGACGGTGGGCGGGGCGGCGTTCCGGCCGGAGCGGTTGCTGCCCGCGATCACCGGGGTGGTGACGGACCATCAGTGGCGGGAGGCGGTGGCCGGGGACCTGGTGGCGGTGTGCGGGTCGGCGGAGCGGGCCCGGGAGGTGGTCGCGGCCTGGGGGCGGCAGCCGTTCCGGGTGGACGCGGAGGTGGTGGCGCTGCTGGGCGCGGTCCGGCGGCACGTCCCCGTGGTGCTGGTGTCCAACGCCACCGATCGGCTGGAGGCGGACCTGGCCGCGCTCGGCCTGGACGCGGAGGTCGACGCCGTGCTGAACACCGCCCGGATCGGCTTCGCCAAGCCCGACGCCCGGGTGTTCGCGGCCGCCGCGGCGCTGGTCGGCGTCCCGGCGGAGCACTGCCTGTTCGTCGACGACACCGCCGGGCACGTGACCGCCGCCGTCGCGCTCGGCATGCACGGCCACCACCACCGGGGTGCGGACGGCCTGCGGGCGGCCCTGGCCGGGCACGGCCTGCTCCGGCCCCACCCCTGACCGCACCGTGGAATTCCGGGCCGGACGGCCGGGCCCCGTGCCATGATCCCGCGCGTGACGATCTTCGAGGCGTACGACGGGACGACCCTGCACTACGACCGGTTCGGCGACGGCCCGCCGCTGGTCGCCCTCCCCGGCGGTCCGGGCATGGACGCACGCTACCTGGGCACGCTCGGCGGCCTGGACGCCCGACGGCAGCTGATCCGGCTGGACCCGCGCGGGTGCGGCCGCTCCGCGGAGCCCGCCGACCGGTCGAGCTGCGCCTTCGGTGCGCAGGCCGCCGACCTGGAGGCCCTCCGCGAACACCTCGGCGTCGAGTCCTTCGACCTGCTCGGCCACTCGGCCGGTTCGCTCACCGCGCAGCGCTACGCGGCCGAATTCCGTTCACGAGTACGGTCGTTGGTGCTGGTGACACCCGTCGGGCGGGCCGCGCGGGAGCCGGATGCGGCGGAGCTCGCCACGATCAGGGCTGCGCGGGCCGAGGAGGAGTGGTACGCCGACGCGGCCGAGGCGGCGGAATCGCTGGCGGCCGGGCGGGGCGAGACGGCCGCGCTGGTGCGGCGGATGACCCCGTTCTTCTGGGGCGGTTGGGACGCGAGGACGCGGGCCGCCGCCTTCGACGACACGTTGGCGCCGGCCGCGCCGTGGATGCGGGAGGTCTTCTACCGCGACGCGGGCGCGCCGCGGCCGGTGCCGATGCCGGTCCTGGCGGTGGCCGGCGCCCGCGACGGGATGATCGGCACCGTTCCGGCGCGACTCGTGGCGGCGTGCCACCCGCGAGGGCGCTTCGCACTCCTGGACGGGGTGGGGCACCGGCCGTGGGTGGAGCGGCCGGGTGAATTCGCCGCGCTGGTGGACGAGTTCCTGAACGCTTAGGCGGACGGCGAACTCTCAGGCAGGCGCAGGGGAACACATCAGGGGCCCGGGGAACGGCGGGGCCGAGGGGCGTGGGGTCGGGACACAGTGGGGCGCTACGGGGCTTTCGCCGAGGACCTCCGGCCCGAAACGGGGTGGCGCCTCGCAGCCTGTGGGACGCCTGCCCCTCGGCGCCGCCGTTCCCCGGGCCCCTGGATATTGCTATGCGGTCAGGTCGCGGTAGGCCGGGGCCAGGGTGGGGCCGAGGGGGTGGGGGGTCAGGGTGTCGAGGGCCGGGGACGGGGGGTCGGGGGGTGCGGTGGGTGGGTGGAGGGTGAACTCGCCGTGCCAGAAGGTGTCGAGGCAGGCGGAGAGCGGGCGGTCGGAGGGGGTGGTCATGGGGGTCACTGTCCGGTGGTGTCGGCGGCGAGGGTGAGGAGGTCGCGGAGGCGGTCGGTGGGGAGCTCGGTGAGCCAGCTCTCGCCGGAGCCGATCACTGTCTGGGCCAATTCGCGTTTGGTGGCGATGAGTTCGGCGATCCGTTCCTCGATGGTGCCGGTGCAGACCAGGCGGCGGACCTGAACGTCGCGGCGTTGGCCGATCCGGTGGGCGCGGTCGGTGGCCTGGTCCTCGACGGCGGGGTTCCACCAGCGGTCGAGGTGGATCACCTGGTTGGCGGCGGTCAGGTTGAGGCCGGTGCCACCGGCTTTCAGCGAGAGCAGGAACACCCCTGGGCCGTCGGGGGATTGGAAGCGGTCGACGAGTTCCTGGCGGCGCGGCGCGGTGAGCCCGCCGTGCAGGTGGAGGACGGGGGCGCCGAGGCGGCGGGCCAGGTGGGGGCGGAGCAGCGTCCCGAACTCGGCGTACTGGGTGAAGACCAGGGTGCGGTCGCCCTCCGCGAGGGCTTCGCCGAGCAGGGCGACCAGGCGTTCGACCTTGCCCGAGCGGCCGCCCAACGGGGAGTTGTCGTGCAGGAGTTGGGCGGGGTGGTTGCAGACCTGCTTGAGCCGACCGAGGGCAGCGAGGATCGCGCCCTTGCGTTCGACGCCGCGGATGCCGCCGAGGCGGCGGAGCAGTTCGGCGACCACGGCCTGGTAGAGGCCGGCCTGTTCGGGGGTGAGGTCGCAGCGGACGGTGAACTCCTGCTTGGCGGGGAGCTGTTGGCCGATCTCGGGGTCGCTCTTGAGCCGGCGGAGCAGGAACGGCGCGGTGAGGCGCTGGAGCCGGTCGGCGACCTCGCGGTTGCCGTGCTGCTCGATCGGGACGGCGTAGCGCTCCTTGAAGGACTCGGGGGTGCCGAACAGGCCGGGGTTGGTGAAGTCGAGGACGGCGTGGAGTTCGGCGAGGCGGTTCTCGACGGGGGTGCCGGTGAGGGCGATCCGGGGGCCGGAGCGGAGCGAGCGCAGGGCGCGGGACTGCCGGGCGGAGCGGTTCTTGACGTGCTGGGCCTCGTCCGCGACGACGCGGCGCCAGGGCACGGCGCGCAGTGCCTCGGCGTCGCGCTGGAGGACGCCGTAGGTGGTGATGACCAGGTCGGCGGCCGGGTCGGGCCCGGTGCGGTCGGGGCCGTGGTGGAGGTGGACCCGCAGGCGGGGGGCGAACGCGGCGGCCTCGCGCTGCCAGTTGCCGACCAGCGAGGTCGGGCAGACCAGCAGGACGGGGCCGCGGGCGCCGCGGGCGTGTTCGAGGGCGAGCAGGGCGAGGGTCTGGACGGTCTTGCCGAGGCCCATGTCGTCGGCCAGGACGGCGCCGAGGCCGAGCCGTCCGAGGGCGTCCAGCCAGGCCAATCCCCGTTCCTGGTAAGGGCGGAGGGTGCCGGTGAAGCCGGGCGGGGCGGGTGTTCGGTGCGCGCCGGGGAGGCGGCCGAGGCGGCCGGCCAGCAGGTCGCCGAGCGGCCCTTCGGCGTGCACGGCGGTGACCGGGAGGCCGTCGACCACGACGCCGTCGGTGCCGGCCAGGCGGAGCAGCGTGGCGGCGTCGAGCTGCGGGTCGTCCCGGCGGGCGGCCAGGAAGCGCAGGGCGGCGGCGAGTTGGGCGGAGTCCACCTCGACCCACTGGCCGCGGAACCGGACCAGGCCCTGCTGGGCGGCCGCGAGTTCGTCCAACTCCTGCTGGGTGAGCGGGTGTTCGCCGATGGCGAGTTGCCAGCGGAAGTCCAGGACGGCGTCCCGGTCGGCCTTGGCGGTGCGCCGCACCGCGCCGGGGGCGGCGCCGGCGGAGGCGGTGGCGGCCAGGCCGAGCCGTGGGCGGCGGCGCCACCAGGCGGGCAGCAGGACGCCGAAGCCGGCGGCGGCGAGGGCCGGGGCGGTGTCGCGGAGGAAGGCGAGGGCGCCGTCCCGGTCGAGGTCGGCGCCGGTGGGGCGGCTGCGGTGCAGGGCGGCGCGCAGGTCGGGGCGGAGCCGGGCGGCCCGGTCGAGTTCGGCGAGGTACTGCTCCACCGGGTCGCCGAGGGTGCGGTGCAGGGCGGCGGACTCCGGTCCGCCGGACCAGAGTTCGGCGGCTGGGAGGAGCAGCGAGGGCCGGTCGACGGGGCCGAGCAGGACGTCCAGCCGCCAGTTCTCGTCCGGGACGGCGGCGTCCGGGTCGCCCGGGGCGGTGCCGAGCGGTTCGGCGAGCCGGAACGCCAGCCGGACCCGCCCGGTGGGCGTCGGGCCGGCCGTCCAGGCGGCGAGGTCGGCTGCCTCGCCCGGTTCGGGCGGCGCGGGCAGGCGGCCGTCGGGCCCGTACAGGGCGGCGACCCAGGCCGGCGCGCCCGGCGGGGCGGCGGCCGGGCCGAGGGCGGTGCGGGTCTCGTGGTCGGTGAGGGCGTCCAGGACGGTGTCGAGCAGCGCCGTTCCGGTGGGTTCGCGGCCGTCCTCGGCGCGGGCGATCGGCGGGCAGCCCGCCGCGAGGGCGGTGCGTTCGCGCTGCGCGGCCGCGTCCGGGGCGGGGCGCCAGCGGGCCGCCCAGCCCGCGTCCTCCTCGACCAGCGCGGGCAGCACCCGGCCCCGGCCGACCAGCCGCCACGCCAGGTCGTGCACGGCCGTCAGCCAGCGCAGCGAGGCCCCGTAGGCGAGTTCGGCGGTCCGCCCGCCGGGCAGTTCCACGGTGGTGCCGGGCCAGACCGGGTCGAACAGCTCACCGAGCAGTTGGGCGGCCTCCGGGACGTCCAGCAGCAGGGCCGGGACGCGCCAGGGCCGGAGCGTGACACCCCTGGCGGTGGAGCCGACCGGGAGGTCCGGGGACGGGGTGGGACGCGAGCCGAGGGTCGGCAGCCGCAGGGTCAGCCAGCGTTCGTCCCCGCGCTCGGCCAGGTGCGCGGGGCCCGGGCCGACGGCGGCCAGCAGGCCGGCGACCTCGGCCTGGTCGCAGGCGAAGGGGTGCCGCGAGCCCTCCACCGGCCGCCCGGTGAACGCCGCCGCGTCCTCCGCCCACACCCCGAGCCGGCCGTCGCCCCGCCACTGGGCGTGCAGCACGTACATCGGGCCTCCGGGATCGGGTCGGACCCTTCAGCGTAGATCGCTGCGCAGACAAGGGGACCGGGAGGAACGAACCCAGGGGCCCGGGGAACGGCGGGGCCGAGGGGCCGCGCGCCGGAGCACAGTGGGGCGCCACGGGGCGGCGGCCGAAGACCTCAGGCCCGGAACAGGGCAGCCCCCAGCGGCCCTTCGGACACCCGCCCCTCGGCGCCGCCGTTCCCCGGGCCCCTGGAGCTTCGCTCCCCGGCCCGGCGAGCCCCTGGGTCTCAGGAGAGGTGGAAGACGGGCCCGCGCGGGGTGAAGGGGAGGGTCGCGCCGCGGGGGACCAGGTAGGCGTGGTCGCGGCGGGGGACGCGGAGGGCGTCGCAGTCGGTGTCGGTGATGATCAGCAGGGGTGCGCCGGCGGGGAAGTCGGGGGCGCGGGCGAGCAGGTCGACGCCGGGTTGCAGGACGGTGCCGCCGCGGCCGCGGACCCGGACCCGGCCGGCGAGTTCGGCCACCGGCAGGTAGCCCGCGTCCTGCGGGACGGCGTCGCAGAAGACCACCCGGGCGGCGGGGACGTCGCGGGCGGCGGCGTAGGAGGCGATCGCGCCGAGGGCCTTGCCGAGCAGGGTGCGGTCCATCGAGCCGGAGGTGTCGAGCAGGACGCCGAAGGTGCAGCGCGGGGTCTCCTCCTCGGGGTGGTGGCGGCCGGCCCGCGGGATGTCGGGGCTGGCGGACTGCCGGCGGGAGGGGCGGGCATAGGACCGCAGCGGCTCCGGGCGGGGGACGAACTCGTCGAACCAGCGGGCGAGTTGCGCGTCCCAGGGCAGCGGCGGCTGGGCCAGGGCGCGGATCTCCTCGACGAGTCCGGCGGGGAGCAGGCCGCGGTCGCGGGTGTGCAGGTCGAAGCCCTGGAGCAGGCCGCGCCGGTAGAACTCGTCCAGGTCGACCCAGCCGGGGCCGCCGGCCCGGGGCAGCGGTTCGCCGAGGATGTCGCCGGCGCCCTTGCCGCGGAGGGTGGCGAGGCGGCGGGCCCGGCGCCGGTCGCGGACGATCCGGTCGTAGACCTCCTCGGCCGACAGGCCCTTCAACTCCGGGTCGTGGAGCAGTCCTTCGGGCATCTGGCCGACGCCCATCTCCAGCAGCCAGCCGTTGATAACGTAGTCGGCGGCGACGTTGAAGAGGTACGGGTCGCGGCCGCCGGCCCGGTCGCCGTGCCGGAGGGCGGCGTGCAACATCTCGTGGGCGAGGATGAAGCGCCACTCCTCGTCGGTGTACCGGCGCAGCGGGTTGAGGTAGATCTCGCCCGTCCCGGCGTCGACGGCGGCGACCGAGATGCCGTGGGCGCGGGCGAGTTCGGCGTCGGCGACCAGGGTCATGCCGGCGGCGAGGCCGCCGAGCAGGGGGTAGTTCGCGACGAACCAGCCGAGGGCGCGCTCCCAGGGGCGCTGCGGGAGGCGGTGGCCGTCGAGGGTCTCGCGGCGGCCGGCGGCGACGTCCATGGCGGCGGAGACGGTGCGGGTGAGGGCGTGCGCGAAGGCGAGCGTCCAGTCCTCGGGGTCGTCGTGGCCGTACCAGCGGGCCAGGTGCTGGTCAGGGCGGTCGCCGCCGGTGCCGCAGGCCCGGTACTCGGCGGGGACGCCGTCGCGGCGCCAGCGGGCGGCGAGTTCGTCCTCGTCGCCGCCGGGCCACCGGGCGGGGAGGTCGTCGGGGGCGCGGCCGACGGTGAAGGTGGCGAGGAAGCGGTTGACGACGGCGCAGCGGGCGGTGAGGGCGGCGGCGTCGGGCTGGACGCGCGGGCCGCGGTCGGCGGGGAGGTGGCCGAAGCCGAGGTGGAGCATGGCGTGGGCGAGGGCCCAGGCCCACTCCTCGGGTTCGGCGCGGCGGTGCCGGTTGTGGTGCAGGACGCCGTGCGAGTCGGCGGCCACCCAGCCGGTGGCGGGGTGCAGGCCGCAGTCCGCCTCGTCCCGGGCGCACAGTGCGGCGGGGACGGCGCGGAGCGCGGGGTTGCCCCTGGCCCGGGCCAGGCCGGCGGCGAACGCGGCCTTGACCGGGTCGGCCTTCTCGGGCTCGGCGGCGGCGGGGCGGCGGCTCACCGGCGGGCCTCGACCAGGCGGGGCAGGTCGCGGGCGGCCTCGATCAGGAACCAGGCCGGGAGGACGGGGTTGCCGTCGGGCCCGTCGGCGATGACGGTCTGGGCGACCTCGACGGAGATCTCGGCGAGCTGGACCAGCAGCGACTTGGAGCGGTAGGCGTGCTGGCGGACCGTCGGCGAGGCGTGCTCCTTGCGGGCGGGCAGTTCCTTGACCAGGCGGCCGCGGAAGGAGTCGGCGAGGTAGTAGAGCAGGTCGCGGTCCTCCACCCGGTGCGGCCAGGAGGCGTCGCCCTTGAGGATCGCCTCGATGCCGTACGCGTTGCGGACGATCTTGACGTAGCCGCAGAAGGCGACGGCGTGCGCGGGGGTGAGCAGGCCGTGGGCGAGGACCTTGAGGGTGTCCTCGTCGAGGCCGGTGCCGAAGGAGTGCAGCGCGTCGGAGAGCATGTGCCAGGCGCGCGGGGTGGAGAAGGGCTCCTCGGTCTTGGGCGGCGGGGACCACAGGTGGTCGGGCCGGTCGGTGAGGTGGTCGGTGATCCACGGGTGGATGCCGTGCCCGGCGGCCCAGCCGAGCCAGTCGTCGGCGCTGGCCCGCAGGTGGACGTGGACCAGGCGGTTGAGCAGGGCGGACGGCATCGGGCGGGCGAGCGCGCCGTCGGTGGCGCGGTTGCCGGCGCCGATCACGATCGAGCCGGGCGGGAGTTCGTAGCTGCCGATCCGGCGGTCCAGGATCAGCGAGTAGAACGCCTTCTGGACGTCCGGGGTGGCGGCGTTGAGCTCGTCCAGGAACAGGCAGTACGGCTGCTCGCGGGCGATGGTCTCGGGCGGGCAGAACCGGGACCGGCCCTCGGGGGTGATCTGCGGGACGCCGATCAGGTCCTCGGGGGCGAGCTGGGTGCCGAGCAGCGAGACGCACTCCAGGCCGAGCGCGTCGGCGAACTGGTTGATCAGCGAGGACTTGCCGATGCCGGGCGCGCCCCAGAGGAACACCGGCCGGACGGTGGCGAGGCCGAGCAGCAGTTCGGGGACCTGGGACGGCGACACGCTGACGGCGGACTGCACGGCTCTCCTGGAGGTCTGCGGGATTCCGGCGGTCAGTGTGGACCGGGGGCGGCGGCGGACGCATCCGGTTTTCCACAGCCTGGGGACGGAGCGGTGGACAGGGCCGTTCGGGGGAACTCCGGACAACTTCTCGCCGCATGGTTGAAAGTTGAACCAGATCGGCGTACGGTGGGGACATCGAACAAGTTGAAGCCTCAACAAAACGGCTTCGACCCTCACGAGGAGAACGAGCCATGGGCATCTTCAACCGCAGCAAGAACACCCCCGCCGCCACCGAGACCACCCCCCAGGGCCCGGACCTGGCCCACCTGACCGGCGACTACACCATCGACGCCGCGCACTCGAAGATCGGCTTCGCGGTCCGCCACGCGATGGTCACCAACGTGCGGGGCGAGTTCGCCGAGTACGACGGCAAGCTGCACCTGGACGGCTCGAACCCGGCCGCCTCCACCGCCGAGCTGACCATCAAGGTCGCCTCGATCAGCACCGGCCAGGCCCAGCGCGACGAGCACCTGCGCACCGGCGACTTCTTCGACGCCGCCGCCCACCCGGAGATCACCTTCAAGTCGACCTCCGCCGAGCAGGTCGACGAGGACACCTACCGCCTGCACGGCGACCTCACCATCAAGGGCACCACCCGCCCGGTCGTCCTCGACCTGGAGTTCACCGGCTCCGCCACCGACCTGTACGGCGCCAACCGGGTCGGCTTCGAGGGCGGCACCACCGTGAACCGCACCGACTGGGGCCTGACCTACAACGCCGCGCTGGAGACCGGCGGCGTGCTGATCGGCGAGAAGGTCAAGCTGACGCTGGACATCTCCGCCGTGCGGGCCTCCTGAACCCGCCTGTCACCGCCGCGAGTTCGGCCACCGGCCCTCCGGTCGGCGACCCTCCGGCCATCCCGGTCACGCCCCCGCCGTCCCCCTCGGCGGGGGCGCCGCCGTTCCCGGGCCCGGGAACGGCTACAGCAGCGCCGCGTCCTCGGCGGGCAGCCAGCAGCCCGGCGGTCGGCTCAACCAGCCCTCGGCGGCGGCCAGTTCGGCGGCGCAGGCGCGCAGCGCGGCCAGCCCCGGACGGCGGTCGCCGGCCCGGTGCACCAGGCCGACCAGGCTGAGCGGCACCGGGTCGACCAGCGCACGGACCACGCCGCCCAGCACGTCCAGGGCCCGGACCGTGGTGAGCACCGGGCTGCCGTGCCGGACCAGGTAGCGGGCGAACTCGGCCGGGCCCACCGGCGGGGTCCGCCCCGGCGCGGCCGCCAGGCCGTGCTCGGCGAGCAGCCGCCGCCCGAGGTCCGTCCACTCCGCCGTGTCGGGCTGCCCCGCGAACACGTCCACCGGATGCCCGGCCAGCGCGGCCAGCGGAACGGCGGGCAGTGCGGCCAGCGGGTGCCCGAGCGGCAGGAACACCGCCATCGGCTCCAGCCGCACCGGCACGTGCGCCAGCCGGGCCCGGGCCGCCGCCGGCAGTCCGGCGTACCGGCCGAACGAGGCGTCCACCCGGTGTGCAGCCAACTCCCGTGCGGCCGCCGTGAGTCCACCGCAGTAGCGGGCCAGCAGCTCGGCCTCCGGGCAGCGCCGGCGGGCCGCCGCGAGCACCAGCTCCGCGGTGAACTCCCGCTCCCCGCCCGGGCTGTTGACGTCAACCAGCAGGGCGCGGTTCCCGCCGAGCGCGGTGATCTCCCGTTGCAGTTCCAGCAGTTGGCGCACCTTCGGCAGCAGTGCCGCCCCGGTGTCGGTCAACTCCACACTGCGGGTGGAGCGGTGGAACAGCGCACACCCCAACTCCCTTTCCAGCGCCTGGACATCGCGGCTGACGGCCTGCTGGGCGAGGTGCAGCCGCTCGGCGGCGCGGCCGAAGTGCAGGGTCTCGGCGACGGCGGCGAAGCTGCGCAGCAGGCGGGGGTGGACGTCTCGGGGCACCCGCAGAGATTAACAACGGAATCCGGTGGATCCGGCGGAGCAGGTGTTGGACCGCGCCGCTCCCCCGCCCCGAGGCTGGAGGCTCCCCCCGCCACTCCCCCGGAGCCCTTCCTTGCCCCTGCCGCCCGCCCTGTCGTCCGTCCTGCCGCTCGCCCGCTACCGTCCGGTGTTCGCCGCGCCCGGCGCCCTCGCCTTCACCCTGTCCGGGCTGCTCGGCCGGCTCGCCCTCGCCATGAACGGCGTCTCCGTCGTGGTCCTGATCGCCGACCGGCGCGGCTCCTACGCGCTGGCCGGGGCCCTCTCCGCGACCGGCGTCCTGGCCGGGGCCGCCCTGCTCCCCCTGCTCGGACGACTGGTCGACCGCCACGGGCAGGCCCGGGTCGCGGTGCCCGCCGCCCTCGCCACCGCGCTGCCGACCGCCGGCCTGCTGCTCGGCGCCCGCTCCGGTGCGCCCGCCTGGACGCTCTTCCTCTGCTGGGCCCTCTCCGGCAGCAGCCCCGACCTCGGCGGCATGGCCCGGGCCCGCTGGGCCCACCTGCACCGCGCCGACCCCGCCCTGCTGCACCGGGCCAACGCGCTCGAACAGTCCCTGGACGAGCTCTGCTTCATGGCCGGCCCGGTCCTCGGCATGGCCCTCGCCACCACCGTCGCCCCCGAGGCCGGACTCCTCACCGCCTGGGCGCTGGGCACCGCCGGCACCCTGCTGTTCGCCGCCCAGCGCGCCACCGAACCCCCCGCCTCCGGCCAACACCCTTCCCGCGCGGGCGGGTTGATCCGCACTCCGGGCTTCCGCCCGGTACTCACCGGCTTCTTCACCACCGGCATCCTGTTCGGCGCACTGGAGGTCACCACCCTGGCGTACACCGACGCGCTCGGCCACCAGGCGGCCGGCGGCCCGCTGTTGGGCCTGGTCGCGGCCGGATCGTGCGTCTCCGGGCTGGTGTTCGGGGCGATCCGGCCGCGCCGGTCGCCCGCGACCCGACTGGCCCTCGGCGCGAGCGCGATGGCCCTCCTGATGCTGCTCCCCCTCGCCGCCGGCCTGACCCGGGCGGGCCTCCTCCCGCTCTCCCTGGCCCTCCTCGCCGCCGGATCCGGCACGGCCCCCACCATGGCCAGCGGGATGACGTTCGTGCAGGGCCTGCTCCCCGCCCGCAGGTTGACCGAGGGCATGGCCCTGGCCGTCTCCGCGATCCTGATCGGCATCTCCACCGGCGCGACCCTCGGCGGCACCCTGGCCCAGCACACCGCCCCGGGCACCGGCTACCTCCTCCCGGCGGGCGCGGCGGTCCTCGCCGCGACGGCCTTCCGGCGGACGGTCAACTCCCGGAACTCCAGCCGTAGTTCTTGATCACTGTTGCGGAAGGGCCTGCCGTTGCCGCCGCCCGTCGGCGGCCGGGGTCGCCCGATCCGCCTCGACGGTCCTGGCCGCCTCGACGGTCCTGGCCGCCTCGACGGTCCTGGCCGCCTCGGCCGCCTCCCGGAAGGTGACCACCGCCTCGCCGTTCTCCCGGGCCCAGGCGGTGAGCATCCTGATGGGCTCCTCCAGGGTCCGCCCGAGAGCGGTCAGGCTGTACTCCACGCGCGGCGGCGCCTCGGCGTACGCGTGCCGCTCGACCAGTCCGTTGGCCTGGAGCCGGCGCAGGGTCTGGGTCAGTACCTTGCGCGAAATGCCACCGCTCAGTTCGACCAACTCGCCGTGGCGCAACGGGCCGTCGGTCAGCGCGAAGAGCGTGACCAGGGACCACTTGCTGGCGATGATCTCCATGGCCAGGAGGGCGGGACAGTCGGCGAGGAAGCCGATTCCGGGTCGCAGGCTCATGCTCCCGAAGGTTACCTGGAGGTACCTGACGGCCGCCTATCGTCGTCGAGGTGCGCACGTTCCCTTACTCGCATCTCGCACGATCGAGGTTTCCGCCATGTTCGTCTCCCTTGTCGTCGTCACCGTGTTAATGTCGGCGCTCCTGCTGGTATCGGCCGGAGCCAAGTCCCTGCGGACGCGGCACATCACCGAGCAGATGTCCACCCTCGGAGTGCCGCAGAGCATGATGGCTTTCCTGATCGGCGCTCAGATCGCGGGCGCGGCCGGTGTGCTCACCGGACTCCGGTGGGGGCCCGTCGGAATAGCCGCCGCGATCGGCCTGACCCTCTATTTCGCCGGGGCGGTCGCCTTCCATGTGCGCGTCGGCGACCGCAAGGGCGCGGCTCCGGCTGCGGTCCTCGCCTTGGCCTCCGTCGCCCTGATCGTGCTGCGCGCCGCCACCCTCTGACAGCGGACAGTCGGAGCGTCAGGGAAATCAGGGGCCCGGGGAACGGCGGGGCCGAGAGGCGTGGGGCCAGGGCACAGTGGGGCGCGACGGGGCTTTCGCCGAAGACCTCCGGCCCGAAACGGGGTGGCGCCCAGCGGCCCGTCGGACGGCAGCCCCTCGGCACCGCCGTTCCCCGGGCCCCTGGCGGGGCCCTTTTCAGCGCCAGCCGTAGGTGAGTTCCGGGAGGGTCGTGCCGTCCGGGAAGTGGGCGGTGCCGGTGCCGAGCAGGCGGGCTCCGTGGCGTTCGTAGAAGGTGATCGCGCGGTGGTTGGCGGCCAGGACGTCGAGGCGGAGCGGGGTGGTGGGGTGGCGGTCGAGCGCGGTGCGCAGGAGGAGGCTGCCGAGGCCCCGGCCGGTGTGGGCGGGGTGGACGTGGAGGTGTTCGAGGTGGACGGTGCCGTCCAGGGGGACGAGGTGGGCGAAGCCGAGCGGCGGGTGGCCGGGGGTTTCGGCGAGCAGCAGGACGGGGGTGTCGGCGGGCGGGCCGTAGTCGGCGGTGAGGCGGAGTTCCCAGAGCAGGTCCTGCTGGGCGGCGTCGGCGTCGAGGAGTTCCGGCGGGAGGAGTCCGGCGTACGCGTCGCGGCGGCTCGCGGTGTACAGGGCGGCAACGGCGGGGGCGTCCGCGGCGGTGCCCTCGCGCACGCGCGGCGGGCCGGGGACGGCGGGGGTCGGGGACATCCGGCCAGCCTTCCACAGCCGCGGGGTTGAACGTGTTCAAACGGATGCCCTAGAGTCTGGTCCCACAGGGTTTTGAACGCGTTCGAAAGACGCTCGGGGCCCTGGCGCCGACCGTGGGCCGTGGGGGGACCGCGGCAGGGGGCGGTCCGGTACGAGGGGAGTGCCGGACCGGCGGGCGGTGCGCGAGGACGGTGGGGCCGGTGCCGGGGGGCACCGGCCGACCGGTTGGTATGCCGATTCGCCCTCCCGATCCGGAGTTGTCCCGGTCCGGGCTAGGCTCGGTATCTGCAAGCGACCGCGAGACAGCGCGCGTCACAGCGAACGGGCAGACGGGGCGAAGGTGCCAGAGAACGACCGGGGACGGCCGGACCAGGGCCCGCTCGGGGCGAGCGGCGCGGAGGGCGCGGGCGGCGGGGACGGCCCGGCGCCCGACGCGTCCGCGGGCGCGCCCGGGGAGCTGGCCGGCGGGCGGGCCCGGCCGAAGACCGACAAGAGCGAGGCGACCCGGGCGCTGATCCTGGAGACCGCGATGCGGCTGTTCCAGGAGCGCGGCTACGAGAAGACCACGATGCGGGCGATCGCCGCCGAGGCGGGGGTCTCGGTCGGCAACGCGTACTACTACTTCTCGGCGAAGGAGTTCCTGATCCAGGGCTTCTACGACCGGATGACGTACGACCACGCCGCCGACGCCCGGGCCCGGATGGCGCACACCCGGAACTTCGCCGAGCGGCTGGGGATCACCGTCGAGTCGTGGATCGACACCGCCGCGCCGTACCACGAGTTCTCCGCGCAGTTCTTCCGCACCGCCGCCGACCCGAACAGCGCGCTCAGCCCGTTCTCCAATGAGTCGCACCCGGCCCGGGCCACCGCCGTCGAGCTGTTCCGGGACGTGCTGCAGGGCTCCGACCTGGCGCCCAAACTGGACGGCGAGCTGGTCGAGTTGCTGCCGGACGTGCTCTGGCTGTACCTGATGATCGTGGTCCTCTACTGGGTCTTCGACCGGACGCCGGACACCGAGCGCACCCGCGAGTTCGTCCGCCGCTCCACCCCGCTGGTGGCCCGGTTGATCAACCTCTCGCGCTACCGGGTGTTCCGCCCGCTGGTCCGCGACGCCAAGGGCCTGATCCAGGACTTCGTGCTCCCCAGCATCGGCAAGGCGGTCGTCAAGTAGCCTCCGTCGGGCAGGAGTTCAGGCCGCATCGGCCCGACCGGCCGGACGTCCGGAGGAGTGGCCCGGGCGCGGCGGGAGCTCGGCCCGGACCGCCGCCGCCCCCGCCGCCTCCGCCGCCTCCTGGCGGTCCCGTTCGGCGTGCTCGGCGCGCAGCGCCTGTTCGGCGAAGGCCGTCCAGAGCGGGACGACCCTGGGGGTGGCGATCGGGGCCGGGCCGTACCGGACGGTCACCCGGGCGGCGCGGGCGCGCACCAGCGGGACCTTCGGCATGATCGTGCGGCGCAGCACGTGCACCGGGACCGGGCGGCGGTACGCGGAGCAGATCGGGAGGACGTGCGGGGCCCGGACGTTCGGGGCCCGGGGCGGAGCGGGGGCGGACCAGGGTTCGCGGCGGTCCGCCCGGTGCCGGGGTGGTGGGACGTCGCTTCCGGCGCGGTGCCGTCCGGTCGGCTCGGCCCCGGCGACCAGCAGCGCCAGGGCGGTGGCGAGGACGAGAAGGGCGATGGCGCCACAGGCGACGGAAAAAGCGGTAGAGTTCGTCATGCCGAAGTTTTCCGTTTCTCTGAACGTGGATTGGATTCGGCCACGCCCCGGGGGTGTTGCTGCACCCGCCGGGGCATTTCCTTGCCCGAACGCTAGGCAGCCGCACGGGATCTGTCGATCCGTCAGATTCGAACAAAAGCGGCGCGGCCGAATTCGCGTTCACCCGTCGGAGCGGTAATCCGACAGTCGTTTCCGCAGCTCGGAGCGGAACGCCAGACTTTCGCCAACCCCGCGCCATCGCACGATTGTTCGGCGCTCGGGCGGGTGATTCACGGAATGCGGGAATTGACAACGCAAGAGGCGCGGCAGACCGGGTGGACCGGTCTGCCGCGCCTCGGTGGCAGGGCAGTTGGTGGAGCGGGGGCGGTCAGAAGCTGTCGGGGTTCCAGGGGGCCCGCGCGGTGCGCAGCAGCGTGGTGGCCGACCGGGCGGCGCCGGGGGCGAGTTCGGTGATCAGACCGGCGTCGGCCAGCCGGGTCGCGGTCTCACCGCCGAGGTAGAGCGCGCTCAAGTGCGAGACGTCCAGGGCGAGTTCGGCGGGCTCCTCGGTGGGGGTGATCCGGCCGGTGCCGTCGGCGGCGGCCTCCAGCGCCCAGCGGCCGGCCGTCCAGCCGTAGCGGTCGGTGACGTCCAGGACGATCCGGCCGGGGGCCTCGTAGCGGCGGGCGGCGAACGCGGCGGGCAGGTCGAGCAGCCGCAGCCAGGTGAAGTCGGCGGCCTCCTCGTGCGGGCGGGCACCGCGCGGGTCCTTGAGCAGCAGCGGCAGCCGGTCACCGGGGCCGAGGCCGGAGGCGACCACGTGCCGGACCCAGTCCACCGAGAAGGCGAACTTCCACAGCGCGTTGGCGGTGGGGGCGTCCAGCGCGAGGAAGTCACGGACCGTCAGCGGGCAGTCCGGGTAGGCGCCGTCCCACTTGTCCTCGACGGAGTAGCTGATCAGGCCGGTGACGGTGCCGTCGGCGGTGCGGTGGACGGCCGTGAAGGCCTCCTTCCACTCGAAGCCCGGCAGCTCCAACTCGCCGGAGCGCAGCCGCCACCAGTGCTCGGGGCGGCCGATCGCGCCGGGCTGGGTGGGGCGCCAGCGCTCGTGCAGCTCCGGGCCGAGCTTGCGGAACCCGTCCAGGTCGACGAAGTCGATCCGGTGGCCCTCGTGCACCGGCAGGTCCTCGCGCAGACCGCCGGAGCGCAGCACGTCGACCCGCCAGCCGGCCAGCGGGGCGGCGGAGCCGAAGCCGAAGCGGCCGTAGATGTTGTACTCGGCGGCGATCAGGATCGCGGCGGCCGAGCCGCGCTCGCGGGCGGCGGCGAGGTCCTGCCGCATCATGCCGCTGAGCAGGCCGCGCCGCCGGTGGGTGGAGTTCACCGTGACGGCGGTGACGGCGTCGACGGGCAGCTGGGCCCCGCCGGGCACCGTCATCCCGGTGTCGTAGCTGCGGAAGGTGGCGACGCAGCGCGGCCCCTCCGGCGTCGGGTCGGTGGAGTCGAAGGCCGCCAGCATCCGGCCCGGTTCGAAGAGCAGCTCGCGCCACTCGGTCGCCGGGGCGACGTGCGGACGGAGGAAGCCGCGGGCGATCGCCCGGTCCCAGACGGCCAGTTCCTCACGGACGATCGGCCGGATCTCGATGCCCTGGTCGGGGCTGTGCTGTGCGTCGTTGCCCATCCGGCCACCGTACGACGGCCGTCCGGCCCGGACACCCGATTTTCTAGGCGCTCCGACCCGGCCCGACCGGAGCGCGCAGCCGCCGGGGCCGGGGGCTCAGGTCAGCTCGGCCAGCCGCTCGGCCAGCCGCTCCGCCGGGGTCTCGACCCAGTTCATCGTCCTGGCCGTGCGGTAGCCGAGCCCGTGGTTGATGTCGATCATCCAGCGGTTGGTGGTGGTCGTGGTGGTGCAGATCCGTTCCGCGTCCGGCCGCTCCGCGCGGAGCCGGCGGGTCAGCCCGGCCTTCATCGCCGCGCCGAGTCCGTGGCCGCGGTGCTCGGCCAGCACGGAGGTGTCGTGCACGTAGCCGATCTCGGGGCGGTGCGGATAGAAGTGGACCACGTGGACGCCGGCGATCCGGTCGGTGCCGTCCTCGACCGCGACCGCCACCCGCTGCTCCGCCCCGGCGTCCGCCAACTCCCGTTCGTTCTCCCGGACCCGGGCCGGGGTCCAGCTGATCGGCCGGTAGCTGGAGCGGCCGAGCGGAGCGTCCTGGACGGCCTCCCGGGCCACCGCGTAGGAGTCGAGGAGTTCGTCGGGCGCGGCCCCGGTCCAGTGCGCGAGGCGGTAGCCGGCCGGCCCGGGCAGCTCCCACCGCCGGGCGGGGGTCGCCGCGAGGTCCAGGACCTGCATCACCATGCTGTGCGTCACCTCGAAGCCGAGGCCGGCCGTCCACACCGCCCCGGCGGAGTCCGGTTTCATCGGATGCCCGAGGACGGTGGGCCGCCCGGACGCCAGCACCGCCGGCAGCACCGCCCGGAGCAGCGCGGTGCCGAGGCCGCGCCGCCGCTGCTCGGGGTGGACGTGCACCTCCACGTGGGCGATCGCGTCGTTGGTCCCCTCGGGCAGCGCCAGCCGGACCGAGCCGGCCAGCCGCCCGTCCAGCGTGCCGACCCAGAACCGGCAGGGCCCCTCCTCGACCGGTGGCGTGCGCAGCCGCCCGATCGCGGCCCGGTAGGTCAGCGGCGGGTCCTCGGGGAAGTCGACGGCCACGGCCGCCGCCCGCATCGCGTGGTACTCGACCAACTGCCGTTCCGGGGCCAGTTCGGGATCGAGCGGCTGTATGTCGAGGGTCATCGGTGCTCCGTCTGCGCTACGGCTGTGGACGCTCCAGTGTGGGCCGAATCCCTCGTACCCGTACGGCTTTTCCCCGGGCCGCCGGCCCCTGCGGGACAGTGCGGCCGGGGCCGGCGGCCCGGGCTCAGGGGCGGGCGTAGAAGTCCGGGCGGCCCATGATCCAGAGGCTGGCCTGCTTGATGGCGGTGCCGGGGCGGGGGGCTTCGATCATCTGGTCGTCGCCGAGGTAGATGGCGACGTGGTAGATGTCGGCGGCGCGGCCGGTCTTCGTCCAGAACACCAGGTCGCCGGGGCGGAGTTGGGCGTACGTGACGGGGGTGGACTCGGCGTACTGGTCGGCGGCGAAGTGGGTGAGCTCCTTGCCGCCGCGGCGCCAGGCCATCATGGTCAGGCCGGAGCAGTCGTAGCCCTGCGGGCCCTCGCCGCCCCAGATGTAGGGCAGGCCGAGGACGGAGCGGGCGAAGGCGAGCGCGGCGGTGGAGCCGCCGGCCGACCAGCTGCTCTCGCGCTGCGGGGGCGCGTGGTGGCGGGCGGCCTCGGCGGCGGCCGCGGCCGCGGCCTCGGCCTCCGCCTGGGCGCGGCGGGCGGCCTCCTCGGCCTCCCGGGCGGCGATCGCGTCCAGGGCCTCCTGGCGGCGGCGTTCGAGGTCGACGGTGGTGTCGCGGGCGGCGGCGAGTTCGGCGAGCAGGGTCTCCCGGCGGCGGCCGCTCTCGGTGACCTGGCGCTGCTGCTCGGCGAGCCGCTGCCGGGCCTGCTCCTCGGCGGCCCGGACCCGTTCGGCGGCGTCCTGCGCGGCGGCCTCGGCGGCGCGGGCGGCCCCGGCGGCGGCCTGCGCGGCGCGGGCGGTGCCGGTGGCCCGGTCGAGGATCTGCCGGGTCTGGGCCCCGGCGATGCCGACGGCGGCGGCCTGGTCGGACCGCGAGCCGGTGCCGCGGGCGCCCAACAGGGCGTCCAGGGCGGAGAGTTGCGGCGAGGCGCCCTGCCGGTAGATCTCGGCGGCCAGTCCGGCGGCGCGTTCGGCGGAGGCCGCCCGGTCGGCCTCCGCACGGGTGGCGGCCGCGGCGGCGGCCCGGGCCGCGTCCCGGGCCCGGGTCAGCCGGACCTGGGCCCCGTTGTACGCCTCGACGGCCTGCTCGGCCGCCTGCCCGGCCCGGTCGAGTTCGCCCTGCGCGGCGGTCAGCGCGGCTTCGGCGGAGGCGGCGGCGGCCGCCTTGGCGTCGGTGTCGGCGTGTGCCCGGGCGATCTCGTCCGTGGACGGGAAGGCGTCCTGGCCACCGCCCGGCGCCGGGTCGTCGGCGGGCCGGGTCAGGGCGCGGCCAGCGGGGGCGGCGGGGGCGTTCGCGGCCGGCAGCAGGGCGAGCAGCGCGGCGGAGCAGAGCAGGAGGGCGGGGAGGAGCCTGCGGGGCATGACGGGTCCTCTCTCGACGGGTTCCGGCGGCGGACGGGCCCTGGCCTGGCGGCGGGTTCCGATGATCGACCGGATGTCCCATGACGTGACAATCCGTTTACGCACCGTCAGGTTCGCAGACCGGTCGATCGATCGATGCCAGCGCCATGCCGCCGTGCGGGTGAGATGTCGGATTGTCGGAACCCGCGGACGGAACGCCCCCGCGCCCGGACCGCCCCCGCGACGGACCGTCAGCGGGCCCGCTGCGGCGGCTTGCCGGTGGCGGTGGTGCGCGGCCGCCCGGCCCGGACGGTGCGGCGGCGGCGCTGGGCCCGGGCCCGGCGGGCCGGGTCGGTGGCCTGGGCGGCGGGGTGCCGGCCGCCGGTCGGGGCCCCGGGGTGGCGGTGGGCCAGCGCCCGGGCGGCCATCCGCTCGACCACGGCGTGCGCCTTGGGGTGGTGGGCCGGGACCTTGTCGGGCGCCCCGGCGATCAGGTCGAACAGCCAGGTGCGGGCCCGGTCGACGCGCGCGTGCAGGAGGCGTTCGCGCCGGATCGCCCGTGCCATCCGCCGGGGGCGGGCGGAGTAGCGCCAGCGCGCCCACGGGCTGGTGGGGCGGGCCAGCCGGATCGCGCCGATCCAGGACAGGCCGGGCACCATGATGCCGAGCAGGCCCGTCCAGACCTTGCCCTTGAGCAGCGCGACCAGGCAGACCAGCGCGTTGACGCCGATCACCGCGACCAGCCCCCAGCGGGTGTCCTGCCCGGGCACCACGCCGAGCGGGACGTAGCCGGTGAGCAGCAGCGCGGTCAGCAGGATGCCGAGGATCACCGCGTCCACGGACTTGCGGCCCTGCTCGCTCCAGTACACGTCGTCCAGGTGCAGGATCAGCGCGAACTCGTCCAGCACCAGGCCGCAGCCGATGCCGAAGGCCAGGCCGAACCAGTCGATCCAGGGGTGCCCGCCGTTGGTGGCGAACACGCCGATGCCGCCGAGCAGCAGGAAGCCCAGGCCGAACACCATGTGGTGGATGTGCAGCCCGCCGGGGGTGACGTTGCCGGGCCACCAGCGGACCTGGGCGCGGATCATCCGGGTGCTGAACCGGATGAACACGAAGGAGGAGATGAACCCGGTCAGCAACAGGAACAGCGGCTGCTTGTGGGCGTCCACGATGTGGTGGCGGTAGCCGTCCAGCAGTGCACTGATCATCGGGTGGTGCCTTTTCTCGCGGGTGCGCGGGCCGCCCCGGGTGGTGGGCCGGCCGCAGGGTGACGCCGGGTCAGAAGCCGCGGGTGCGTTTCGCGGCCCGGCGCGGGATCAGCAGGTGCGGGGTGTCCCGGTCGCTGGCGCCGGGGTTCTTCAGGAACAGCCGGGCCACCTCGCCCCCGAGGTTCACGCCGATGGCCAGCGCCAGCGCCAGCGCGACGGCCCGGGAGGCGGAGACCAGTCCGACCGAGGCGTGGCCCTGGGCGAAGGCCAGCATGCCGAGGTAGAGCGCCGAACCGGGCATCAGCGGGCCGAGCGCGGCCGTCACGTACGGCAGCGCGGAGGCCGCCCGGTAGCGGGCCAGCAGCTGCCCGAACAGGCCGACCAGGCCGGCCGCGATGCCGGTGGAGACGATCGCCGAGATGCCCGCGCGGGTCAGCACCCCGTAGACGGCCCAGCCGATGCCCGCGTTCAGCACCACCATCGACAGCGCCCGCCGGTCGGTCTGCAGCAGCATCGCGAAGGCCAGTGCCAGCACGACCGCGGCGACCAGCTGCACCGGCGGGTTGGGGGCGAGGCCGGCGATGCTCTCGTCCGGCCGGAGCTTCGCGTTGTAGTTGACGCCGATGTAGAGCACCAGCATCACGCCGATCACGATGCCCGCGATCAGGTACACCACCTCCAGCAGCCGGGCGGCCGCGGTGATGTAGAAGCCGGTCAGGCCGTCCTGGACGGCGGCCACCATGGCCCGGCCGGGCAGCAGCGCGAACAGCCCACCGGTGATCACCACCGAGCCGCGCAGGTGCAGGTCGTTGAAGGAGAGCAGGATGCCGCAGAGCGCGGCGGGCATCGCGGCGATCACGAACTGGTAGAACTCGGGCAGTCCGCGGCGGGCCACGAAGGAGGCCAGCCGGTCGCCGACCGCGGCGGTGACGAAGGCCGAGACGAACACCAGCCAGGCCTTGCCGTCGAGCTGCCCGCCGACCAGGAAGGAGGCCGCGCCGGCCAGCAGGCCGGTGGCCACCGTCAGCAGCCACACCGGGTACGGGTGCCGGTTGCGGCGGATCTCGGCGAGCCGCCGGTAGGCGTCGTTGACGGTGACCTTCTCGGCCGTGATGTCCGCGACCAGCTCGTAGACCGCGGCGAGCCGGGTGTAGTCGGACGTCCGGCGGCGCACCACCCGGTCCGCGGTGACCGGCGGGTCGATCAGCGAGGGCTGGTGCGAGATCGAGATCAGCGTGAAGGTGACCTGCGGTTCGCAGTGGTCGAGCCGGTAGGCGTGCGCGATGCCGAGCATCGCGGCCTCCACGTCCTCGGCGGCCTCGCCGCTGGCCAGCAGCAGTTCGCCGATCCGCAGCGACAGGTCGAGCACCCGGGGCACGTTGCGCTGGGCCTGGCCGCTCGCGGCGGGGTGCAGTTCGCGCGGGGTGCGCTCGAAGGCCGGTCGCTCGGCCATCGGCGTGCGCAGCAGGGTGCGCATCCGGTCCGGCCAGGGGGCGTCGCCGGGGGCGCCCTTGTGCAGCTCCGCCAGGTCGATGCCGTGGGCCGGGGTGTAGCCGGCCGCGTTCCACTCCTCGGGGGTGAGGGTGTCCTGGGCGAGCGGGTTGCGGGCCCGGACGGGCTCGCCCGGGTCGGGGAGGCTGTGGCCCAGCAGGCCCTCGGTCTGGGCGGGCGGCGGCGCGTGCGGGATGCTGACGGCCCGTTCGATCGGCGGCACGTCGGGCCCGAGCAGCCCTTCGGTGGGCGGCGCCTGCTGCGCCGGTGCGCCCTCCGGCTCCCGATCGGACACGGTGCTCCTCCGCCTCCCCGGCCGCCCGCCCGTCCGGGGCGGCCTGCTGGCCCCCACCTTGCCCGATGGGGGGCGCCGGTGCGAACAAGGAAGCTTAGCCGTCTTCGAACGTGCTGGTCGGACTCGGCGCCCTGGCCGACCTCGGCCTCCTCGGCGTGGACAAGCCCGACGACCCCGACGACCCGGTCATCGCCACCGGCCGCAGACTTCCACCCGTGACCAGCACGAGCAGCCCGACCGATCGCCACGCCGGCCCCTCCGACCAGTACGCTCGAAGACGGCGAAGCTTCAGAGTTCGCCGGCGAGGATGCCTGCCTTGGCGGCTTCCCACTCGCGAGCCGTGAAGCACAGAGGCGCGCGGTCGGGGTTCTTGGAGTCGCGGATGGCCCGGCCCCCATCGGGCAGGTCGGTGACCTCAAGGCACTCTCCCTCTCCTCCGCTGGCGGAGGACTTACGCCACTCGGCGGCGGTGAGGTCGTAGGCGTAGAGGTCAGCCTTCGGTGCGTTCACTTGCGGGTTCCTTCTTCCATGCGTGCGATCAGTGCCAGCGAATCCTCCGGCGGCAGGGCGGTCGCCTGGATTCGCTCGAAGGCCGCGGCGTGGAGCTTCACGCCGTCGGCGTCCTCAACGTAGGACGATCCGAGCAGGTTCTCCAACTGCACGACATCGGGCAGCGGCCCGGGGAACCCGATCAGGTTGAAGCCGCCGATGGTGCCGGGATGCAGGGTGGCCTCCAGGGGCATGACCTGGATCGTCACGTTGGGCAGCTCGGCCGCGTCGAGCAGTCGCTGCAGTTGTTCGCGCATGATGGCCGGCCGCACCGCGAAGCGCTGGTGAAGGACCGCTTCGGGGATGATCGCCCACAGGTCCAGCGGCGGGCGTCCGGTGCGGCTGAGGACAGCCTGCCGGGCCTGCCGGACCTCGGCCAGGGCGGTGACCTCCTCGGGGGTGCGGGTCATCGCGATCGCCGCGATGGTCTCGCGCGCGTAGGCCGCGCTCTGCAGAAGCCCGGGAACCAGTCCTGGTGAGTAGATGCGGATGCTCTCCGCATCGGTCTCCAGCGAGATGTAGTCCGCATAGGCCGGGGACAGCACACCGCCGTAGGTCTGCCACCAGCCTCGTTTGCCGGCGTCCTTGGCGAGGCTGTCCAGAGCGATGGACACCTCGGGGTCACTGACGCCGTAGACCGTCAGCAGGCCGGCGAGTTCGGCGGGGCGGATCGACTGGGTGGCGTTCTCGATCTTCGAGAGCTTCGGCCCCTTCCAGCCCATGGCCTCGGCCGCACCGTCGAGCGTCAGCCCTGCCGTGTTGCGCAGGCCCCTCAAGGCTTTGCCGAGCTGACGGCGCCGGACGGTGGGAACCAGCGGAGAGTTGGACATGCGCAGAGTGTTGCACTGCCCATGCGAGCAAGGCGAGCCCTCTCATTCAAACGATCGACCCACTTAAGTAGAAACCTTGCGCCCAACTCAAGAAGGGCCCATGCTCTGAGGGCGGGCGCTAACTGATCGTCAATCGACATCAGCCGAGCGTCACTTGTTCCGATGCTGCGCGGACGCTAGCCCGCAGATAGGGAGGAGCCGTGGACACGGCAGTCGACGAACTGTTGCAGAGCGAACCCGGGTTCTACGTCCAGGACGGCGCGGCAGGTGTGACCGTCCACCTGGTCGCCGGCCGGGGGAGCCTGGCGAGGATGCGGCGGCTGGCGGTGTTCAGGTTGGGCAAGGCCGGCATCGGCCTCGACCTGGCCCAGGACGCGGAGCTGCTGGTGAGCGAGCTGGTGGGGAACGCGGTCCGAGCGTGCGGGGACGGGGTGCCGCTGGTCGTCGAGGTTGCCACGGGTACGGACGGGGTGAGGGTGAGGGTCCATGACCCGGAGCCGGGTGAACTGCCGCGACGGCGTGGTACCAGGGCCGGCGATCGGCAGGCCGAGGGCGGTCGGGGGTTGTTGCTCGCTTCGGCACTCGCACCGGGCTGGGAGGTCACCTTGACGCCGGTCGGTAAGCAGGTCAGGTGTCTGCTGCCCCACCGTCCGCCCCGAAGTCGCTCCGGGCCCGGGGCGCGCCCGGCCGCGTGAACGCCAACTGTCCAACGCGCCGGACGAGGCGGGAGCGGAAGGAGGGACCGAGGACATCATGCCCACCGACCACATTCGACGCGGGCGAACCCGACGGACCCGCAGCTGGTTTCTCTGCCGCCCCGCCGCCAGTGGCGCTTCGGGCGCTGTGTGTGCTGCGACCGTCAGACCCTGGTCGCCCCCGGGCCGCTGATCACGACCGCCGGGGGCGAACAGGTGACCCTGCCTTACTGCCGGGCGGGGTACGAGCGAGCCAACCACTACGTCCGCCGCGTTCGGATGCGCGCCCAACTCCACTCCCAGAAGCTCGTTTGAGTCGAACCCCGAAGCCCGTCCCCACTGCGGCGCGTACCTACCCGCACGGCATGGAGCTCTGGCTAGCGTCCTGCTGGGCGCCGGACCGAACCGGGCCGCCGAAAGCGCCAAATTCCCGACAGAAACAGGTAATCGGATGACTTCCATCGACGACTCGCCGGTCCGCGATCCCGACGTGCTGCGCTCGGACATGGTTCGTGCGCTGCGCGAGCAGGACGGGATCAGGTCCGAGCCGGTCGCCGCCGCCTTCGCGGCGGTGCCCCGCCACCGGTTCGCACCGGAGGCGCCCCTGGATCTCGTCTACGATCCGCACCGCACGGTGCCGGTGAAGAAGGACGAGAACGGCCTGGAGCTCAGCGTCATGTCTGCCGCCCACCTGCAGGCCGTGATGCTGGAGCAGGCCGGGGTCGAGCCCGGCATGAAGGTGCTGGAGATCGGTTCCGGCGGCGTCAACGCCGCCTATCTCCAGGAACTCGTCGGCAAGGCGGGCGAGGTCACCACCGTCGACATCGACCGCGATGTCATCGACCGGGCCCGACGGTGCCTGGACGATGCGGGATACCCCCAGGTGCGGACGGTTCTGGCCGACGGTGAGAGCGGCATGCCCGACGGCTCTCCGTACGACCTGATCATCGTCACGGCCGCCGCGTGGGGCATCCCCCCGTCGTGGATCAGCGGTCTGGCGCCGTCCGGCCGCCTCGTCGTGCCGTTGACCGTGTGTGGCACGACCCGCTCGATCGCCTTCGACCGCGACCCCGAGAGCGACGGCGAGGGTCTGGTCAGCCGTTCCTACAGCCTGGCCCGGTTCGTGCCCATGCAGGGAGAAGGGGCGGCGGAAGAACGCCGGGTACTGCTCTGCGAGGGTGTGACCGTACAAACCGACGACGTGCGAGTACCGCTCGACGCCCAGGTGCTGAACCGCGCGCTCGACGGGCCCAGGCTGGAGTGCTGGTCCGGGGCCGCGTACGACCTGCCCGACGAGTTGGAGCTGTACCTGACGTTCAACCTGTCGAGCCCGGCCCGCCTGCACGCCGCCAACGATGTGGTGGAGCGCGGCCTCGTGGAAGCGTCCGCGTTGTTCGGCGTACCCGCCCTGGTGAGCGAGGACAGCTTCGCCTACCGCACCCGCCGCGAGAACGCGGACACCGGCGGCTTCGAGAGCGGCGTGGTCGCCCACGGGCCCGGTGCCCAGGCGCTCGCCGACGAGTACGTCATGCTGCTTCGCCGCTGGGCCCGTGACCACCGTCGTCGGGGGGCCGCGACGTTCCGCTACCTGCCGGGCCCCGTGCCCGTTCCCCTCCCCCGGGACGCCGTCCGGCGACGCCACGGCATCGTCACGGCGACCTGGCACTGAGACTCCCGGGACCCGACCTGGGGTCCGGGCTGTGCACCATCAACCGATCTGCCCCAAGGAGGCATGCATGACCGTGCAGTTGGAGGGCCCCATCGCATCCGCGCGGCCGGCCGACGAGCAGTACGACCTGGCCGACTTCGACCTGGACATCACCATCGTCGAGGGTGGTCCCGCCGCGGACCAGCTCATCCGCCTGACGAACGACGGCTGCAACTCCACGTGCGCCACCGCGTGCGTGAGCTGCCCGTAGCCGGTCGGAGCACGTTCATCGCGGTGCCCGGCCGCGCCCAGCCCATGGGCGCGGCCGGGCACCGCTCGGCAGAGAAGGGGGCTCATGTATCGCCACATCGACGCGGCACTGGTTCGGGCTGCTGCCTGGAACCTCGACCACCAGACGTCCTGGCCGGACCTCGTCAGCGAGCGAGCGGACCCGGAATCGTGGCAAGCATGGCTGCAACAGACTTGGCAGAAGCAGGACTTCGCAGGTGCCGTCACGGTCGCCAGTCCCGATCTCGCGAGCCGGGTGGAACAGATCCGCACCGGTCGGCCGATCCAGAGCGCTGACGTTCGGCGTACCGTGCTCGCGGTTCTGCGCTACCTGCTGCGAGCCCGCACCCGCGCCACTCCGTTCGGCCTGTTCGCCGGTGTCGCCCCCGCGCGCATCGGTGCTACGGCCACGCTGCGCGTGGGCACCGAGCACCATGCCACCACCAGGGCCGACGCGGCGCTCAGCACGGTGCTGATCGATCGGTTCGAGCAGCACCTGGCGCTGCGGACCCACCTGCTACTGACTGCCTCCACCCTCGCGGTGGAACGCGACGGGCACGTGGTGATCGAGCACCTCCCGAGCGGAACCGCCGAGGTGGGACCGCAGCACGTGCACGTGCGACTGACCGCTCCCGTCCGCGCAGCGCTCCAGGGCGCGCGAGCACCGATCGGGTGGGGCGACCTCGCCGCGCAACTGGCCGACGCCTTCCCGAGCGCACCAGCCACCGTGATCGACAAGCTCATTTCGGGCATGGTCGAGCAGCGGATCCTGGTCACCAGCCTGCGCCCCGCGATGACGGTCACCGACCCGCTCGCCGCACTCCACGGCCATCTGTCACATCTCCCGCCCGTCGATGTGGACGAGATACGTCGGATGCCCAGGAACATGGTCGACCTGCGGGTGGACTGGAAGTTGACCATCCCCGAGGCAGTGGTCACCGAGGCGGCCTCGGCGGCGCGGGCGCTTACCCGTCTGGCTCCCCGAGCTGCCCTGACCGGCTGGGCCGAATGGCACGGCCGCTTCCTGGAGCGGTACGGGCCGCAGGCGGCCGTGCCCGTTCTGGACGCCGTCGACGCGCTCGGATACCCGCCCGGCTTCCTCGGCGCCACCACCGCGCCGACGACCTCCCCGCTGCCCGAGCGCGACGGCCGACTCATCAGGCTCGCCCACACCGCGGGCATGCAGCGCCGCCTGGAAGTCGAGCTCGACGACGCCGCGCTGGAGGAAATGGCCACCACCCACCCCGGCCACCCGGTGCAGCCGAGCACCGAACTGACGGTTCGCATCCACGCAACCAGCCTCCCCGCCCTCCAAGGAGGCGAGTTCACGCTGCACGTCGTCGGTGTGGCGCGCTCGGCCGGCGCCACTGTCGGCCGTTTCCTGGACCTGCTGGAGGATACCGACCGCGACCGCATGACCAAGGCGTACGCCGAGCTGCCGGCAGTGCACCGGGACGCACTCCTCGCGCAGATCAGTTCGCCACCGCTGTCCACTCGCGCCGGGAACGTCGCCCGAGCCCCGCAGGCAGCCGATCTGGTCATCTCGCTCGGAGACCACCACAGCCAGGACACCGACCTGGTTCCCGTGACGGACCTGGCGGTCACCGCCGATGCCGAACAGCTGCACCTGCTCTCGCTCTCCCGAGACCGGCCCGTGCACACTCTGCTCCTCAACGCCGTGGATCTGGGCCACCACTCCCATCCACTGGCCCGCTTCCTGGCCGAGGCACCCGTCGCGCTGGCCGTCCCCTGCACCGGGTTCCTGTGGGGCACCGCCGCCTCCCAGCTGCCGTTCCTGCCGGCCCTGCGCTACGGGCGGACGATCCTGTCCCCGGCCCGCTGGCGCCTCACCCGCGACGACCTGCCCACTGCCCATGCACCATGGCCCGAGTGGGACCAGGCCCTGACCCGGTGGAGCCGTGACGTACGCCTGCCCGAGCAGGCCCACCTGACCGAAGCCGACCAGCGCATCGCCTTGGACCTCGCCGAGCCCTCACACCGGGCCGTGCTGCGCGCGCACCTGGAGCGCGACGGCACAGTGCTGCTGCACCCCGCTCCCGGAGCCGAGGACCTGGGCTGGACCGGCGGGCGGGCACACGAGATCGTCATCCCCCTGGCCGCCGACCAGAACAGGGCACCGGTCCGAACGCGAGGCCGATTCGTGGGGCGGGAGCACGGGCACCTGCCCGGATGCGACAACCGCATCCAACTCCACCTGTACGGGCACCGCGAGCGGCAGGACCCGATCCTGACGCGGCACCTGTCGGCCCTGTTGGGCGAACTGGGCTCCCCCCGCTGGTGGTTCGTCCGTTACCGCGACCCGGGCGACCACCTCCGCCTCCGGCTGAACTGCAAGCCCGGGGCGCTCGGCGCCGCCTTCGAGTTCCTCGGAGAGTGGGCCCGGCACCTGCGCCGTCGTGGCCTGATCACCCACGCCAGTGTGGAGACCTACCTGCCGGAGACCGCGCGGTTCGGCGGTCCCACCGCGATCGAGGCGGCCGAGAGGTTCTTCGCCACCGACTCCGCCGCCGTCGTGGCCCAACTCACCGCCGTCGGCACGGTCGACGCGGGTGCCCTGACCTCCGCGAGCATGGTCGACCTCGTTACCGGCCTGCTCGGCGACAGCGCCACGGCGATGCGATGGCTCATCGAACACACCCGCACCAGCCCCGCCGCCCCCGACCGCGTCGTCTACTGCCAAGCCGTCGACCTGGTGAACAGCCGACCGACGGTCCTGGGTGAGCGGGTCGCCACAACCTGGTCCGCGCGACGCGAAGCACTGACCGCCTACCGGGGCGCGCTCCTGGCCGCGGACACGCGCCCCGAGGACCTGCTGCCGGACCTGCTGCACCTCCACCACGCCCGGATGCACGGGCCGGACCTGGACGAGGAGCGAAGGCACCTGCACCTGGCCAGGGCAGCCGCCTTGAGCTGGACGGCACGAGCACGGAGGACAGCGTGACCACCACAGCCACGGCTGCCACCACCGCGCTGGCCGCAGCCGACCGGCTCGCCCGGGCACTGACCGACCCGAACACCGTATGGCCACTCGGCCACCCCGACGGTGGCCGTTCCTGGCCGCAGTCGCTGGCAGGAGGAGCCACGGGCATCGCCCTGCTGCACGTCGAGCGCGCCCGCACCGGCCACGGGGACTGGGACACCGCGCACACCTGGCTCCTCGCCGCCCTGGACGGGGACATCAGCGCGGCAGCCAACGCCAACCTGTACTTCGGCGCGCCGGCGCTCGCTTTCGTCATGTCCCTCGCGGCGACCGCGTCGAGCAGCTACCAGCGCGTCCTGGAACGCCTGGACACCGCGACCGCCACGGTCACCCGCAACCGCCTGGCCGCCGCCCGCCACCGCATCGACCGCGCCCAGCGACCTCCCATGGAAGAGTTCGACCTGATCCAGGGCCTGTCCGGACTGGGTGCCTACCATCTGAGCCGCCACCCCGACCACGAGATCACCCGGGAGGTGCTCGCCTACCTCGTCCGCCTGACCGAGCCGATGCCCGACCCGAGCGAGCTGCCGCCCTGGTGGATGGACGTCGCACCAACCGGCGCGCCCCACCCCGACTACCCCGGCGGCCACGGCAACTTCGGCACCGCCCACGGCATCGGCTCCGTTCTGTCCGTCCTGTCCAAGGCCCTGCTCCACGGCCTGACCGTGCCCGGCACGGCCGACGCGGTCGAGCGGATCTGCTCCTGGACCGACCGCTGGCGCCAGAACGACGAGACGGGCCCTTGGTGGCCGGGCCAGCTCACCGTCGGACAGACGGTCGGCAGTCACCTCGATCCGGCCCTGCACCCCCGGCCGTCCTGGTGCTACGGCGTCAGCGGAACCGCCCGCGCCCAGCAGTTGGCCGGACTCGCACTCGGCGATCCGAAGCGGGTGAACAATGCCGAGAAGGCGATCCTCGCGGCCCTGCGCGACCCGCGGCAACTGGCCAAGCTCCCCGAGATCGGCCTGTGCCACGGCACGGCCGGCCTGCTGCATACCGCATGGCGGATGGCCACCACCACCGGAAACCGCGCGATCGCGGCGGAACTGCCGTACCTGGCAAACCGATTGGTCACCGCGCTCGACCACGACCGTCTCGACCCGGAACTGCTCGACGGAGCCGCCGGAGCGGCGCTCGCCCTGCACACCTTCGGCACGGGGCTCACGCCCGCACCGCGCTGGGACACCTTCCTCGCCCTGGCATGAACCACCGGAGGCCCATGATGCACCAACTCCCTTGGCGCCAAGCCAACATCACGTTCCCCGACTGGGAGCAAGCCGAGACCACCGCCCTGGCCCACCTCGTCCCGCTCCTTCGTACCGCTGAGGCCGAAGGCGCCGTCGCCGCGTGGTTCGTCATCCGGAAGAGGCCCTGCTGGCGCTTGCGCTACCGGCTCGTCCCCGACGGGCGTGACCCCGTCGCGCAAGGGCTCGACCGGATGACGACCGCCCGGTACATCACAGGCTGGACGCAGAGCGTCTACGAGCCCGAGGTCCACGCCTTCGGCGGCCACGAAGCCATGGACAGCGCTCACCGGCTCTTCCACCGCGACAGTCGCGGCCTCACCGACTACCTGGCGGGCCAGGCCGGCACCCACCGGCGCGAGACCTCCCTCCTCCTGTGCAACCTCATGCTGCGATCAGCCGGGCTGGACTGGTACGAGCAGGGCGATGTGTGGGCCCGAGTCGCCGCCCACCGCGCCCAGCCCGCCGGCACCGCAGCAGGCGGCCACGAGCAATTGCAGACCGCCGTCCGCCGCCTGCTCTCGGTGGACCCGCACCACGCTCTGCGACCGGACGGCCCGCTCGCCGGTGCCGCCGAGTGGGCCCGCGCCTACGCCGACGCCGGGGAGGAGACGGCCGACCTCCAAACCGCCGGGAAGCTCTACCGCGGCCTGCGCGATGTCCTGGCGCACCACGTGATCTTCGCCTGGAACCGGATCGGCCTGCCGTACGCCGTCCAGGCCGCGCTCACCTCCGCAGCCAAGACCGTCGTCTTCGGCGTGGACCCCGTCACCGCGTCCGAGAGGAGTGCTACCGGTCATGTGGAGACTCCCTGACACCGCGGCCCGGCGCTTCCCCCTCGTCGCCCGGCCGCGACCGGCCTGTCTCCCCCTGCACCAACGCATCCAGGCGCTGACCCGACTCGCGGACGTCGCAGCCGAGCGGGGC
The DNA here is from genome assembly GCF_044741705.1 of Kitasatospora sp. NPDC088134. Lineage (NCBI taxonomy): Bacteria > Bacillati > Actinomycetota > Actinomycetes > Kitasatosporales > Streptomycetaceae > Kitasatospora > Kitasatospora sp. NPDC088134. The sequence continues at coordinate 75,778 of NZ_JBIUTD010000004.1, read as the reverse complement.
GACCCGAGCATCGCCTCGACCGTTCTCAACCGCGCTGCCCTGATCGCCTCCGACATCGGCGACGACACCGCTGCCGGCGCGATGTGCCACCAGCACGCCGCCGCCTACTTGCACGCCGCCCCACTGCCTGCCGACGCTGCGATCCGGGCTCTCGAACCCGTCGTCAACCTCGCTCGTCTCCAACTCCGCGCCGACCGAGCAGACCAAGGCCGCCAGTACCTCCTGACACTGTTCGATGCTGTAGCCAGGGCTGCCCCCGCCGACATCGAGGGCATCGCCGTCCCCGCAGACCTCGTCGCAGACACGACCGACCGCCACCCTGTCCGCGCCTGGCTGTGGGCCGTCCTGCTCGCCGACGGCACCCGCGCCTTGACCACCGTCGGCCGTTGGACGGAGGCACTCACCCACGTCCAGACGCACCACGGCGTCGGACAGCGCATGCTCGATGGCCGACAGGTCGCCGTCCTCGCCGCCCTCACCGGTGGGGACAGCCTCCGAGCCAGCGCGCTCCTGGCCGAGACCACCTCCGAAGAGCCCTGGGAGGAAGCCGTCGTAGGGTGCCTGGCGCTGCTGTGCCGCCGCGTGTCGGGCCAGCCCTGGCGTCGCGCCCTGCAGGATCGGGCGGCCACCTACCTCGGACGCCCGGCCGAGGACGGAACGGCCGTCTTCGACACGAGACTGGGGCTCGTCCTCCTGGACGTGGCCGCTTCGGACAGCGGCCCGATTGCACGCCGACTCGTCACGGAGTTGCACCGCCGGACAATGAAGGCCGCCGACGGCTATGCGGCTCGGGAAGCCCTCGCCCACCCACTGTTCATCACCCTCGCCACCGACCGGCAGGTGCGGGACTGCCGGGCTCTCGTCCACGCCTGCTCCCTCGGGTCCGGGACGTTCCCCACCGGCCTCGACGGCCGCCTCTGGGCCGCGCTCCACAGCAGTGATCACGTCATTCGTCGCAGCGTCGGGCGGCAGGTTTCTTGACCTTGAAGGAAGCTTCACCATCTTCGAACGTGCTGGTCGGAGGGGCTGGCGTGGCGATCGGTCGGGCCCCCGGCCGTCTCGAACGCCCAGCCGACAGATCCCAACGACCCCCGCCTACTCGATTCCGCTTCCACTCAAGGCCTGTTGACGGCCAATCGGACCGCCTCGGACCGATGGTGACCGTTCCGTCGATCGGACACCGGCCACTTCGCGCGGAGCGTAGTCGCCGTGTTACGTTCCGCGACGCCCGCGAAAAAAGGTTCGCCCCGGCGGTGGTGGAACACCCCGGGGCTCGGCTCAGGAGCTGACACTCCCTTGCACATCCATCGTAGCCCCCAGAGGGGGCACTTCACCGTGCTGCCCAACGAAATGCTGCAGCGCGCCGACCTCTCCCTCACCGCCCACGGTGTGCTCGGCTACCTGCTCTCCCGGCCCGACGGATGGCAGGAGACCGCCCGGGACCTGGCGAAACGCTTCAAGGACAGCCTCGGGTCGATCTACCGGGCGCTGCGCGAACTCACCGCCGCCGGGTACTACCACGTCGTCAAAACCCGCCTGCCCGACGGCCGCGTCATCTCCGTCCAGCACGTCCACGACACCCCCCGCACCGCGCCCGCGCCTGCCTCCGCGCCCGACCCTGCGCCCGCCTCCGCGCCCGCGCCGGATGACGGCCCACCGGAGACCGGTACGCCGGAATCCGGTCCGCGTGCGCCCTTGAAGACAAAAGAACCAGAGAAAGAAACGACCCCCCGCCCTCCCCTCCCTCCCGAGCAGCCCCGCCCGCGGCCACGGCCGAAACCCCGCCCTCCCCTGGACGATCGCACCCGTCACGCCGCCACCCTCCTGCTGCGCGTCGTCCGTCCCGAACCCCGCCTACGCATCGGCCAGGCCGAAGCCGAACGCCTCGCCCCGCTCGTCCTCCAATGGCTCGACCACGGCAGCACCCCCCACGACCTCGCCGCCGCCCTCCTCCCCGGCCTCCCCACCCCCGTCCACTCCCCCCCCGCCTTCATCGACCGCCGCCTCCGCGACAAACTCCCACCGGCCCCCACTCCTCACACTCCACCCCCCACCTGCGACGACTGCCGCGTCCCCGTCCCCCGCCCCGGCCGCTGCACCCCCTGCGCCGACCAACCACCCCACCCCGACCGCACCGACCCCCGCCCCGGCCCCACCCGCGCCCGCGAAGCCCTCCGCGCCGCCCGCGAAGCCCTCCGGCACCGGGCGACGACGTGACGATCCATCAACCCTCCCGACCACCCCGAGGAACCCCATGACCAGCCCCTGGCCCGACCCCGCCTACACCCCGGCGTACGAACTGCTGACGGCTGCGGAGAACCACCTCGCCGCACTCCACCACGCCCACCGGGTGAAGTACGGCCACAGCGCCGAACCCCACGCCGCCGCAGCGATGTACGCCTTGCAGTACGCCACCCTGATCCTGCAGCCGGCTGTCCCCGACACGCACGAACCGGCGTTCCTCGACAACGCCGAACGCCTGCTGGAACTGATGAAGAACTGGCGTGACGCCGCCCTGGGCCTGGGCGAATTCGCCCCCGCTGCCCCCGACACCGCGCTCCCCGCCCTGCGTCTCGTCCCCGGCCGGCGCTCCGACCGGCCATGACCTGCCCCGAACCGCTCCGTACCACCATCTACCGGACATAATGACCATCCATGGGCGAGCAGCGGAAAGCAACCAACAACGGCACCGGCAGCGACACCGACGAGCCGAGCGGCAGCACGGACGAGAGCCTGACCACGGTGATCGTCGCGGGCCTGTGCAACCTGGGCATCGCCCTGGCCAAGGCCGTGGCCGGCGCGATCAGCGGCTCCAGCGCGATGCTCTCCGAGGCGGCGCACTCCTTCGCCGACACCGTCACCGAGGTGCTGCTGTTCGTCTCGCTGAAGCGCGGCGAGCGCCCCGCCGACGACCTGCACCCGTTCGGCCACGGCCGGGAGCGCTACCTGTGGGCACTGCTCGCCTCCTTCGCCACCTTCGTCGGCGGGGCGGTGTTCTCGGTCCACGACGGCGTCCACACCCTGCAGTACGGCGAGGAGCTGGGCAGCCCGACGCTGTCCTACCTGATCCTGGGCGTCGCCTTCGTCCTGGAGTCGGTCTCGCTCTCCCGGACGGTCCGCCAGCTGCGCGGCACCACCGCCCGGCTCGGCATCGGCGGCTACCGCTACCTGCGGCGCACCTCCGACACCGCCGTCAAGGCCGTCTTCCTGGAGGACGCCGCCGCCCTGATCGGCCTGCTGCTCGCCTTCGGCGGCCTGCTCGGCGCCCAGCTCACCGGCGACCCGCTCTGGGACGGCCTGGCCTCGGTGCTGATCGGCCTGCTGCTCGGCTGGGTCGCCTGGGTGCTGGCCCGCGACAACGCCTCGCTGCTGATCGGCCGCTCGCTGCCCGAGCGCTACGAGCACGCCATCGCCGCCGCGCTCACCGCCCAGCCCCAGGTGGTCCGGGTGCTCGACCTGGTCACCAGCGTGTACGGGCCGGACGACGTGCTGGTCGCCGCCAAGGTCGACTTCGCCGACCTGGCCACCGCCGGCGACATCGAGGTCGCCTGCGACCGGGCCGAGCGGGCCGTCCGGGCGGCCGTCCCCGCCGTCACCCGGGTCTACCTCGACCCGACCCCGCCGACGCGGCCCTGACCCTCCCGGAGCGGCGCCGACCGGCCCCCGAACGGCCCCGGACCAGCCCTCGACCGGCCCCGGAACGGTCTTCCGGCATCCCGCCGGACCGTTCCAGGCAGGGGGAAAAGCGCAGGTGGGAGGGGGTGAAACCGTTCCAGCGTCCCGCCTCGGCCCGGAAGGCTGGCGGACCGGTCGCGGCACCGGCCAGAGTTCTGCCCAGCGGCCGACGCCGACGGCTCGCCGCCCCTCCACTCCACCACTGCGCACCCGATCCGGGGGATTTCGCCATGTCCGCTCGCCGCATCCTGTTCGTCCCCGCCGCCCTCGCCCTGGGCGCCGCGCTCACCCTCACCGCCTGCGGCTCCGACAAGGCCGGCACCACCGCCCAGGCCCCGAAGCCCTCGCAGAGCGCCACCGCCGACGCCGGAGCGGCCGCCACCACCGCGCCCCAGGCCGGCGCCTCCACCCCGGCCGCCGGGGCCCCCGCCCCGGGCACCACCGGCGCCGCCCGTCCGAAGACCCCTACGACGCCGACCGCCGGCACCGGGGCCGGGAACGCGGCCGGCGGCGGTGAGTCCTACGCCTACACCCACTCCTGCAAGACCCCGAACCTGACGGTCAAGGTCACCACCCGGGGCGGCAACGCCGACCAGCGGGTGATCGAGGTGCACAACCAGGGCAGCACCTACTGCGGCCTCAGCTACTACCCGCTGGTCTCGATCGGGAAGTCCGCCGACCGCGGCAACACCGTCACCCCGCTCGTCCCGGGCGGCCTCGGCGGCCCGCCGGCCTACGCCCTGGCCCCCGGCAAGAGCACCTTCGCGGTGCTCGACCTGAACCCCGGCAGCGGCAGCGCCGGGGACTACGACGAGCTGAACGTGCTGGCCGACGACGAGCTGCCGAACGCCGACACCCGCAACTTCCCGCTCGGCGCCGGCGCCAAGGTCGGCAAGCAGCCGAAGCTCGGCCTCTACTCGGACAACGTGGACCACGCCGCCCAGTCGACCGCCCTGGCCGGCCGGAGCTGAACGGCCGCCGCACCCTCCCCGCCCCGGGCCCGCGGTGCTCCCCCACTCCGGGCCCGACCGGACCGGCCGGTACCGTGATCAGCAGCACGGACGGCGGTCCGGCCGGTGCCACGGACCGGGCCGGAACAGGGGAGAGGCAGCAGATGAGCGCGGAGACCGACGAGTTCGCAGCGATGCTGCGCGAGCTCAAGGAGCGTTCCGGCCGCAGCTACGGCGCCCTGGCGACCCGGCTGCACCTCAGCACCTCCACCCTGCACCGCTACTGCAACGGCGCCGCCGTGCCCACCGAGTACGCGCCGGTCGAGCGGCTGGGCCGGGCCTGCGGGGCGAGCGGCGAGGAACTGGTCGAGCTGCACCGCCGCTGGCTGCTGGCCGACGCGGCCCGCCGCCGGGAGACCGCCCCGGAACCCGCCGCGGAACCCGCCGCGCCCGCGCCGCGGGCCGCGGCACCGGACGTGCTGGCCTCGGACGCCGCCGCACCCGACGAGTTCGAGGTGCGGACGGTGCAGACGGTGCGGACGGAGCGCGCGGAGGCCCCCGCGCCGCGCCGGACCCGGGGCCGGGTACTGCTGAGCGTGGCCGCGGTGGCGGTGGTGGCGGCCGTGGTCTCCGCCTTCGTGCTGCGCGACACCGGCGACGACAACGGGAACAAGGCGGCCGGGAGGAGCACCCCGCCCGCCGCCACCGGCACCGCCCCGTCCGCACCGGCCGCCGTCGGGGGCTCGACCCCCTCGGGCGGCGCGTCCGCGGCCGACGAGACCACCGCGAACGCCCCGTTCGACGTCGCCGTGATCAGCGGCGAGTGGGCCAGCCCCTGCGACCAGTGGTTCCTGTCCCCCCGGGCGCCCGGGCAGCTGGCCCCGCCGCCCACGGAGTTCTCGACCACCCGGATCAACAGCTGGGCGGCCTCCCAGCGGCTGGTCCCGGCCGGGCACCTGCGGATCGAGCTGACCGCGCAGGGCAAGGACGCCTCCGCGGTGGTGCTGAACCGGATGTCCGTGCTGGTCACCAGCACCCGGCCCGCCGAGAAGTGGAACGCCTTCACCCCGGGGTCGGGCTGCGGCGGCACCGAGCTGACCCCGGCCGCCTTCGAGGTCAACCTGGACGCGGCCTCCCCGCAGGCCGTCCCCGTGCCGGGCAAGGAGGGCGAGCGGAAGACCGCCGTCACCGACTTCCCGTACAAGATCTCCGCCAACGACCCGCAGGTGATCGACGTGGACGCCTTCAGCAAGTCCCGGGACGTCAGCTGGTACCTGGAGATCGAGTGGAGCAGCGCCAACGGCGGCAAGGGCACCAAGCAGGTCTACCTCGACGGGCAGCAGCCGTTCCGCACGGTGGGCATGCAGGGCGCGCCGCAGTACTTCCACAACGGGACCGCCTGGGCGCCCTTCACCCTGGAGTGAGGCGCCCACCGACCGCCCGCGCCGACGGCGCGGGCGGTCGTCGCCTCGTCGTCACTACAGGTCGTAGTCCTCGACGATCCTCCGGTGCCGGCCGAGGTCGGCGCCGGCCGCCTCGGCGAGGTCGGGCCAGGCCAGCGGGTGCGGCCAGTCGGCGGTGAGCCGGGCGAGCAGGGCGTCGGCCTGCTCGGCGGTGGCGGTGGGCGGGACGCCGAGAGCGGCGTAGACGCCGGGCAGGTCGTCCTGCTCGCCGCTCGGGTCGGTGATCCGGTACTGGTCGCCGTTGTACGCCCAGACCCCGTACCCGGCCCGCTGGAGCTCCTCGCGCAGGGCGTGCCAGGCGTCGTCGCCGGGCCAGCCGCCGTCGATCCAGTAGGTGGTGTACCTGGCCGGGTCGAGCAGGGTGAGGAACTCGAAGACCGGCCGCCAGTCCTCCTCCTCGCCCGGTTCGGGGGCGTCGTTGAGGACGGCGGGGGCGAACACCACGACGTCCCGGTGGTTGAGGTCGACGTCCGCGCCGAGCACCGGCAGCACCCGGGCGGTGGCCGGGCCGGTGCGCAGCGCGGGCAGGTCGGTGGTGGTGCCATTGGTGCGGGTGGCGCGCAGGCCGATCAGCTGCCACTCCTCGTCGATCGGGCCGCTGTCGGTGTCGAAGTCGAGGCCGAGCCGGGCCCCGGCGGCCCGGACGGCGGCCCAGTCGCGGTTGGCGGTGGCGGCGGTGAGCAGGTGCCACAGGTCGGGTTCCTGGACCGTGCGGTGCTCCTGGTCCTCGCCGGCCTCGGCGGGGTCGAGGGCGTGCTCCAGCAGGTCCTGGTAGAGCCGCTGGGCCTCGGCGTGCTCGCCGAGCCGGGTGGCGGCGCCCGCGGCCAGGCGGCGGGTGTTGAGCGCCCCGGGTTCGTGGGCGAGGACGGCGGCGCACTGCTCGCCGACCTCGGCCCAGCGGCCCTGGGCGGCGGCCCAGCGGGCCCGCAGCCAGTGCGCGTCGGCGGGGGCGGCCCCGGCCAGCCGGGCGGCCAGCCGCTCGACGCCGGGGCCGTCCTCGGCGTCGATCAGCAACTGGCCGAGCATGCCGGTCAGGTACTCATGGCCCGGGTCCAACTCCAGCTGGGCCCAGGCGAGTTCGGCGACGGCCCGGGTGTGGCCGAGCGAGCCGAGGGCGCCGGCCAGGTTGACCACCAGGACGGTGTCGGGCCGCTCGCCGACCGCCAGCGCGGCGGCCAGCAGGTCGGCGCCGGTCTCCGGGTCGGGCCGGTGCTCGGCCAGCCACTGCGGCAACTCATCGACCGGCACCGGGAGTTCGGGCCGGGGCAGGGCCTCGGCGGCGACCCGCAGCGCGGCGACCTGCTCGGCGATGCCCGCGGTGCGGCGGAGTTGGCCGAGCTTGCGGTCGCCGGTGCGGGCCAGGGTGAGCGCGACCTCGCGGGCGCCGCGGGCGAGCGCCAGCCGGCCGGCCGCCAGCACCAGCTCCAGGCAGGGCCGGTGGGATCCGGCGGTGTCCAACTCGCCGCTCCAGGAGGCGATCCGGGCGCCGAGCACCGCGTCGTTCTCGAACTCCCCGGCGGCGACCAGCAGTTCGACGGCGGCGACCCAGCGGTGCCGGATGTCGGGGTAGCGGTCGGCCTCCTCGGCGGCCGGCAGCAGGGCGAGCGCCCGGTCGGTGCGGCCGAGCGCGGCGTGCTGCAGGGCGCGGCCGACGGCGAGCTTGCGCCGGTCGTCGTCGTCCAGCCGGTTCCCGGCGGCGACGTAGGCGCGCTCGGAGGTGTCGTAGACGTCCAGCGCCTCCTGGTGCCGGCCGAGCCGGTGCAGGGCGGAGGTGCGGCTGTGCGCGAAGGAGAGCGAGACCTGCTCGCCGGCCGCGACGATCCGGGTCTGCGCGCGGTCGAGGTGGCCGAGGGCGTCCTCGGGGCGGCCGTCGTCCTCCAGGGTGTCGGCGTACTCGCGGGACAGGCAGTCGAAGCAGGCCCGGGCGGGCTCGACCCGGGACAGCGCCTCCTCCAGCACGGCGAGCCGCTCGGGCACGTAGCCGGGGCCGTCGATGTTGGCGTGGCAGATGGTGAAGTCCTGGACGGCGCACACCGACTGGGGGCAGGAGGCGGTCTCCTCGCGGTGCGCGAACTCCAGCAGCGACACCGCCTCGGACATCGCGGCCTCGCCCTGGTGGCGCTTGTTCAGCAGGTTCTGCAGCCGCCAGTGCCGGAGGAACACCTCCACCCAGGGCAGGCCCAGGGCCCGGGCCGAGGCCAGTGCCTCCGGGTACATCGCGTCGAGCTGCTCGTTGCGGCCCTCGACGGCGTGGCCGGCGATCTCGGCGAGCGCGTCGGCGAGCCGGTGCTGCCCGGACTCGGCGAGCTTCCGGTGCGTCTCGTGCACCCAGGACCAGATGTCGGTGGTCATCGTTCCTCGTCCCCCTGCGGAAGGTCTGCGGTGATGGTGTCCGGTACCGCCGACAGTCCGTCGGCGGGCACGGGGGCGGTGAGCGCGGCGACCGCGGTGGAGATGCCGGACAGCGCGGCGGTCAGGTCGCCGGCCGCCGAGCCCGCGGCGGCCGCCATCACCACCTTCAGCGAGCGGAGCAGCCCGGCGGCGGTGGCGGCGCCGGTGCGGCCGTCCCGGTAGGCGGCCAGCAGGTCGCGGACGGCGGGCGAGGCCAGGTTCAGGTAGAGCCGGGCCTTGACCGTGCCGTCGGTGCGGGCGGTGAAGGCCCTGGCCAACTGCAGGGCGGCGGACGGGATGCGGGAGTCCGCCCGGTCGTCCTCGATCCGGGCCTTCAGCTCGGCCTCCCGGTCGGGCACCAGCACCAGCGGCAGCCCGGGCGGGTCGAACCGGGCCGGGACGAGCTGCTCGCCGTCCTCGGTGAGCGCGGCGGCCAGCCAGTCCCGCTCCTCGGCGGGCAGCGGCCGGTCCGGGGCGCGGAACAGCTCCTCGTTGCCGCGCTCGCTGCCGAGTTCGACGATCCGGCACTCCCGCAGCTGCGCGTAGCGGCGCAGGAACGGCAGCACCGCGTACCGGTCGCCGCGGGCGATCGGCACCTGCATCGCCCGGTAGAGCATCTCCTCGAAGCCGCCGCCGCTGCCCAGCGCGACGTGCACCGCGCCGGAGCCCGCGGCCCGCAGCGCGCCGGCCGTCAGGTCGCCCTGCGAGGTGGGCACCGGGACGTCGTCGGCGAGCAGGGTGAACAGCCGGTCGTCGCAGAGCGCCGCGCCGAGCAGTTCCTGCCCGTGCCGGGCCAGGATGCGCCGCCAGGCCGCCGGGTGCAGCCGGGCGGTCTCGTACAGGCCGTCGACGATGGCGTCGGCGAGGGCCTGCTGGAGCGCCCGGTAGTGCTCGTCGCGCTGCAGGTCCTCCCGGCTGGCGGTCGGGGTGAGCCGGGAGGACTCCACCACGCCGCCGATGAACCCGGCCCAGCCGGGCAGCAGGTCACGGGCGTCGTCGGCGAGCAGCATGCCGCGCAGGTACACCGCGAGGTCGCGGTTGTCGGTGGAGCCGTACGTGCCGCCGTCCTGCACCCAGAGCAGGCCGACGGCGTCGGTGCGGCCCTCGACGGGCGTCACCGGGAAGGCGGTCAGCGGCTCGAAGCTGCGGGCGAAGGCGGAGGCGAAGCGCATCCGGTGCAGGTGCGGGGAGCCGGGCAGGTCCTGCCGCCACGGCACCGGCACGTCGTTGACCGGCTCCTGGTCCGTCCCGGTGTAGACCGGGATCGGCAGCAGCACGCAGTACCTGGCCAGCACCTCGCGCAGCGCCTCCTGGTCCGCGAGGTGGGTGTGCTCGGCCTTCAACCGGAGCGTCACCACGGTGCCCGGGCCCGGGCGGGGCGGCGCGGGCTCGACGCTGTACTGCTCGCCGCCGCGGCTGCGGTAGGTGTGGGCGAGCTGCGGCTCGCGGTGCGAGGCGGTGGTGACCAGCACCTCCTCGGCGACCGAGAAGGCGGACAGGAAGCCGAGGCCGAACGCGCCGATCAGGTCCTGGTTGCCGGTCAGTTCGCGCAGCATCCGGGTGTAGCCGGTGCCGACGGTCGCCAGGTAGGCGTGGATCTCCGGCTCGGTCAGGCCCGCGCCGTTGTCCTCGATCGAGACGGTCCGGGCCGCCGGGTCCCCGGTCACCCGGATCAGCGGCCGGTAGTCGCCCTCCGGGTCCTCCAACTTCCGCCGGGTGTGCGAGTCGTGGGCGTTCTGCACCAGTTCGCGCAGCGCCACCAGGGGGGTCGAGTAGAGGTGGGTGGCGAGGACGCCGACCAGGCCGCCGAGGTCGACCTCGGTGGTGCGGAGATTCGCGGGCTCCGCGGCGGCGAATTCCGCGCCACTTCCCTCGGGGCCGGAAGCGGGGGGAAGACCATCAGACATGAGGCCCCAGTGTGCCAGTACGACAATCTGCCGACCACTGTTTTCCGATTTCCGGTTTCTGTCGATCCTCGGTCAACTCCGTGTTGACGTGCGGGACTCCCCGACCGCGCCCCCGGTTCGCCCAAATCCCTTGGCAGAAAGGCATTCTGCGCATCCCCCGGAGTTCCAGGGTATTCCGGACCGCTGACACCTTCGGGGGAACCCGGGTGTCCGTACTGGAACCCGAACGGCCCAGTGGGCAATCCTGAGGGAGCGACGCCAGGAACCGGCGCACCGGGGCGGCCACCCCGCGGCGCCACATTCGCACCAGTTAGCAGGGAGACCACCGTGTCCCGTATTCGCGCAGTCGCCGTCGTCGCCGCCCTCGGCGCCTTCCTCCTCACCGGGGCGGGCACCGCCGCCGCCGACAACGGCGCCGGCGCCGACCACTCCTCCAACAGCACCGTGGTCGGCAACCTCGGCTCCGGCAACATCGTCGGCTCCGTGCACGGCAATGCCAACGGCACCCAGCAGACCGCGACCGGCTCCGGCGCGAGCAACCAGAACAACACCCTCGGCGTGGCCGGCAACTCCGGCGGCGTCGGCGCCCTCCAGTCGAACGCCAACCTGGCGCACACCGTGTACTACCCGTTCGTCCTGTACTAGGCCGCACTGGGCCGCCGGCACCGGTAGCACCGGACACGCACTGCGGGACCGCGACGCGGGGGCACCTCCCCGCCCCCGTCGCGGTCCCGCCGCGTTCAGCCCCACCGCGTTCAGCCCCGCCCGGGGCCGAGCGCGGCGGCCGCGTGGGCCGCCACCGCGGCGGAGGAGCCCGCCCCGCTGCGGGCGGTGTCGATGGCCACCGCGATCATCGCGTGCACCCGCACCCGGGTCTCGGCGGCCGGTTCGCCCGCCGCGGCGGCGAGTTCGACCCAGTCGCGGAGGAACCCGCGGCGGAAGTCCACCGCGGCCCGGCGCTCGCCCGGGGCCAGCCGCCCGGTCTCGGAGAGCATCACGCCGAGGTAGTCGCGCTCCCGCCGGGCGAAGTCGGCGAACGCCGCGACCGCCGGGCCGGGGCCCGCGCCCAGCACCGGCAGGACGTCCCGGCGCAGCTGCTCCCGGCCGCGGTCCAGGACGGCCGCGAGCAGCGCGGACTTCGTCCCGAAGTGCTTGTAGACGCTGGGCCCGGCGATGCCGACGGCCGCGCCGAGCCGCTCCGTCGAGACGTTGTCGAAGCCGTGCCGGTGGAACAGCCGGGCGGCCGCCACCACCAGCGCCTCCCGCCGGTCCGCCGGCCCCGGGGCCACGACCGGCAGCGGATCCGCCACCGGACCGAACTCCGGTACGGCCAGCAGCCGTTCGCGCATCCCGAGGAGCAGCTCCAGGTACCGCCGCCGGGGCAGCACCACCCCGTGGTGGCCCAGGCTGCCGTAGGCGGACAGCACCGCCCACCAGGACAGCTCGCCCTCCCCCGCCGCGACCTCCCGGACGGCGGTGCGCAACCGCCGCCGCAGCGCGGCCCGTTGGGCGGGCGGCAGCAGCCGCGCGTCGCGCTGCCAGAGCGTCCCCAACTCCCGCCGCTCCAGGGCGAGTCCGGCCAGCTCGGCGGCCCCGCCGGCGGCCAGCGCGGCGCAGAGCGCGTCCAGGCCGGACTCGACGGCGCAGCGCAGCAGTTCGGGCTTGCCGCGGAAGTGCCGGTAGAGCGCGGGGGCGGTGATGCCGACCTCGGCGGCGAGTTCGGCCATCGAGACCCGGTGGTAGCCGTCCCGGTGGAAGCGGGCGGCCGCGACGGCGAGGATGCGGGCCCGCCGCCCGGGCGGCCGCCGCACCACGGGACGCCGCTCCACCGGGCTCTGCTCCACCACGGTGTCCCCCTCCCCCGCACGCCTGCCGGCCAGGCTAGCAACGGTTCACTTAACTCCCGCCGACACCGTCCGACAAGCCCGCGGTCGACCCTGGACACCGGAAGCTACTGGCGATTAACTTGGCGGTGCGTCCAGCCGCCGAAAGGAGCGCACCGTGCGCCGCACCGTGTACAACGAGGACCACGAGGCGTTCCGGGAGACCATCCGGGACTTCATCGCCAACGAGGTCGTCCCGGTCTACGAGAGCTGGGAGGAGGCCGGCCACCCGCCGCGCGACTTCTACCGCAAGCTGGGCGAGCTCGGCGTCTACGGCATCGAGGTCCCCGAGGAGTACGGCGGCGCGGGCGAGACCGGCTTCAAGTACCAGGCCGTGATCTACGAGGAGACCGCCCGCGCGGGCGTCACCTTCGGCTCCTCCGGCGTGCACACCGGCCTGGTGCTGCCCTACCTGATGGAGTACGCCAGCGAGGAGCAGAAGCGGCGCTGGCTGCCGGGCTTCGTCTCGGGCGACATCATGACCGCGATCGCCATGACCGAGCCGGGCGCCGGCTCCGACCTGGCGGGCATCGCCACCACCGCGAAGCTGTCCGCGGACGGCACCCACTACGTGCTGAACGGCGCGAAGACCTTCATCACCGGCGGCGTCCTCGCCGACCTGGTGCTGGTGGTCTGCCGCACCGCCCCCTACGACCCGGCGGACCGCCGCGCGGGCCTGTCCATCCTGTGCGTGGACACCAAGTCCGAGGGCTACGCGGTCGGCCGCAAGCTGCAGAAGATCGGCCTGCGCACCTCGGACACCGCCGAGCTGTCCTTCTCCGACGTCAAGGTGCCGGTGGAGAACCTGCTCGGCGAGGAGGGCAGGGCGTTCTCCTACCTGACCCACAACCTGGTGCAGGAGCGGCTGGCGATCGCCGTCGGCGCCTACGCCTCGGCGGCCGCCGCGGTGCAGTTCGCGGTGAAGTACGTCAAGGAGCGCAAGGTCTTCGGCAAGGCCGTCGCCGAGTTCCAGAACACCAAGTTCTCGCTGGCCGACTGCCAGGCCCAGGTGCTCGCCCAGCAGGCGATGGTCGACCAGGCGCTGGAGCTCTACCAGACCGGCGAGCTGACGGTGGCGGACGCCGCCGCGGCCAAGCTGTTCTGCACCGAGTCGGCCTCCGAGGTGATCGACAAGTGCCTGCAGCTGCACGGCGGCTACGGCTACATCCTGGAGTACCCGATCGCCCGCCTCTACACCGACAACCGGGTGTTCCGGATCTACGGCGGCACCAGCGAGGTCATGCGGACCATCATCGCCAAGTCGCTCGGCCTGTGACCGGGCACTGAGCACAAAGCCAGCCGGGCGCGCAGGCGCCGCGGACGCGACGGAGGCGGACACCCGGGCCGGGGTGTCCGCCTCCGTCGCGTCCGCGGTTCAGTTGACGCTGGTCCGCCAGGCCTCCAGTCCGGCCGCGGAGGCGGCCTTCGCCTGGTGCAGGGTGCGCTGCGCCAGCTCGGTGGGCGGGGTCTCGAAGGTCCTGATCCAGCCGCGCCCGGCGTTCGCCAGGGCCACGCAGACCAGGACGCTGCCGGTCAGTCCGACGAGGGCGCCGAGCCCGGTCAGGGCCGCGCCGGCGGTGAGCATGCCGCGGTTCACCTGGAAACCGCGGAAGGAGATGCTGTGAGTGGTCGCCATAGGCCCACCTTCGGCCCATCCCCGCGGCCCCGCACCCCGAGCGGCCCCCGCTGTGCCCCCTGCGCGTGGTTCGGCGCGCGCCGCGCGCGACCGGCTGCCTAGGGTCGGCCGAGGGCCCGGACCGCGGGCCCGGTGGCGCGGGGGTCCGAGCGAGGAGAACGCGATGACCGAGCAGTCGGCCCGGATCGACCTGGGCGCGCTGGCCGAGGAGCACGCCGCGCTGGCCGCCGCCGGCCCGCACGGCCGCAGCGCCCACCTGGTGCTGCACGACGGCGTGCTGCGGCAGACCGTGATCGCGCTGCGGGCCGGGGCGGTGCTGGACGAGCACAACGCCCCGGTCGCGGCCAGCCTCCAGGTGCTGCGCGGCCGGGTCTCGCTGACGGTGGCGGGCCGCCGGCTGGAGGTCTCGGCGGGCGAGCTGCACCCCGTCCCGCAGGAGCGGCACGGGCTGATCGCGCACACCGACGCGGTGGTGCTGCTCACCGCCGTCACCGCCTGACGGGCGCCCGCGCCCCGGCCGTTCAGGCCGGCGTCCGGCCCAGTACCGCGTCGGAGACCAGGGTGAGCCCGCGCAGGATCTCCGCGCCGTCCGGGGCCTGCTGCGGGTCGATCAGCCAGTGCGCGACCTGGCCGAGCAGCAGGGACTGGTAGAAGACGCCCTTGGCCAGCTCCTCCGGGGTGTCCACGTGCTCGCTGCGGCCCTGGAAGACCGCCGCCAGGCCGAGCCGGCCCAGCTTCTGCGCGGCCGCCAGCTGCTCGCGCAGCTCCGGCAGGTGGGCGAGCTGCCCGACGATCTCGAACTGCACCGTCCACAGGCCGCGGTGCTCCTCGAAGGTGTCCCGGATCGCGTCCCAGCAGCGGACGAAGCGCTCCTCCGGGTCGGCCACCTCCGCCGACCCGGCCAGCGCGGCGCCGATCGACTCGCCCCACTCCCCCATCGCCTCGATCAGCGCCTGCACCAGCAGGGCGTCCTTGGAGCCGTAGTGGTAGCCGATCGCGGCCAGGCTGACGCCCGCGCCGGTGGCGATGTCCCGGGCGGTGGTGCGCCCGTAGCCCTTCTCTTGCAGGCAGCGGCGGGCGCTGGCCAGCAGGTCTTCGCGGTTTCCCATGGCGGCGATGCTACGGCAGTCCAAGACGGATGTCTTGCGCGAACGTCTGGAACATTTGATTTAGACGCTTGTACTAGACAGTTGTGCAAGACGCCCGTACAGTCGCTGCCATGACCACCGACCACGGCCGCGCCGGCCGACGCGAATGGCTGGGCCTCGCCCTCCTCCTGCTGCCGACCCTCGTCCTCGCGATGGACATGGGCGTGCTGTTCTTCGCCGTCCCGTTCATCGCCACCGACCTGCACCCCAGCGGCACCCAGCAGCTGTGGATCATGGACATGTACTCGTTCCTGCTGGCCGGGCTGCTGATCCCGATGGGGGCGCTCGGCGACCGGATCGGCCGGCGCAAGCTGCTGATCGGTGGCACCGCCGCCTTCGCGCTGGCCTCGCTGGTCGCCGCCCGGGCCCACGGGGCGGACCAGCTGATCGCCGCCCGGGCCCTGCTGGGCGTCGCGGGGGCGGTCTTCGGGCCCTCCACGCTGGCCCTGCTGCGGAACATGTTCCAGGACGCCAAGCAGCGGCAGGCCGCGATCGGCGCCTGGAGCGGCGTCATGATGGCCGGCGCCACTCTCGGCCCGGTGGTCGGCGGCCTGCTGCTCGACCACTTCTGGTGGGGCTCCGCCTTCCTGGTCGCCGTCCCCGCGATGCTGCTGGTGATGGTCGGCGCGCCGTTCCTGCTCCCCGAGTACCGCGCCCCGCAGCAGGGCCGCTTCGACCTGTTCGGCGCCGCCCTGTCGATCGTCACCGTGCTGCCGGTCGTCTACGGCATCAAGACCCTCGCGGTGGACGGCTGGAGCACCCGCCCCGCGCTGGTGCTGGCCGCCGGGCTGCTGGTCGGCCTCGGCCTGGCCGTCCGACTGCGGACCGCCGCGCACCCGCTGATCGACGTCTCGCTGTTCCGCATCCGCACCTACAGCGGCGCGATCACCGTCAACACCATCGCCATGTTCGCCATGATGGGCTTCACCCTGTTCACCTCCCAGTACCTGCAGCTGGTCAAGGGCTACAGCCCGCTCACCGCCTCGCTCTGGGCGCTGCTGCCCAGCGTCGGCGTCGGCGCGGCCGTCGGCGGCTTCGGGGCGCTGGCGGGGCGGGTGCGGCCCGCGGTGCTGCTGGTCGCCGGGTTCGCGGCCAGCGCGGCCGGGTTCGTGGCGATGGCCTTCGTCGGCCCGTCCAGCCCGCTCGCCCTGCCGCTGGTCGCGGCCGGCGTGATCGCGGCCGGCTCGGTCGGCACCATCAGCATCACCGGCGAGATGGTGGTCTCCGCCGCCCCCGCCGACCGGGCCGGCGCGGCGAGCGCCACCTCGGAGACCGCGCAGGAGCTCGGCAGCTCGCTCGGCATCGCGGTGCTCGGCGCGGCCGGCGCCGCGATCTACCGGGCCCGGATGACGGACGTCCCCGCGCCGGGGGCCGCCCACGACACCCTCGGCGGGGCCGTCACCACCGCCGCCCAGCTGCCGGGCGACGCCGGGGCCGCGCTGCTGGCCGCCGCCCGGGACGCCTTCGCCGACGGGATGCACACCGCCGCGGTGGTCGGGGTGCTGGTGATGCTCGGCGCCGCACTCGCCGCCCACCTGCTGATGCGCCACCTCCCCGTCCCGGGCGGGCGGGCCGAATCCCCCCTCCCGGTGGTACAGACCACATGACTCGGATCACCTGCTTTTCGGCGGCTGTTTGCCGGCGGGTGTATACGTTCGCCGGAAAGGCCAGGCATACTGGCCGAGTCGGGCGAACCGCCCGGCACCCGTGACACGACGCGAACCTCACGAAAGGACCGGTGGTCAGGGATGTTCCGTAACGGTCTTGAGCCCTGGCACATCGCCATCATGGTGGTGGTGCTGGTCCTGCTGTTCGGCTCGAAGAAGCTGCCCGAGATGGCCCGCGGCCTCGGCAAGTCGATGCGCATCCTCAAGGCGGAGACCAAGGCGCTCCGCGAGGACGACGCCCCCGCCGAGGCGCAGAACGGCACCGCCGCCTCGCAGGCCGAGCAGCCGCGCCAGGCCGTCGAGCCCACCAACGTCGCCAAGGCCGCCGAGACCCCCAAGTCGACCACGGCCTGACGCCCCGCCGGCCCCGGCCGACGCGCGCACCTCCCGGAACCCCCGGCCCGTCCTCGGACGGCCGGGGGTTCCGCCGTTCCGGCGCACCCCGGTGGCCGCCCGCCCCGCCCTGCGGTCTGCTGGTGAGCGACCTGACGGTCGATCACCTGGGAGGCACGGATGGCGGCGGACCCCTCCGACGGGCGGGACCTCGCGGAGCTGCGCGAGCGGATCGCCGTCCTGGAGAGCAGGAGCGCACCGGAGCCCCGGCAGCACCGGGCGCGGTCCTTCTTCGCCGTCCTGCTGATCGTGCTGGCGGCGGTGCTCACCCCGCTGGGCGTGGTCGCCGCCTGGAGCAGGTCGCAGATCACCGACACCGACCGGTTCGTGGCGACGCTGGCGCCGCTGTCCGGCGACCCCGCGGTGCAGGGCGCGGTCACCGACCGGGTCACCGAGGCCGTGAGGCAGCGGCTGCCGATCACCGACCTGCTGAACGAGGCCGCCCCCGCCGACCGGCCGCTGCTGGACGCGGCGCTCGGCCGGCTCGGCCCGGCACTGACCGACGGCCTGACCGGCTTCGTGCACGACCAGGTGCTGCGGTTCGTCCGTTCCGACGCCTTCGCCGGGGTCTGGACGACCGTGCTGCGCGACGCGCACGCCGCCTTCGACAAGGTGCTGACCGGCAAGGGCGGCGGCGCCGTCCAGGTCCGGGGCGACACCGTGAGCCTGGACCTGGCGCCGGTGATCGCGCAGGTCAAGGACCGGCTGGTGGCGAACGGGCTGGGGCTGGCCGCGAAGATCCCCGAGGTGCACACCGATTACACCCTGGTGCGGTCCGACGCGGTGCGGAAGGCGCAGACCGGGCTGCGGCTGCTCGACCTGGCCGGGCTCTGGGTGCCGGTGCTGGCCCTGCTGTGCGCCGTCGGCGGCATCCTGCTGGCGGTGCGGCCGCGCGGGGCCACCGTGGCGGCGGCGCTCGGCGCGGCCGCCGGGGCGGCGCTGCTCGGCCTCGCGCTGAGCGCCTTCCGGGCGGTCTACCTGGACAGGCTGCCCGCCGACGTCGACCAGGCCGCCGCCGCGGCGGTCTACGACACCCTGGTGCGCTACCTGCGGGCCGCGGTCCGGATGGTGCTGGCGCTGGGCGTGGTGGTCGCGCTGGCCGCCTGGCTGACCGGCGGCGGGCGGCGGGCCGGCTGGGTGCGGCACCTGTGGCGGGAGGGCCTGGGCGCGGTGCGCCGGGCCGCCGCCGGCCTGGGGCTGCGGCTCGGGCCGGTCGGCCGGTTCGTCCACCGCCGGAAGGCCTGGCTGGGCTGGGGCGCGGTCGCGGCCGCCGCCGTGGTGCTGGTGACCTGGAGCTACCCGAGCGCGGCCGTGGTGCTGTGGATCGCGGTGGTGCTGCTCGCCGTCCTGGCGGTGCTGGAGCTGCTGGACGCGCCCGACGAAGCCGTCCACCCCGGGAAGGCGACCGCGGCATGAGGGAGTTGGCCCGGGTGTACCTCACCCTGCTGGGCGGCCCGGTGGTGCTGCTGGTGTCCTACTTCGCGGTGCCGCTGGGCTGGTTCGGGCCGCGCCACTCGGCGGTGAGCTGGGTGGCGTTCGGCACCCTGCTGACGGTGCTCGGCCTCGGCCTGCTGCGCGAGGTGCGGCTGCAGCTCACCGGGACCTCCCGGCACCCGGCGCCGCGCATCCTGTTCCTGCTGTGCGGCGCGCTGGTGGTGTTCTCCACCGCCTACCTGGCGATGTCCCGGCAGCCCGGCGAGCTGGAGGGGCTGCACACCAAGATCGACGCGCTGTACTTCACGGTGATCACCATGGCGACCGTCGGCTACGGCGACATCCACCCCGCCGGGCAGGCCGCCCGGATCGTGGTGATGCTCCAACTCCTGTACACCGTGGTGTTCCTGACCACCGGGGTGACGGCGCTGACCCGGGTGGTGAAGACCCGCGCGGTGCAGCGGGTCCAGCACCGGGACTAGCGGGACCGGCACCGGGACCGAGCGGGACCGGCCGGGCGTCAGAAGCCGTCCTGGGCGGCGGACTGGGCGTGCACCACCGCGATCAGCCCGGTCAGCCGGGTCTGCCAGCCGGCCAGCGTGGCGGGGTCGACCGCCTTGCGCCGCTGCAGGTCGCGGACCAGCCGCTGGGCGTCCTTGAGGGTGTCCTCGGCGTCCGCGGGCTGCTTGTCGTTGACCGACCGGGTCGCCTGGTCGAGCAGCTTGGTCAGGTCGTCCTGGCGGTCGCGCTCCTTGGCGAAGTTGGCCTGGGCGACGTCGGCGCGCAGCTGGACGAGCTGCGCCACCACCGGGTTCTTGGGCGGGGCGGACGGCTTCGGCGAACCGGAGGGCTTCGGCGAGGCCGGGGCCGGGGCGGACGGCGACGGGGCGGGCGCGGCGGGCGCGGCGGGGGTGGTGGCGGCGGTGTGCGGGGTCTTCGGGGTGGAGTCGCCGCCGCCGAGCGAGAACGCGGCGATGCCGGCCACGCAGGCGAACACCGCGGCGCCGATGCCCGCGTACAGCAGCGGGTTGCGGCCGCGCCGGGCGTCGGCCGGCTCCTCGTCCTCGTACCGGGCCGAGGGGAGCAGCGACGGGCGGGGTTCCTCGACCGGCGGGAGCAGCGAGGTGCGGTGCTGCTCGGTCCACGGCCGGTGCGGCGGCTGCGGGGGCGCGGTCGGGAAGCCCGCCGGGACGGGCGGCAGCACCTGGGTGGCGCCGAGCAGTTCGGCGGTGCGGTCGGCCGGGCCGCCGGGCGGGACGGCGGAGAGCAGTTCGGCGGCGGCGGTCAGCGCGTCGGCGGGCCGCTCGGCCGGGTCCTTGGCGAGCAGCCGCAGGATCGCCACGTCCAGCGCGGGCGGCACGTCGGTGCGGTACCCGGAGACTGCAGCCGGGTGCTCGGTGACGTGCTTGAAGGCGATCGCCACCGGGGTGTCGGCGGTGAACGGTGGTGCGCCGGTGAGCATTTCGACCAGCACGCAGCCGACGGCGTACAGGTCGGCGCGGGCGTCGACGTCGCCGGCGGTGGCCTGCTCCGGGGAGAGGTAGGCGGCGGTGCCCAGCACCGAGGCGGCCTGGGTGAGCTGCTGGCCGGCGGAGGAGCCGACCCGGGCGATGCCGAAGTCCACCACCTTCACCCCGCCGTCGTGGGTGATCATGATGTTGCCGGGCTTGATGTCCCGGTGCACCAGGCCCTGCGCGTGCGCGGCGGCCAGCGCGTCCAGGACGGCGGCGGCGATGCCGACGGCGCGCTCGACCGGGAGCGCGCCCTGCTCGGCGATCAGGGCGCCCAGGGTGGAGCCGTGCACCAGCTCCATCACCAGGTACGGGGAGCCCTGGTCCAGACCGGAGTCGAAGACCGTGACGATCCGGGGGTGCGAGAGCAGTGCGGCCAGCCGGGCCTCGCGGGCGAACCGCTCGGCGAACCGGGGGTCGTCGGCGAGGCCGCCGTTCAGCACCTTGACCGCGACGGGGCGGCCCAGCTGGTGGTCCAGGCCGCGGTAGACCGTGGCCATGCCGCCTACGCCGAGTATCTCGCCGAGCTCGTAGCGCCCGTTCAGCGCCCGTCCGATCATCGGACACTCCCCTCATCGCCCCGGTCGGGCACCCGTGAACCATAGCGGTCGCGTCGGCCGGGGTTCCAAGGGCGGCCGGGCCGGGGGTTCACGGGTGCTGCACCAGCAGCAGGGCGGCGAGCGCGACCAGCGCGGCGCGCAGCAGGGTGCGGGCCGACAGCGGGAGGGGCAGGCAGCCGCGGCGCCGGGGGCGGGGGAAGGTCATCGGGGGGTCACCTCCGAACGGCCGGGAGCGCGGAGCGTGCCGTAGCGCTGCATCCGCTGCCAGCGCAGCCGGTTGCCCGCCAGTGCCGTCCACACCGAGTGGATCACCACCAGGTACATCAGCTGGCGGTGCACCACCTGCTGGAACGGCAGGGTCCACAGCGGGCCCAGCCGCTCGCCGTCCAGCCGGAACGCGTAGCCGGCGCACAGCGCCTGCAGCAGCAGGAAGCCCAGCCAGAGCGCGGCGATCCGGACCGGGTCGAGGAACAGCAGGCCGTGGAGCGCGAACACGTCGACCGCCGGGGCGAGCAGCGGCAGCAGCACCTGGAACACCAGCAGGTAGAGCAGGCCGCGGCGGCCGAGCTTGCCGGCCTGGCCGCGCTGGGCGAGCGCGCGGCGGTGCTTCCACATCGCCTGCAGGGTGCCGTAGCACCAGCGGTAGCGCTGCCGCCACAGCGCGGAGAGCGAGGCGGGGGCCTCGGTCCAGGCGATCGCGCGCTCCTCGTAGACCACCCGCCAGCCGGCCCGGCACAGCGCCATGGTCAGGTCGGTGTCCTCGGCCAGGGTCTCCTCGGCGACGCCGCCGAGCCGCAGCAGCGCGGAGCAGCGGAACGCGCCGACCGCACCGGGGACGGTGGGCATGCACTGGGCCAGGTCGAAGAAGCGGCGGTCCAGGTTGAAGCCGACCACGTACTCGATGTGCTGCCAGCGGCCGAGCAGCCCGGTCCGGTTGATCACCTTGGCGTTGCCGGAGACCGCGCCGACCCGGCGGTCGGCGAACGGCTGGACCAGCAGCCGGACCGCGTCCGGTTCGAACACGGTGTCGCCGTCGACCATCACCACCAGTTCGCAACTCGCGTTCCGCAGGCCGTTGTTGAGCGCCGCCGGCTTGCCCGCGTTGAGCTGCCGGAGCACCCGGACGCCGGGCAGGCCGAGCGACTCCACCAGGTCTGCGGTGCCGTCGGTGGAGCCGTCGTCGACCACGATCACCTCCACCGGGTGGTCGGAGGCCAGCAGCGAGCGCACCGCCGCCTCGATGCCCGCGCGCTCGTTGTACGCGGGCACGATCACGGTCACCGGCTCGGTGACCGGCGGGCCCCAGCCGCGGCGGCGCAGCCGGCGGTGCCGGTGGGCCGCGACGACCAGGACCACCGCACGCAGCACGCCGATCCCGCCCGCCGCCCAGAGCAGCCAGCCGAGGACGGCCACCGCCCGGTCGCCGCCCGCCAGGGCGAGGATCAGCGCCCGGCCCTGCCAGCGCTCGGCGGCACTGGCCGGACGGGTGGCGCCGGGCGTCGACGTGGTCTCCGCGACCGTCCCGAAGCGGTAGCCGGCCGCCTTCAGCCGGGGCAGCAGCTCGGCCAGCGCGGCCACCGTCTGCGCGCGGTCGCCGCCGGCGTCGTGCATCAGCAGGACCTGCCCGTCCGGGCCCTGCGGGGTGGCGTTCGCCAGGATCCGGTCCGTTCCGGGGCGCCGCCAGTCCTCGCTGTCCAGGGTGGTCAGCACCGTCAGGTAGCCGGACCGCCCGGCCTGCCGGACCGCCTGCCAGTCGGCGTCGGTGAGCGCGTCGTTGGTCGAGGAGTACGGGGGCCGCAGCAGCGCGGTGGTGGTGCCGGTGGCGCCGGCCACCGCCAGCTGGGCCTCGCGCAGCTCCAGCGAGCGGCGCCAGGGCGCGGCCCGCCCGAGGTCGGCGTGGGTGAAGGTGTGGATGCCGAGCTGGTGGCCCTCGGCGAGGATCCGGCGGGCCAGCTCGGGGTGGTCGGCGACCTGGGTGCCGACCACGAAGAAGGTGGCGTGCACGCCCTGCTGCTTCAGCACGTCCAGGACCTTCGGCGTCCAGACCGGGTCGGGGCCGTCGTCGAAGGTCAGCGCGACGGTGTGCGGCGCGGGCCGGGCGGTGCGCGGCGGGGTCTCGGCGGCGTCGATCACCGGCCCGCCGTGGGCGGCCTCGGCGGGCACCGCGGCGGCCGGACCAGCGGGGCGGGCGGCGCCGTCGGGCGCGCTGCCGAACATGTGCCGGGTGTAGCCCTGGAGCAGCAGCGCGGCGGCGAGCGTCACCATCGCGGCGGACAGCAGCAGCCAGTGCGTGCGGGGCGCCGACTGGCGGACGACGCCCCGGCGGCCCCGGCGGGAGCGCGCGGCGCGGCGGGAGGGCTTCCGGGAGTGGGTCATCGCGGGCTCGCTACGGGCTCTTGGTGGGCTTGTGGCTGTTGCCGGGCGGGGCGGTCGGCCGCCCGTGCGAGGCCGTCGGCCCCGGGGTCGGAGGTGCCGCCGGGGTCGTGCCCGGGACGGGTTCGGCAGGTCCGGCGGTTCCGGTGGCGGGGGGTGCGGCGGTCCGGGACGGCCGGGCGGCCGGGGCGGCGGCGGGGGCGGACGGCCCGGTGGCGGACGGCTCGGCGCTCACCGGCGGTTCGGACGGCGCGACCTGGGCGGGGGACACGGCCGACGGGGCCGGCTGCGGCAGGAACGGGGCGCCCAGGGTGGGGCCGCCGAGGGCGCTGCTCACCACCAGGGCCAGGTAGCCGGCGGCGGGGACGGCCAGCAGCCACCCGATCCGCCGCGAACGGCGCTGGCGGCGGCCGCTGGCGTCGACGAACACCGGAGCGGCCGGGTCGGCGGCCGGCGGGGCGGCGGCGCGTACGGCGGTCGGGGCTTCGGTCACCGGGGAAGGTCCTGGGCTCGGGGCGGGGCGGTTCGCCTGGGTGGGCTCCGGACGGACGGTGGACCCGGGGGAGTTCAGCCGTCCGTCCGGAGCGGGGTTCCCCGGTCGGCCGCGGACCCGGGGGAGCCTTGGGCCGACCGGAGCTGTTCCCGGACGGAGGCGGGCCCGGGGGAGCCCGCCACCCGTCCGGAGTCGGTTCCGGGCGGGCCGGCGGGCTCGGGGGCGCCCGTCGGCCGCCCGGAGGCGGTGCCCGGTCGGTCGGCGGGCCCGGGGGTGCCCGCCGCCGACCGGAGTCGGTGGGTCAGTCCTGGTCGTCCCCCCTGCCGGGGGTCCTGGAGGACTGCACGGAGTCGTTCCGCCCGCCCTTGCCCGCCGAGGGCGACGGGGACGGAACGGGCTGCTGGTTCGCGGGCCGGCCGGTGGACTGGCTGGGCACGGCGGTCGGCCGCCCCCGGTTGTCCCCGCCCTGCTCGACCGCCCGGGCGACCAGCAGCGCGCAGTAGCCGGTGACCTTCTCCGGCCCGCCGGCCGCCTGCAGCAGCTCGGCCAGCGCCGGATCGGCCGCCGCGTCCTTGGGCTTGGTGCCCGCCGCGACCCGGGTGGCGAAGCCCCGGCAGAGCGTCAGCAGGTCGGGCAGCTGCCCGGCGCTCGCGGACGCCGACCCGGAGGGCCGGCCGGTGGGCTCGTGGCCGGTGGGCGTCCCGCTCGGCTTCGTGGAGCGGGCGCTCGGGCCCGCCGACGGCGTGCCGGGCCCCGCGGACGGGTCGGTCCGCTGCCCGTCGGCCGTCCCGGAGGCGGTCGGCCGGGCCGGGGCGGGGCCGCCCAGGACCGCCGGCAGGTGACCGGTGCCGGCCGCGACGGCGGCCGAGCCGACGGCGGTCACGCCCAGCGCGACGGCCAGGGCCTTCGCGCTGAGGGCCCGCGCGAGCGCGGTGTCCGCCATCCTTCGTCTCCGGTGCTGTCGGGGGGCCGGCTGGTGACGAGCCAGCCGGAACGCGGCCAGGGCCTCCTCCTCGCCGGGCAGCGGTCCTTCACCGTCCGGTCCGGGCGCCGCGGCTGCCGCGAGCAGGGCGGCGAGCCCGGTCCGGTCCGGCGCGGGCCGCTGCCCGGCGGAGGAGGGGTCCTGACCGGCCGCCGGGTCGCCCGCGACACCGTCGAACAGCTGCTCGGCGGCGGCGCGGTCGATCCGGCGGGATCGGTTGGTGCTCATCTCATGTCCTTCAGCGTCGGGACCTGCGCCGGTGTCACACCCTGCGCGGAGATTTTTTTCGCGGCCCCCCGACGGGGGACTCCGGCGGCCGCTCCCCCGTTCTGCTCCAGCACCTTCGCCAGTCGGCGCAGCCCCCGGTGGGCGGCCATCCGGACGCTGCCGGCCCGCTTGCCGAGCACCCGGGCGGCGCTCTCCGCGTCCAGCCCGAGCACCACCCGCAGCAGCACCGCCTCGGCCTGGTCCGGCGGCAGCGACGCGATCAGCGCCAGTGCGTCGGAGGTGGCGACGGTGGCCAGCGCCCGGCCCTCGGTGTCCTCGGCGGCGGCCAGTTCGGCCAGGTACTCGACCGGCAGGCCGGCCAGCGGGCGGCGGCGCAGCCGGCGCAGGTGGTCCATCGCCCGGTTGCGGGCGATGGTCGCGGCCCAGCCGCGGAAGCCGTCCGCGTCGCCCTGGAAGCCCGGCAGGTCGCGGGCGATCTGCAGCCAGGTCTCCGAGGCGATGTCCTCGGCGTCCCCGTCCGCCCCCGCCCGGCCGCCGACCAGCACCCGCAGATAGCGCAGCAGCCCCGGCTGGACGGCGCGGAACAGGACCCGGAACGCCTCCTCGTCGCCGTCCTGGGCGGCCCGGACGGCCGGGGCCAGGTCGACCCGGTCGCCCTCGGGGCGGCCGGGCGCGTTCGGACGGCCGGGCCGGTCGCCGTCGTCCGCCCCGTGGTGTTCAGCACTGTGCACCCGCCACATGATGGGCCATCCGGGTGCCCCGGCCCACCCGCGGGACGCGGACCTGCCGGTGACGGAGCGGTGGGCGCGGCGTGTGCGCGGCATGGGGGCCCGGTGCGGGGGCGGTCGGCGACGGTCGGCGGTCGGCGATGGCGCCCGGTGCCTTTCGATGGCGGGGCGGGGCCTGCCGGTGGCGGGGCGGGGCCGTTCGGCGGCGGGACCCAGGGCCCGGGCCGGGCCGACTTTCGTCCCGCCGACTGCTGTCGTTCGCCCGCGGTCCCGGACCGCTCCTCGGTCATAGCGTGCAAAAGCGGGGCATTACCCCGCACTCCGCCCACCCTGCCGCCGAGGAGGCCCGCGCCGTGACGCGCACCGCCCAGGAGCTGTACACCGCGGGACTCCGCGAACACTTCGGGCCCGCCCTGCGCGGGCTCGGCTTCCGGGGCTGGCGGCACTCCTTCTCGCTGCCGGACCCCGACCGGTGGGCGGTGCTCGGCGTGCACGCCGAACCGGGCGACGGGCGGGTCCGCTACACCCTCAACCTCTCCGTCACCGACAAGGCCGCCTGGGACCGCCGCCGCATCCGCCCCGACGCCAACTCCCCCAGCGGGCTCGAACGTTGGCGCTCCCCGATCGGCGAGCTGCTGCCGGTCGGCGGCGAGGTGTGGTGGGAGGTCGCGCCCGGGCCGCGCTGGCTGGTCGCGGTCGAGGACTCGGTGGCCGCCGTCCGCAGCTACGCGCTGCCCGAACTGCGCCGCCGGCTGCACCCCGAGGAGCGCGAGCCGTACCTCGGCCGGGCCGGCCTGGACGGCGTCAACGGGGCGCTGGCCGCGGCCTCGGTGGCCCGCATCCAACGGGCCGAACTCGTCGGCGGCGTCCTGGAGTTGCACGGCGCATGGAGCCGCCACGACCCGGTCGCCGAGGCGGTGCTGGCCGGTTCGGCGCGCGGCTTCCTGTCCGTCCGCGACCGGCGCTACCGGCGGGTGCGGGTGATCGACACGCTCGGCCGGACGCTCTGGGAGTTCGAGGGCCACCACGACGCCGACTGAGCCGGACCCGGGGGGCGTTCCGGCCGGGGCAGCGCTTCGGACAGGGGCGCGTTTCGGCCGGGGAACCGCCGGGAACCGGACTGAGTCTGTGTCAGCAGTGGGGCAGGAGTGCCCCGGTGGGACTTCATCTGGGGGGCGGACATGACGGGGACGGGCACGATACGCCACGAGGAACGGCTGCTGGACTGGGACGGCTGCCTGAACGTGCGCGACCTCGGCGGCCTGCCGACCCGCGACGGGCGGCGCACCCTGCCCCGGGCCGTGGTCCGCGCCGACAACCTGGACCGGCTCACCGCCGAGGGCCAGAACTCGCTGGTCGACTACGGCGTGCGGACCGTCGTCGACCTGCGCGACCCCGTAGAGTACCGGCCGCTGCTGCCCGCCCCGCACGGCGTCGACCTGGTCCGGGTCCCGCTGGACGCGCTGGCCGGACCGGCCTGGTGGGCCCGGTTCGGCGGCCTGGACGGCACCCCGCTGTCCTTCCGCCCCTACCTCGACCACTGCCGCCCCGCGATCGCCGAACTGGTCGCCGCCGTCGCCCGGGCCCGCCCCGGCACCGTGGTCGTGCACTGCGGCGCGGGCCGCGACCGCACCGGCCTGGCCGCGCTGGTGCTGCTCGCCCTCGCCGGGGTCGAGCCCGCCGCCGTCGCCACCGACTACCTGCTCTCCGCGCCCAACCTGCGCCCGCTGTGGACGCTGCTGGACCGCCCCGACGAGGAGGCCGGGATCGCCCGGGTGCTGGCCGACGCCGGGACCACCGCCGAGCAGGCGCTGCACGCGGTGCTCGCCGAGTTCGACGCCGAGCAGTGGCTGCCCGCGGCGGACGTCGCCGCCGTCCGGGAGCGGCTGCTCGGCGCGTGACGCGGACGCGGGGCGCGGCGGGGCGTCCAGCCGTCGGTCAATGGTTCGCGCGGCCGGGCCCGGAGGGTAAATGGGGCTCTGTCGCTGATCTTGTGATCGGTGGGCGTTGACGGTGGTGCCTGGCATACTGTCCCGCGTGTTCTTCGCCGAGTTTCGAGGCGCTTCTACCTCATCTGTCCGGTGTCGTGGTGGAGTTGGTCGAGCGATCGGCTGGCGGGATCACGATGCATGCCCGTGTCCGTGCGGTCGACGCGCCGTGTCCGCGCTGCCAGAGCTCGTCGGGACGGGTGCACGGGCGATACCTGCGACGGCTGTCCGACGCGGCGATCAGCGGCACCCGGGTAGTCATCGAGCTGCTGATACGCCGGTTCCGGTGCCTCAATGCCGCCTGCGCGGCCGTGACGTTCGCCGAGCAGGTGACCGGGTTGACCAGCCCGCATGCCCGCTACACCCCGCTGATGCGCGGGACGCTGACCTCGATCGCGCTGGCGCTGGCCGGGCGGGCTGGCGGCCGGCACGCGGTCGCGCTGGGGGTCCCGGTGGCGAAGGACATCCTGTTACGCCTGCTCAGAGCCTTCCCCGAGGAGCCCGTCGGGCAGGTCAGGGTGCTGGGCGTCGACGATTTCGCCCTACGCAAGGGCGACTCGTACGCGACCGTCCTGGTCGATCTGGAGCGGCGACGCCCCGTCGACGTGCTGCCGGGACGCGAGGCAGAACCGCTGGCCGCCTGGCTCCGTGAACACCCCGAGGTGGAGGTGATCTGCCGGGACCGGGCCGGCTCCTACGCCGAAGGCGCCCGTACCGGCGCTCCTCAAGCAGTGCAGGTAGCCGACGCGTGGCACCTGTGGAAGAACGTCGGCGAGGCGGTGGAGAAGACGGTCGGTGCTCATTTCGCCTGCGTGCGAGCCGTGCTCGAGAAGATGCCGGCCCCCGAACCCACCAACGTGCCCACTGATGACGAAGGCCCGGTGGCTGCACCGGTGGGGACCCTGGACGTCTGCGGGCGCGAGCGCCGCCTGGTCGTCCGGACCCGGGAACGGTTCACCCTCGTCCAGGACCTGCTGGGCCAGGGGCGCTTCGCTGGAGTCGATCTGCCACCGGCTCCAGCTGGACCGTTCCACCGTCCGCCGCTTCGCCCGCGTGACCAGCATCGACGAGCTCCTGGTCAAGGCGGTCAACCGGTCGACGATCCTGGACGAGTACCGGCCCTACCTCCACCAGCGGTGGAACGGGGGCTGCCACGACACCGCCCGACTGCACCACGACATCACCGCCCTCGGTTTCACCGGCAGCATCCAGACCGTCCGCCGCTACTTGCGGAGCCTCACGCCCTCAACTCCCGCACCGGCGCCCAGGCCCGCGCCACGGCCCCGCCGCATCGTCCGGTGGATCATGACCAACCCTGGCAACCTCACCGACGAGGACACCCTCACCCTCAAGGAGATCCGCGCCGGCTGCCCCGAACTCGACGCGGTCACCGACCACGTCCGCGACTTCGCCGAGATGATGCGCGACCTGCGCGGCGAGCAGCTGCCCGACTGGATGGAGCGCGTCGAGCAGGACCCCCTGCCCGCGCTGCACTCCCTGGTCAACGGACTTCGCCGGGACCAGGGCGCCGTCATCGCCGGACTGTCCACCCCCTGGAGTTCGGGCCAGATCGAGGGACAGAACACGCGAGTGAAGTTCATCAAGCGGGCCGGGTACGGCCGCGCCAACTTCGACCTTCTGCGCAAGCGGATCCTGCACCGGACCTGATGTCCAGCCACAAGATCAGCGCCCGAGACGAATTACGTGATCGTCGACAAGGGCCCGCGTGGAGACCAACCGGACCGGCGTTGACAGTCCCCCATGCGACGGGCGAGCCCACGGCGTCGGGTCAGCGAGAATGGCAGGGTGGACGGACTGGGTGGGGCGCTGGCGCGGGCGGCTGCGGATGGCGATGTGGTGGACGGCTGGCTCCGGGGGCTGGCGAGTAATCGGGTGTTGCCGGTGGAGATGCTGGCCCGGCTGTTGGAGTTCGAGGAGCTGCCGATGCCGAGCTCCTGGCTCCGGTACAGGACCTTGGATGCCGCGGCGACGGAGCTGCTGGTGGCTTCGCCGCAGATCCAGCACCGGCTGGACGTTGCGGAGAACGCGACGGCGGACGGCGACGTTCTGGCCCGGCTCGCGCGGGATCCGGAACCCCGGGTCCGGCTCGTGTACGCGGTGATGCTCTTCGAGTACAAGCGCCGTGTCCCTGTCGGGGTGCTGGAGATCCTGGCGCAGGACCCGGACCCGAAGATCCGGCGGATCGTCGGCGAGAGTGAGAAGCCGCCCGTCGCGGTGCAGGAGCCGCAGCCCGTACTGACCGCGGAGCAGCGGGTGGCGCACCCGGATCCGGCGGTGCGGGTGAAGGCCGGCGCTGATCCCGAGGTGCCGACCGTCCTGGCCTTGCGACTGGCGGAGGATCCCGAGAACGACGTGCGGCTCGCGGTGTCGATGCGGGAGGAGCTGACGGAGGAACAGCGCACGGCCATCCCTTGCGAGGTGTGGCGGCACTTCTGGTCTCCGCCACCCTGGATCGCACGGCAGGCGACCGACCCGGAGGCGGCCCGCCGGATCGCGGGATCGGCGCATGTGGGGCTGCGGCGGGTGCTCGCGGCTCAGCCGCACCTGGCGCCGGACGTGGTGGCCCTGCTGGCCGCGGACGAGGACGAGTGGGTGCGGCGCACTCTGGCCGAGTCGTGCGAGGACGCGCCGCACGAGCTGCTGGTGGAGCTGTACGCCACCGTGCAGGACCGGTACTGGTCGGGGTTCCGCAACCACCGCAACTTCGCCCGGCCCGGGTTGGCCCGGTTCGCCGACGACCCCAACCCACGGCTGCGGCACGCCGCGTTGGACGACCCGGAGGCCGGGCCGGAGCTGGTGCTGCGGCTCGCCGACGACCCCGAGGTGGGCGGCTGGGCGGTCCGCGACCCCAGGCTGCCCGCCGACGAACTGCTCCGACGGCTCACCCTGCCGGCACATGCTGCGGCTGCCGCAGGCAACCCGGCACTGCCGGTGGCGGTCATGCACCACCTGCTGGACCTCGCCCGGGCACGCTGACCTTAGGCGATCGGCTGATGCATGGCCTGCAGGGCGATCAGCCCGCCGTCCAGCGAGAGGTACCCGACCACTTCGGTCAGCACCACCAAGGCCGTCAGGCCGACGCAGCGTCACAAGATCAGCGACAGAGCCGTAAATGGTTCGTGCGGCCGGGCCCGGAGGGTAAATGGTTCGTGCGGCCGGGCGGGCCCGGAGAATACTGCCGGACATGGTGGACTTCTCCCTGTTCGACACCCGCGGCTACCCGACCGTCGACGTCCGCACCGGCTACGCCGGGTGGGTCGACAGCTACGAGCGGACGGTCGAGGACGCGATGGACGTCGACGTGCTGGCCCGGCTCACCGCCCCCCGCTGGGACGCGGCCGCCACGGCCGTCGACCTCGGCTGCGGGACGGGCCGCACCGGCGCCTGGCTGCGCGCCCGCGGCGTCGGGGCCGTGGACGGCGTGGACCTCACGCCCGAGATGCTGGCCCGGGCCCGCGAGCGCGGCGCGCACCGGCGGCTGACCGAGGGTGACCTCGCCGCGACCGGCCTCGACGCCGACTCCTACGACCTGGCCGCCTGCTCGCTGGTCGACGAGCACCTCGCCGACCTCACCCCGCTCTACCGCGAGGCGCACCGCCTGGTCCGCCCCGGCGGCCTGTTCGTGCTGGTCGGCCTGCACCCGCTGTTCATCATGTCGGCGGGCATGCCCACCCACTACGACGGCCCCGACGGCCCCGTCGCCATCACCACCCACGTGCACCTGGTCAGCGACCACGTCACCGCCGCGCTCGGCGCGGGCTGGCAACTCGCCGAGCTGCGCGAGGAGGTGGTCGGCGAGCAGTGGATCGCGCTGAAGCCCAAGTGGGAGCGCCACCGCGGGCGGCCGGTCTCGGCCGCCTACGTCTGGCGCAAGGAGAGCTGACCGGGAGGAGAACCGGACAGCAGGGGAACCGGCCGGTCAGAAGCCCGAGTTGGGAGCGGTGACGACCCGGGTCCGGCCGTCCGCCCGGGCGGCCAGACCGGCCTCCAGGCGCAGCGCCCGGGCCGGGCCGAGCAGGGCCAGCGCCTCCGGGACGGTCGCCCAGCGGTGGTCGTCCAGCTCACCGGCCGGCAGGACGATCGGCGTGTCGGCCGGGAAGGTGCCGAGGTCGAAGAGGAAGTGGCAGGCCGGGTGGTCGAGTTCGCCCGCCGGGTTGGTCCAGGCGACCACCAGCAGCTCACCGGCCTCGCGGTGCAGCCCCGTCTCCTCGTGCAGCTCGCGGCTCGCGCACTGGCGGGGGTTCTCGCCGAGGTCGACGGTGCCACCGACGAACTGCCAGGCGTCGCGGTACCCCGCCTTGACGATCAGGACCCGGCCCTCCGGGTCGGTGATCAGGCAGCCTGCGGCGGCGTAGACCCGGTGCAGCGAGGCGAGCCACTCCTCGCGCGAGGCGAACTCGGGGGCCTCGGAGGTGGTGGCCCGGGGAACGACGGACCCGGCGGCGATGGACTCAGGGGCGGCGGACTCGGGAGCGGCGGACTCGGGGACGGCCATGGGGCGGGGCTCCTTGGGCGGGGGCGGGGGTCGGACGGGCCCACTCTCCCACCCCCGCCGGGGTCCGGTCCGACGTTCGTTCCGGGGTCCGGTCCGGGATTCGGTCCGGGGTTCAGTGCGCCGAGTGCCGCTCCGCGCCGCGGTGCCGGTGGCCGGGCAGCTCGGTGTGCACGGCGGGCCCGTCGGCGGGGCCGGACGCCGTCGGGGCGCGGCGGCCGCCGTGGCTGAACGCGGCGTCCCCGAAGTGCGGCCCGCCCCGGGTCTCCTCCATGCCGCCGTGCTGCGGTGGCGGGGCGAGGCCCGCCGGGTCGGTCTCCATCGCGCGGCTGTCCAGCAGCTCCTGGGCGCCCCTGCGGAACATGGCCGTCCTGTCGGTCGGTAGCTCGGTCATCGCCGACCTCCCTTCATTCGTCCGACCTTCATTCGTCCGATATGCCCGATATGGGGCGCGATACACCCCGGGAGCGCCCGGTGTTCGGGAAAAGGCCGGGGGTGCGCGGCGGGCGGTGTGGGACCATGCCGCGTGGCCACGGTGATACAAGCCGACGAATCCCAGGGACCGCGGGCGGCAGCACCCGCCCGCCCGCTCCGGCAGGTCGATCGCGTCCGGCACCCCGCCGCGCTGATCCGCCTGCTGGCCGGGCTGTGCTGGATCGCCCTGGTCCTGCTGCTGGCCGGCTACGCCCGGGCCGCCACCCTCGGCCTGGACAGCGACGTCGCCCGGGTCGCCGAACTGGTGCCCTGGCCCCCCGCCAAGCCCGCCGCCGCGCTCTGCGGCGGCGCCCTGCTCACCGTGCCGCTCGCGTTCGCCGCCGACCGGCTGCTGCGCGGCGACGGCCGCCGGGTCGCCGACGGCGTGCTCGCCGCCGTCCTCGCCTACGGGCTCTCGCTCGGTCTCGACCTGCTGGCCGGCGACCTCACCACGCTCACCCACGCCCTGCCCGGACACCTCGGCCGCACCGCCCCCGTGTACGGGCACCTGGCCCCCGTCCTGGCCTTCATGACCGCCGTCGGCACCGACGGCCTGCGCCGCTGGCGCACCGCGCTCGGCGTCACCCTCGGCCTGTCCGCGCTCTCCGGACTGATCACCGGGTACGCCACCCCGCTGTCCCTGCTCCTCGCCCTGCTGCTCGGCTGGACCACCGCGCACGCCGCCCGGTACGCCGTCGGCGAGCCGGTCGGCTGCCCCACCGAGGCGCAGATCGCCGCCGCCCTGGCCGGCTCCGGCGTCCGGCCCGACATCGTGCTGCCGGTCGGGCCGAGCCGCTACCTGGTCACCCAGCACGGCGACCGTCCCGACCTGGACGTCCACCTGCTCGACCGGCACGCCCAGGCCAGCGGACTGCTCGGCGCGCTCTGGCTGGCGCTCCGGCTGCGCACCGCGCCCCGCCCGCTCGGCCTGCGCCCGCTGCGCGACGGCCTGGAGCACCAGACCTTGCTCGGCCACGCCGCGTCCGCCGCCGGCGCCCGCACCCGCACCCCCGTCGCCGCCACCGAACTCGGCCCCGACGCCGCGCTGGTGGCGTACCGCCGGATCGACGCCCGGCCGTTCGCCGACCTGTTCGCCGGGACCGGTTCGGGCGACAGCTCCGGCGAGGGTTCGGACGACGGCTCCGACGAGGATGCGGACAACGGTTCCGGCGAAGGGGACGGGGCGCAGCCCACCGACGCGGAACTGCACGACGCCTGGCGGCAGTTGGCGCTGCTGCAGCGGCGGCGGATCGCGCACCGCACGGTCTCCCCGGAGAACGTCCTGCTGGACGCGGAGGGCCGGGTCCACCTGGTCGGGCTGGCCCGCGGCGAGATCGCGGCGAGCGACCTGCTGCTGCGCCTCGACGTGGCCGGGCTGCTCGCCGTCCTCGCCCTGTACGCCGGGCCGGAGCGGGCGGTGCGCTCGGCGATCCACGTGCTCGGGCCCGGGCCGGTCGGCGCGGCGCTGCCGCTGCTGCAGCCGATCGCGCTGGCCCGCGACACCCGGGCCGCGCTCGCCCACCGCAAGGGACTGGCCGTCGAACTGCGGGCCGAGGTGCAGCGGCAGATGCCGCAGGCCGCCACCGAACCGGTCCGGCTGGAGCGGCTGCGGCCGCGCGTCCTGCTCACCGTGGTCGCGGTGATCGCCGCCGGTTACGCGCTGGTGCAGTTCCTGCTGGAGATCGACACCAACCCGATCGCCGTGGTCGCCGACGCGGACCCGCTCTGGCTGGCCGGGGCGGCGTTCTTCGCCGCGCTCAGCTACCCCGTGGCGACCTTCGCGTTCAGCGGCTTCGTCCCCGAGCGGCTGTCCTTCCGCTCGACGCTGGCCGCGCAGGTCGCCGGGTCCTTCGTCAAGGTGGCCTCCCCCGGCGGCGTCGGCGGGCTCGCCCTGAACACCCGCTACCTGCAGCGCGCGGGCATCCCGACCGCGCAGGCGATGTCCAGCATCGGCGTCAGCCAACTGTTCGGCCTGGTGCTGCACATGCTGCAACTGGCCGTCTTCGCCGCCCTGGTCGGGGTGGGCGGCGGCCGGTTCGACGACAACTCCGCGCTGCCCGACGGCTGGGTGCTCGGCCTGGCCGGGGCGGTCGCGGCCACCGTCGGGTTCTCGGTCGCCGCCGTGCCAGCGCTGCGGCGACGGGCCCAGACCCTGCTGCGGCCGCTGCGTGCCGAAGTGCTGCCGCGGCTGCTCGACCTGGCCCAGCACCCCGGCCGGCTGGCCAGCGGCGTCGCCGGGCAGCTGCTGGTCTCGATGTGCTTCGTGATGTGCCTGTACTGCTGCACCCGCGCGGTCGGCCAGTACCCCGGGTTCAACGCCGTGGCGGTGGGCTTCCTGGCCGGCAACGCGGCGGGCAACGTGGCACCGACCCCCGGCGGCGTGGGCGGCGTGGAGGTGCTGATGTCCCTCACCCTGGCGGAGGCCGGGCACTTCGACTCGACCGGGGCGCTGGCCGCCGTCGTCCTGTTCCGGGTGCTCACCTTCATGCTGCCGGTGCTGCCCGGCTGGGCCGCGTTCGCCTGGCTGCAGCGGCGCCGGGCGATCTGAACCCCGACGGGTGGTCCCGACGGGCGGCCCCGGCTCCGGCTTCGGCCACCGGCTCCGACTTCGGCCCCCGGTTCCGGCCCCTGACTCCGGCGCCGGTTCAGTCCCGGTGGTCCTCGTCGTCGTCCGCCGCGACCTCCCGGACCTGCTCCACCGCGTCCCCCTCGTCCGCGGGCTCGGCCCCCAGCAGTCGCTGCTGCCGCAACACCTCCAGGTCGTCCACCTCCGGCTCCACCGCCGACCGCTCCTGGTCGGCCCCCTCGATCACCGCCGGGGCCTGCTCGTCGTCCTCGGGAAACTCCGGGTTCTCAGCATTCAGGCGCATACCGCCAGTATCCGACCGAAGCCCCGCGAACTCGACCCTTTCGCCCGGCGGGTTGCGCATCCGTGTCCGGGCCCGGGGCGATGGGGCGGACCCTGACGGGCCAGGACAGCTCCGGACGGGTCAGGACGGGTCAGGACGAGGTGGTGGGGCGACGGTTGGCGGCCGGGACGACCAGCGGGGTGCCGGTCTCCGGGTCGGGGATCACCCGGCAGGGGAGGCGGAAGACCTCCTCGACGCGTTCGGCGGTGACCACGTCCTGCGGGGTGCCCGCCGCGACCAGGCGGCCGTCGCGCAGGGCGATCAGGTGGGTGGCGTACCGGGCGGCCTGGTTGAGGTCGTGCAGGACGGCGACCAGGGTGCGGCCCTGCTCGCGGTGCAGGCGGGCGCACAGGTCGAGGACCTCGATCTGGTGCGCGATGTCCAGGTAGGTGGTGGGTTCGTCGAGCAGCAGCAGCGGAGTCTGCTGGGCGAGCGCCATGGCGATCCAGACCCGCTGGCGCTGACCGCCGGAGAGCTCGTCCACCGGACGGTCCGCGAGTTCGGCGACGCCGGTGTCCGCCATCGCCTCCGCCACCACCTTCTCGTCCTCGGCGGACCACTGCCGCAGCACGCCCTGGTGCGGGTACCGGCCCCGGGAGACCAACTCGGCGACCGTGATGCCGTCCGGGGCGATCGAGGACTGCG
The DNA here is from genome assembly GCF_044741705.1 of Kitasatospora sp. NPDC088134. Taxonomy (NCBI): domain Bacteria; kingdom Bacillati; phylum Actinomycetota; class Actinomycetes; order Kitasatosporales; family Streptomycetaceae; genus Kitasatospora; species Kitasatospora sp. NPDC088134. The sequence continues at coordinate 39,827 of NZ_JBIUTD010000004.1, read as the reverse complement.
GGAGCAGCCCCAGCGTCCGGGCGACCTGCTTGGCGGGCAGCGTGGCGATCGACTGCCCGTCCAGCAGGACCGTCCCCGCCACCGGCTTGAGCGTCCGGGACAGCGCGCGCAGCAGCGTGGACTTCCCGCAGGCGTTCGGGCCGACCACCACGGTGAAGGAGCGGTCCGGGATGTCGACGGTCAGACCCTCGGCGATGGTGCGCTTGTCGTAGGCGAGGGTCAGGTCGCGGCCGACCAGACGCGGCTCGGGCTGGGCCATCGGAGCTCCGTTCGGGGGGAAGGGATGGGGCGAGGTCAGCTCGTGAGCGGGGGCGGAAAGCGCTTGCCCGTTGGGGCGGGAAAGCGCCTTCCAGTTGGGCCCGGCGCGTCCGACACGTCCGGCGGCACGGGAAACGGAACGGGAAAGCGCTTGCCGAGAGGAACGGGAAGGCGCTTTCCGGCCCCGTCCGGCGGTGCCGGTCACAGGCGGCCGGCCCGGCGCTGGGTGGCGAGCAGCCAGACCAGGTAGCCGCCGCCGAGGACGCCGGTGACCACGCCCACCGGGAGTTGGCGGTCGCCGAGCAGGTGCTGGGCCGTGAAGTCGGCGGTGACCAGCAGGGCGGCGCCGGTGCACATGGACGCGGCCAGGTTGGGGCCGGGTGCGCCGGTGATCCGGCGGGCCAGTTGAGGGGCCGTCAGGGCGAGGAAGTTGACCGGTCCGGCGGCGGTCGCGGCCAGCGAGGCGAGCAGGACGGCCGAGGCCAGCAGCGCGATCCGCAGCCGCTCGGGCCGGACGCCCAGGCCGCTCGCGGCGTCGTCGCCGAGCTCCAGGGCGCGCAGCGCGGGCCCGCAGCCGAGTACCACCAGCGGAACGAGCACCGCCAGGGCGACCGCGAGCGGGCGGGCGTGCTCCCACCCCCGGCCGTCCAGGCTGCCGGTCAGCCAGAGCACGGCGCGGGCGGCGTCCATGAGTTGAGTACGGGTCAGCAGGTAGCCGTTGACGCCGGTGAGGATCGCGGCGGTGCCGATGCCGACCAGCACCAGCCGGGCACCCTGCACGCCGCCGCGCCAGGCCAGCGCGTAGATCACGGCGCCGGTGGCGAGCCCGCCGAGCACGGCGCCCCCGGCCAGGGCGGCACTCGATCCGCCGGCCACCACGACCAGCAGCGCGCCGGTGGACGCGCCCTGGGTGAAGCCCAGGATGTCGGGGCTGCCGAGCGGATTGCGGACCAGGGTCTGGAACAGCGCCCCGGCCAGCGCGAGGGCCGCGCCGACCAGCAGTGCGGTGGCGACCCGGGGCAGCCGCAACCGGTTGACGATGAAGTCCTCGGCCGGACCGCCGCCGCCGAACAGGGTGCGCACCACCTCGCCGGGCGCGATCGGGTAGTCCCCCCGGCCGAGCGCCAGCACCGCGACGCCCAGCCCGAGCAGCAGCAGGGCCGCGCAGGCGACGAACGCCCGGGGCCGGTAGCGGAACGAGAACCGGGCGATCCTCAGGGTCTTCACGGCCGGGCCTCCCCCGAACGGACGAACAGGAACAGCCGACCCGGCAACGCCGAACGGCCGGAGGGACGTTGCACCGCCGGCGGCGGGCGCAGCACGGGGCGGACGGAGCACCACGGGCGGGGCCGGGGGCGTGCCGGGCGCGTGAGTTGACGGTCCGCCATGCGGGGGAGTCGGCGGGCCGTCATGCGCGGGCCTTGCCGCGACGGGCGAAGTGGAGGAAGAAGGGGCCGCCGAGGACGGCGGTGACGATGCCCACCTGGAGTTCGCCGGGGCGCCCGAGGACGCGGCCGAGGATGTCGGCGCCGAGCAGCAGGACGGGGGCGAGGACGGCGCAGTGCGGGAGGAGGCGGCGCAGGTCGGGTCCGGTGAGGGCGCGGACCAGGTGGGGGACCATCAGGCCGACGAAGACGATCGGGCCGCAGGCGGCGGTGGCAGCGCCGCAGAGCAGGGTGACGGCGACGATCGCGGCGGCCCGGACCCCGGCGGGCCGGGCGCCGAGGGCCCGGGCCGCGTCGTCGCCGAGCGCCAGCGCGTTGAGCGGGCGGGCCAGCCCGAGCGCGAGCAGGGTGCCGACGGCGACGAACGGCAGGATGCCGAGCACGGTGGCCGGTCGGGCGCTCGCCAGTGAGCCGACCGTCCAGAAGCGCATCCTGTCGAGCGAGGCGGTGTCCAGCAGCATCACGGCGCTGACGTAGGAGTAGAGGGTGGCGTTGAGCGCGGCCCCGGCCAGGGCCAGCCGGGCGGGGGTGGCGCCGCGTCCGCCGCCGACGGCGTACACCAGGGCGGCGACCAGGGCGGCGCCGGCCAGGGCCCACCAGACGTAGCCGGTGAAGGAGGTGACGCCGAGGAAGGCGGCGGCGGTGGCGACCGCGGCGGAGGCGCCGGCGTTGATGCCGAGCAGGCCCGGGTCGGCGAGCGGGTTGCGGGTGAGGGCCTGCATGACGCCGCCGGCCAGTCCGAGCGCGGTGCCGACCAACAGGCCGAGCAGGGTGCGGGGCAGGCGCATCCCGTGGACGGCGGTGTAGCCGGGCGCGTCCGGGTCGAGGAGTCCGTGCCAGACCTCGGCGGGGCTCAACTGCCGGGCGCCGAGCCCGAGGCTGAGCACCAGGACGGCGAGCAGCACGAGCAGCCCGGCGGCCAGACCGAGGACGTGAGTACGGGCACGGGCACGGTCACGGGTACGGGCGCCGGCGTGGGTGGCGGCGCGAGAGGGGCGGAGGGAGCCGGTGGTGCTCAAGGGTGCTCCGGGCGGGTCGGGGTCGGGCCGGTGGGGCCGCGGGGCCCTCCGTGCCGTTACTTAGGTTAGGTTAGCCTCATCAAATCCGGCGGCCACCGCCGGGTCCCGCCCCCGGCCCCTCCCGGCCGGGGCGCCGCTCCGCCCTGCCCCGCACCCGCCCGCGCACCCCCTCGCGGGCCGCCCGAACCGAGGTACCGCCATGCCGACTTCCCCCCGTCCGACCCGCCGCGGCCTGCTCGCCGCGGGCGGAGCCACCGTCCTCGGCGCAGCGCTGGCCGCCTGCGGGTCCTCCGGCGGGTCGTCCGGCGGCGGCAGTGGCAGCGGGAACGGCGGCGGGAACGGCACGGGCGCCAAGTCGGCCGGGGGCGACGGCGGGTGGAGCTTCACCGACGACCGGGGGACCGTCGTCACCGCGAAGGCCCGCCCGGGCCGGGTGGTGGCCTTCACCGGCGCCGCCGCCGCGCTCGCCGACTTCGGCCTGGACAAGCAGTTGGTCGGCGTCTTCGGCGAGACCAGGACCGCCGACGGCAAGGCCGACCCGCAGGCCGGCGACCTGGACCTCGGCAAGGTCGAGATCATCGGCAACGCCTGGGGCGAGTTCTCGATCGAGAAGTACGCGGCGCTCCGCCCCGAACTGCTGGTGACCCACATGTACGACAAGGACGCGTACTGGTACGTGCCGGACGAGTCCAAGGCGAAGATCCTGCCGCTCGCCCCGCAGGTGCTGATCTCCACCGGCCGGGTGTCGATCACCCAGCCGATCGAGCACTACGCCAAGCTGGCCGAGGCGCTGGGCGCGGACCCGAAGGCGCCGAAGGTGGTCGACGCCAAGGCCCGGTTCGAGCGGGCCTCCGAGGAGCTGCGGCAGGCGGCCAAGGCGGCCGGCGGCGTGCGGGTGATGGCCTGCTCCGGCAGCGCCGACCTGTTCTACGTCTCCAACCCGAAGGTCTCCTGCGACCTGATCCACTTCGCCGAGCTGGGCGTGCAGTTCGTCCAGCCGGAGAAGACCGACGGCGGCGACTACTACGAGGGACTGAGCTGGGAGAACGCCGGCAAGTACCCGGCCGACCTGCTGCTGCTGGACCAGCGCCCGACCGCCCTGCAGCCCAAGGACCTGACCGCCAAGCCCGCCTGGGGCAAGCTGCCCGCCGTGCAGGCCGGACAGCTCACCCCGTGGGACGCGGTGCCGCGGTTCTCGTACGCCGGGTTCGCCCCGCTGCTGGAGCGGCTGACCGCCGCGATCCAGAAGTCCCGCAAGCTGAGCTGAGCCGAGCATGGCCGCACCGCACCGCTACCGCTACCGCACTGAGCCGAACCGAACCGATGGGGCGTCACGTGGCCGACCAGGCGCAGGAGTACGACTTCTTCCCGGCGCACGTGGTGCACACCCGGCGGCTCGGCCCGACCATGCTGCGGGTCACCTTCGGCGGTCCGGCGCTGGCCGGGTTCGCCGGTGGCGGGCGCGACCAGTCCTTCTCACTGTTCCTGCCGCAGCCGGGGCAGGCGGAGCCGAACCTCCCGTACGGGGAGGGCGAGGGCTGGTTCCACGCCTGGCGGGCGCTCCCGGAGCGGGAGCGGGCGGTGATGCGCTCGTACACCGTCCGGGCGCAGCGCACCTCGCCGCCCGAGCTGGACGTGGACTTCGCGCTGCACGGCACCGGCACCGGTTCACCCGCCCCCGGCACCGGCACTGACCCGGCCGACCGCTCCCCCGCCGGTCCGGCCGCGCGCTGGGCGGCGGAGGCGGGGCCGGGCGCGCGGGTGGTGCTGCTCGGACCGGTCGTGGCCGACAACCGCTCGGTGGGCTTCCGGCCGCCCGCGGACGCGGACTTCGTGCTGCTGGCCGCCGACGAGACGGCGCTCCCGGCGGTCGGCGGCATCCTGGACTGGCTGCCGGCCGGGACCCGGGCGCTGGTCTGGATCGAGGTGCCGGACGCCGCCGACGCGCAGGAGCTGGGCGGCGCGGACGGGGTGGACGGGGTGGACGTGGTCTGGCTGGTCCGCGAACCCGGCCGCCCCTCGGGCCTGTTGGCGGCGCTGCGGGCGGCCGAGCTGCCGGCGGGCGCGCCGTACGCCTGGCTGGCCGGGGAGTCCGGGACCGTCCGGGAGCTGCGCCGGCACCTGGTGGGCGAGCGCGGCCTCGACCGGCGGGCGGTGGCCTTCACCGGCTACTGGCGGCGCGGCGCCTCGGAGGACCGGCTGCGCGCGGAGGCGTACGGCGAGACCTCCTGACGGCCGCCCGCCCGCCGGTCCCGACACCTGGCGTTAATGCCCTCTCAGTGCTCCTGCACATATCTTGCAATAAGGTGGCTCTCGCAACTGACCCTCCGTCGAACGAGAAGGGCTGCTCAGCCATGGGTGCCTACACGCTGCCTGACCTGCCGTACGACTACTCGGCCCTGGAGCGGGCGATGTCCGCCGAGATCCTGGAGCTGCACCACTCCAAGCACCACCTCGCCTACGTCAACGGCGCCAACCAGACCCTGGAACAGCTCGCCGAGGCCCGCGACAAGGAGCAGTTCGGCAACCTGGTCGGCCTGCAGAAGACCCTGGGCTTCCACCTCTCCGGCCACGTCCTGCACTCGCTGTTCTGGGAGAACCTCTCCCCCGAGGGCGGCGACCGGCCCGAGGGCGCCCTCGCCGACGCGATCACCGAGCACTTCGGCTCCTTCGAGGCGTTCCGCAAGCAGCTCACCGCCGCCACCGTCGGCGTCCAGGGCTCCGGCTGGGGCATCCTCTCCTGGGAGCCGCTCGGCCAGCGCCTGATCGTCGAGCAGGTCTACGACCACCACGGCAACGTCGGCCAGGGCACCACCCCGCTGCTCGCCTTCGACGCCTGGGAGCACGCCTACTACCTGCAGTACAAGAACGTCCGCCCCGACTACGTCACCCGCCTCTGGGACGTCGTCAACTGGCAGGACGTCAGCGCCCGCTACGCCGCCACCCAGGCCTGACGCACCGCCACCCGCCGCGCCGGCCCCGACCGGCCCGGCGGGCACTAACGTGACCCCCATGGACGCGGTGGAGGAGTTCGAGGCGAACCGGCGGCGGCTGTTCTCGCTGGCGTACCGGATGCTCGGGTCGGCCGCCGAGGCCGAGGACGTGGTGCAGGACACCTACCTGCGCTGGCATGCCGTCGGGGAGGGCGAAGTCGCGGTGCCCGGCGCCTGGTTGGCGAAGGTGGTGACCAACCTGTGCCTGACCCGGCTGGGTTCGGCGCGGGCCCGGCGGGAGGAGTACCCCGGGACGTGGCTGCCGGAGCCGGTGGCCACCGGTGGCGGGGCGCTCGGGCCGATGGAGCGGGCCGAGCAGCGGGAGGCCGTCTCGTTCGCGGTGCTGACCCTGATGGAGCGGCTCTCCCCGCCGGAGCGCGCCGCCGTCGTGCTGCGCGACGCCTTCGGCTACAGCCACCGGGAGGTCGCCGGGGTGCTGGACTGCTCCGAGCCCGCCGCCCGGCAGCTCTACAGCCGGGGGCACAAGCACCTTGCGGACGCCCCGCGCCCCGCCGACCCCGATCCCGGGCAGAACGCCGAACTGCTCCGCGGCTTCCTGGCCGCCGCAGCCGGGGGCGCGCTGGAACGGCTGGAGGCCCTGCTCACCGAGCACGTGGTGGTCTGGTCCGACGGCGGCGGCCGGGCCCGGGCCGCGCTGCGCCCGGTGCGCGGGCGGTCCAACGTCGCGCGCTTCCTGGCCGGCCTGTTCCAGCGGTTCGCGGCGGGTGTCCGGTTCGAGTCCGCCGAGGCCAACGGCACCGCCGTGCTGCTCTGCTGGGAGGGCGCGGAGCTCACCTCGGTGGGTGCGGTCGAGGCCGGCCCGGACGGCATCACGGCCGTCCGCGTCCTGCGCAACCCCGAGAAACTGGCCCATTTCGCGGCCCGGCACCGGGAGCTGTCACAGAACGGGTGACCGTCCGGTCCTCCCTGGAGAAGACCGCACTCCGGAGAGGAACCCCCCACGATGGACGACACCCGGCAGCCGAACGAGAGCGTCCTGCTGGTGACCGGCGCGACCGGCACGCTGGGCCGCGAGGTGCTGCGCCTGGCCGCCGACCGCCCGGTGCGCGCCCTCACCCGGCGCGCCGGGCCGCCGAACGGCGACGGCACCGATGGCCTCGACGGCACCGACGGCCTCGACGGCGCCGACGGCCTCGACGGCATCGACTGGCGGACCGGCGACCTGACCGCCGGCACCGGCCTGGAAGCGGCGCTGGCCGGGGTCGACGCGGTGATCCACTGCGCCAGCGACCCGGCCCGGCCGCAGCACGACCTGCCCGCGCTGCGCCACCTGCTGGCGGCGGCCGGACGGGCCGGGGTCCGCCACCTGGTGTACGTCTCGATCGTCGGCGTCGACCTGGTCCCGTTCCGGTACTACCGGGCCAAGCTGGCCTGCGAGCGGGAACTCGCCGCCACCGCCCCGGACTGGAGCACCACCCTGCGCGCCACCCAGTTCCCGCACCTGCTGGACGGCACGCTGACCGGACTGGCCCGGCTCCCGGTGCTGCCGATGGTCTCCGGCACGCCCGTCCAGCCGGTCGCCCCGGCCGAGGTCGCCGCCCGCCTGCTCGACCTGGCCGCGGGCGATCCGCTCGGGCGGGCGGCGGACTTCGCCGGCCCGGAGGTGCACGACGCGACGTACCTGGCGGAGAGCTGGGCACGGGCCGCGGGCCGCCGCCGACGGGTGCTGCCGGTCCGCCTCCCGGGCCGGCTGGGCGCCGCGCTGCGGTCCGGCGGCCTGACCGCCCCGGAGCACCGGGCCGGAACCGCCACCTGGGCCGACTACCTGGCCACGAAGGCGAGTTGACCCCGGAGACGGCAGCGCACGGAGCCGGCCGGGCCCGGAGACAGCACTGCCCGGAGGGGGCCCGCCCCGGGATGGCGGGCCCCCTCCGGGGGTTCGGGGGTGAGGAGGGACAGCGGAGAAGCAGGGGTTGCTGGAAGGCGGGGGTTACTGGAAGGCGGGGCGGGCCCCGGCCGCCCAGTCCGCGAAGGAGCGGGCCGGGCGGCCGAGCAGCTTCTCCACGTCGGGGCTGACCAGCTGCTCCTCGGCGAGCGGCGAGCCGAGGATGTCCAGGGTGCCGTCGATGACGGCCTCGGGCATGAACTGCGCGAGGTGGGCGCGGGCCTGCTCGCGGCTGAGCTCGACGAAGGCGACCTCCTCGCCGAGCACCTCGGCCAGCGCCGCGGCCTGCTGCCGGGGGCTGACCGCCGCCGGCCCGGTGAGGGTGTAGACCTGCCCGTCGTGGCCGTCCTCGCGCAGCACGACGGCGGCGACGGCGGCGAGGTCGGCGGGGTCGACGACCGGGAGGGCGACGTCCCCGAACGGCGCGAAGACGCTGCGCTGCCCGCGCACCGACTCGGCCCAGGCGTAGGCGTTGGAGGCGAAGCCGCCGGCCCGCAGGACGGTGTGCTCCAGGCCGCTGGCGGCCAGCGCGGCCTCGAACTCGCGGAGCCGGAAGTGCGAGGGCGCGTCGGGGCGGGTGCCGTTGATCTGCGAGGAGAGCAGGACGACGCGCCGCACACCGGCCTCGCGGGCCAGGTCCAGCAGGTCGGAGGCGGGCGCGCCGGGGCCGTTCAGCTCGCCGGCCAGCAGGATGAACAGCGCCTCGGCGCCGTCGAGGACGGGGGCCAGGCTGGCGAAGTCGGCGAGGTCGGCGACGGCGTGCCGCACACCGTCGGGGAAGCCGCCGGGCTGTTCCTGGCGGGACACCGCGGTGACCTGCGCGCCCGCGGCGGCGAGCAGCCCGACCAGCGGGCGGCCGACGTTTCCGGTGGCACCGGTGACAACGATCATGGCTGTGCTCCTCAAGTATGTTGCTGGCAAAGGGAGTTCGAATCAAAGAGGGAGAGGCTGACGCGGGGTTCGCCGGGAACCGCTCCGCCGCGTCTCCGACGTTAGCATCATGAAGATAGTAGGTACCTAGGGGAAACCGACTCCGGCGCGCCGAGGCCCGGCCGACGAATCAGACAACTCTGTACGGTTTTTCTACAGGGTTCTGCAAAGTCCTCTTCTCGGCCCGTGCGGGCGTCGGGATGCTGAAGTCATGACTGACACCGCGAACTCCACCGCCCCCGCCGCCACCGACCCGCGGCCCGGCTTCTTCGCCGCCGCCGACGTGCTCGGCAAGGTCCTCGCCGACATCCGCGCCGACCAGTACGACCTGACTACCCCCTGCCCGGAGTACAGCGTCCGCGACCTGGCCAACCACGTCGTCTCGGTGCTGCGCCGGGTCGCCGTGATGGGCGCCGGCGGCTCGTTCATGCTGGTCCCGCACTTCGCCGACGACGTCGCCGACGGCGGCTGGGCCGCCGCCTGGGAGGCCGCCGACGCCGACTTCAAGAAGGTCTGGGGCGACCCGTCCGTGCTGGGCCGCACCATCGGGCTGCCGTGGGGCCCGGTTCCGGGCGCCGTCGCCTCGGTGATCTGGACCAACGAACTGGTGCTGCACACCTGGGACATCGCCACCGCGACCGGCCAGCAGGTGGCGTGGCCGGAGGAGGCGCTGGCCGCCCCGCTGGCGAACATGAAGCGCGCCGTGCCCGCCGAGCCGCGCGGCGGCCAGGTGCCGTTCGGCCCGGTCGTCCCGGTGCCGGACGACGCGCCCGCCATCGACCGCCTGGTCGGCTGGTACGGCCGCCGCCCCTGATCCACCGTCACTTCCCCTTCCCGCTCGGCCAGGAGGGCCGTCGGACTCCGGTCCGGCGGCCCTCCTCCGTCGTGCGGGGCGCCCTGTGGACGCCCCGCGGAGGACGCGGCCGACCTCAGGCGCCGACGCCCTGGGCGAACCGGAACCAGCGGTACGGGTCGTACTGCGCCTTGGCCGCCAGCAGCCGGGGGTAGTTCTCGGCGTAGTAGGACTGGCGCCAGTCGGGGAGCTGGGCGTCCATCCAGTTCTGGTACGTCTCGCCGTTGGAGAGCGGGTCGATGGTGTGGAACCCGTTGTCCACCCAGCTCTGGCCGGCCGCCCGGTTGGCCGGGTTGTCCTGCGCCGGGTCGCTGATCAGCACCCGGTAGTTCACCGAGAACAGCGCGTCCCGGTGGACGTACGCGGTGTCGGTGCGGCCGAGGTCGTTCGCGGCCCCGCCGAAGAAGTGGAAGTCCAGGTAGCGGGACTGCCCGGCGTACCGGTTGGCGTCGAACGCGGAGAGCACGCTCGCCCAGCCGGCCGCGCTGTACGGGGTCTTCCCGAGCCGGGTGCGCTCCAGGCCGAACGCGGGCCGGCCCAGGGTGCCGGTGGTCGACTTGTTGGGGCGCTGGCACTGGTCGACCGTCAGGGTCGAGCAGCCGAAGATCATCATCATCAGCTGGCGGTACGTCAGCACCGCGTCCTGGCGGGCCACCGACGGGCCGGTCAGCGCGAGCAACCGGGCCGCCTCGGTGGCGAGTTCGGCCGGGGTGCCGCGGGAGGCCAGCATCACGTTGAGGTTCGGGACGGTGCCGGGCGCGGCGTCGGGCTGCACCAGGTAGCCGCCGCCGCCGATCGTCCGGGGCGCGTTGACCAGCCACTGGTTGACGCCGTACAGCACGTCGGCGGCCCGGTCGTACGGGAAGATCAGGTTGGTGATCGCCATCTGGTCGCCCACGTGCGGGGTGACGGTGTACTTGGTGACGATGCCGAAGTTGCCGCCGCCACCGCCGCGCAGCGCCCAGAACAGGTTGGGGTTATGGTTCGCCGAGGCGGTCACCACGCTGCCGTCGGCGAGCACCACCTCGGCGGAGACCAGCGCGTCGCAGGCCATGCCGGTCGGGCGGGTCAGGAAGCCGTAGCCGCCGCCCTGCAGGAAGCCGCCGGCCGAGACGGTCGGGCAGCCGCCCTCGCTGACCACCAGGCCGTAGGGCGAGAGCGCGTCGAGGATCTGCACGTTCATCGCGCCGGGGCCGATGGTGGCGGTGGCGCCGCCGTTGTTCACGGTGACCGAGTTCAGCCGCGAGACGTCGATCACCAGGCCGGGGCCGGTGGAGAAGCCGCCGAACGAGTGGCCGCCCGAACGGACCGCGGTGGGCAGGCAGTTGTCCTGCGCGAAGGTCAGCGCCGTGGCGACGTCGGCGCTGCTGGCGCAGTACGCGATGCCGCGCGGGCTGATGGTGTCGAACTGGCCGAGCTCCAGCTGCTTCGCCACCGGGTAGGCGGCGTCGCCGGGCCGGACCAGGGTGCCGGACAGGTGTGAGGACAGGGTGCCCCACGGGACGTACCAGGAGGACGAGTCGGTGGTGTCGGCGACCGCGGTGACCGCGACGGCCGGTGCGGCGACCGCACCGACCGCCGCGGCCGCACCGGCCCCGAGCAGAGACCTGCGAGATATCACGGTGATCCCAGGGTTGCGAGGAGGAACGGGGATGGACGGAGGATCAGGGGACGGTCAGGAGGCGGTCAGGAGACCTTCTTGCCGCGCAGGCCCTGCCGGACGACGCCCTTGAGGAAGGACCGGCCCAGGTCGCGCATCTCCTTGGGACCGGAGGTGCTCGCCCACCACATGAACTTCATCATCGTGGGGGTGGTGGCCCGGTAGAACCGGTGGCTCTCGTCGTCCTTCCAGCCGAACGGCGTGTTGACCGACTCGCAGTCGCGGATGCCCTGGAAGACGATGTCGGCGGCGGTGTCGCCGTCGATCTCGCCGGCCTCGAAGCGCTCGCAGGTCTCGGCGGTCAGGTCGATCAGGTGCTTGAACGCGTGGCTGTCCGGCCACCACAGCCCGGTGTACGGGGCGTTCTCCATCTCCTTGAAGTGGCGGTCGTCGCCGTCGAACTCGAAGTTCTGCCGGGCCATGATCTGGCGCATGGTGGCCGGGGTGGTGAAGCAGGCCCAGACCCGGAACACCGCGTTCCAGAGCCGGAAGTGCGAGAAGGCGATGTAGGAGCTGTTGACGATCTTGTCGTTGTAGTCCAGCAGGCCCTGCTCCAGCTTCTCCACGTAGGCGAAGCGCTCCTCGGTGAAGTCGTCCTCGCGCAGCGCGTCCAGCACCCGCCAGGCCAGGGCGTCCACCACCTCGAAGGTGTTGGACAGGCCGCGCGAGTACAGCGGGTCGATGAAGCCCGCGGCGTGCGACATCAGGCACCAGCGGGCGCCGACGGTGCGCTTGGAGGAGTACTGGATGCGGTCGGTGGAGACCCACTCGCGGACCCGGCGCGCACCCTCGAACTGGCGCTTCACCGCCGGGTACAGGTCCAGGTACTTGGTGAACTCCTGCTCCGGCGTCAGGTCGGTCGGCTTCGGGTACAGCCGCTCGTCGAAGGTCAGGCCGACGCTGCACAGCGGGTTGCGGGAGTCCTGGTAGTTGTCGAACGGGATGATCCAGAACCAGCCGCGCTCGATCAGGTGGTGCAGGGTGCCGCCGTGGAACGGCGACTCCTCCGGCGGGCGCAGCGCCTGCGGGTAGTTGCAGACGTCGTCGTACGGCTTGACGCCGATGTAGTGCGTGAACAGCGAGCGGGCGTGGTGCTTGATCCGCGACGGGCTCTCCCGCAGGTCGAACTTCTGGGCCAGCGGGGAGCGGAAGCCGCTCGCGTCGATCAGGTACTTGGCGCGGAACACCTCGCCGTTCTTGCCGGTGATCGTGACGCCGTCGTCGTCCACGTCGACGTCGGTCGCCCACCAGTTCTGCCGCAGCTCGCAGCCGTACTTGGCGGCGACGCCCAGGTAGTACGAGTCGGTGTCCTGGCGGTAGAGGTGGATCGCCTCGGTGAGCATCTTCGGGATCACGAACATGGTCGCCTCGCGCGGGTCCGGCTCCCGGTTCGGGGTGTGCCGGACGAAGCCGAAGGACTGCTTGCGGCCGTGCTGCGGGCCGATGTTCTCGGTGATCGCCTTGACGTCGAGCATGTGCTTGATCTCGGGCACGTCGTAGCGGGTCGCCAGGATGTGCAGCCACTCGACCAGCTGCGGGTTCTGCGACTCGCCGACGGCGAACCGCGGGTGCTGGCCGGCGTCTATCAGGGCCACCTTGACGCCCTGGCGGGCCAGGATCGCGCCCATCACGGACCCGGCCAGGCCGGACCCCAGGATCGCCACGTCGCACTGGATGGGGTCGGCGGCCCCGGGGGCCGGCTTGTTCGCTGCTTCGGTGTCGGTCGGCACGACGGCACTCCTTCGTCGGGTTCGGGTCGGGCGCGGGCGCTGCGTCCCGCGGTCGGGGGCGTTCGGATCAGCCGGCACGGCGGGGCTCGCCGAACCAGGTGCCGAGCGCCTCGGCCAGGCCGGCCGGCGAACCGTCCGCGGACGCCCAGGCCACGTAGCCGTCGGGGCGGACCAGCAGGGTGAGCGCGGCGCGCTCCTCGGCGGCCTCGGCGGCGACCACGTCGACCCGGTCGGCCCACGGCGCGGCGGCCTCCCGCAGCGCGGTGCCGCCGGTCAGGTCGAGCAGCAGCGGGCGGCCCGCGTGCAGCAGTTCGTAGCGGCTGGTGGCGGTGGAGTCGACGGTCAGCGCGGCGTCCGGGAGGCGGCGGCCGACCAGCGGGTGGTCGCCCTCGGCGGAGCCGTAGTCGATGTCCAGGCCGGTGACCATGCCGACCAGGTGGGTGCGGACGTCCTCCAGCTCGACCAGCTCGGCGAACAGGCCGCGCAGCGGGTCGGCCTCCGGGCCGCCGAGGTACAGGGTCCGCTGGACCAGCGTGTTCCAGACGATCCGGGAGCCGACCAGGTGGCGCTCGGCGTGGTAGGTGTCGAGCAGGCCCGCGGGGGCGTGGCCCTTCAGCTCGGCGGCGAGCTTCCAGCCCAGGTTGACCACGTCGCCGACGGCGGCGCTGATGCCCTGCGCGCCGATCGGCAGGTGGATGTGGGCGGCGTCGCCGGCCAGGAAGACCCGGCCCTGCCGGTAGTGCTCGGCGTGCCGGGAGGCGTCGGTGAAGTAGCTGGTCCACAGCGGCTTCGCGGCGCTGATGTCCTCGCCGGTGACCCGCTGGAACGCCTCGGCGACCTCAGTGAAGGTCGGCGGCTCCTGGGTCGGGCGGACGCCGGCGCCGCGCTCGTACACCACGACCCGGGTGGCCTGCGGGCCGAGCGGCAGCACCACGACCATGCCGGCCTCGCCGACCTCGCCGGTCGGGCGCAGCTTGAGCTGGACGCCCGCGACGTCGGCCATCTTCATCTCCATGGTCGCCGAGGCGCCCGGGAAGTCGATGCCGGCCTGCTTGCGGACGGTGGAGCGGGCGCCGTCGCAGCCCACCAGGTACTTGGCGCGCAGGGTCAGCGGGCCCTCGGGGCCGGCCACCTCGACGGTGACGCCCTCGGCGTCCTGGGCCAGGCCGGTCAGCTCGTGGCCGCGGCGCAGGTCGGCGCCCAGGCCGACCGCCCACTTGTGGACGATCGCCTCGGTGCGGGACTGCGGGACGCCGCGGACGCCGAAGTTGCCGCCCTCGACGATCCGGTAGTCGATCGGCAGGCCGCCGAAGTGGCCGAACGGAATGGTCTCCAGTTCGCCGAACTCCTGGAGCAGGCCGCGCTGGTCGAATTCCTCGATGGTGCGGGCGGAGAATCCGAGGGCGCGGGACTGGAGCATCGGCTCGGTCAGCTTGTCGAGGACGATGACCGAAATTCCCTGCAGACGCAGTTCGCCTGCCAGCATCAATCCGGCAGGACCGGCCCCGGAAATGATGACATCGGCGTCGAGCGGTTCCATTATTTCCCCTCCGACTGGTGTTTCTCCCAGTATTCCGAGGGGCCCGGCGAGACTGAATAGCCGCCGATACAGGACTCTGACAAGTTCGTCAGAGCGAGCCCAACGCGGTGAGGAGGACGCCGGAATTCCGGCGTCCTCCTCCAGGTGCGCTGTCCGCTCAGTACAGGCCCATGGCCCGGGTGACGGCGATCTCGATCACCGCCATCCGCGGCACCCTGGGCGGCAGCGCCCCGTAGCGGTCGGCGTAGCGGCGCATGCCCTCCAGCACCCGGGCCGGGTCGGTGTGGACCTCGGCGGTCCCCTCCAGGGTGATCCACCGGGGGCCGGCCAGCTGGCAGACCGAGACCGGGGCGGCCGGCCCGCCGGCCAGCACGTTCCGGGCCTTGCGGCGGTCCTCCACCGTCATCACCCGGGCGGTGCAGGTGACCGGGTCCCAGGTGAAGCGGACCGGCGCCACGTGCGGGGTGCCGTTCGGGCGGATGGTGGTGAAGGTGCACAGGTGGTTCTCGGCGAGGAAGTGCTCGGCCGCCGGGGAGAGTCGGAGCGTGGTGGGCATCGCGCCGTCCTCCCGTCAGCCGCGCGGCACCGGCGGCTCGCCGGTGGCCTTGGTGAAGGGCAGCAGGACCGCGGTGACCAGGAGGGCGACCGCGGCGAACACCCCGCCGACCAGGAAGGCGTCGTGGAAGACCTCGGTGCGGGCCTGGTTGACCAGTTCCGGGACGCCGTGCGCCTTCTCGGTGAGCTCGGCGACCCGGCGGAAGGCCCAGGTGGCGGCGACCGCGAGGCCGAGGGCGCCGCCGACCTCCTGCGCGGTGTTGATCAGGCCGGCCGCCAGGCCGGACTCCTTCTCCTCGCTGCCGGCGAAGGCCGAGACCTGCACCGGGACGAAGGAGGCGCCGAGGCCGAGGCCCATCAGGGCGAAGGCGGGCAGGATGTCGGTCAGGTAGGAGGCGTTCACCGGGGCGCGGAACAGCAGCAGCATGCCCGCGGTGGCCAGTGCCAGGCCGACCATCAGGACCGGCTTGGCGGCGACCTTGGTGACCACCTGGGAGGCGACGGCGGCGCCGACCGCGGTGAGCAGGGCGAGCGGGACGTAGGCGAAGCCGGTGCGCATGGCGGAGTAGTTCAGGACCTGCTGCAGGAAGAGCGAGGCGAAGAAGAACAGCGTGACGCAGGTGCCGAGGAGCAGGACGGCGATCACGTTCGCGGCCCGCAGCGACTTGCGGCGGAAGATCGAGAACGGGATCAGCGGGTCGGCGGCGCGGCGCTCGATCATCACGAAGGCGATGAGCAGGGCGATCACCAGGGCGAAGCCGCCGTAGATCCGGGCGTAGGGCAGCTCGCCGTCGGAGACGGTCTGGCCCAGGGTGAAGATCAGCAGGATCAGGGCCGCGGTGAGCGAGACGGCGCCCGCCACGTCGAAGGAGCGGGTCCGCTCGGCGGACTTGCTCTCGGCGATCACCTTGGGGGCGATCAGGGCGCCGACCAGGCCGATCGGGACGTTGATGAAGAAGACCCAGCGCCAGCCGGGGCCGTCGGTGAGGATGCCGCCGAGGGTGACGCCGACGACCGCGGCGAGGCCGGAGAGCGCGCCCCAGGCACCGAGGGCCTTGTTGCGCTCGGCGCCCTCCTCGAAGTTGACGGTGAGCAGGGAGAGCGCGGAGGTGGCGATGAAGGCCGCGCCGAGGCCCTGGGCACCGCGCGAGGCGATCAGCATCCAGGCGTTCTGGCCGATACCGGCGACCAGCGAGGCCAGGGCGAAGAGGACCAGGCCGGTCTGCAGCATCCGGCGGCGGCCGAAGGTGTCGGCGAGCCGGCCGGACAGCAGCAGGAAGCCGCCGAGGACCATGCCGTAGGTGGTGACCACGTACTCCAGCGTGGTCTGGGAGATGTGCAGTTCGTCCTCGATGGTCGGCAGGGCGACGTTGACGATCGAGACGTCGAGGAAGGTCATGAAGCCGGCCAGGCAGAGGAAGGCCAGGATCAGACCGGGGCGGCGAACCGGCCCGGCCGCGGGGGCGGCCGGGGTCCGCAGGGTCTCTTGCACGGACATCTCACTCCTTGGGGACGCGAAGGGCGGGGTCTGGGGTGGAGCGGGGTCGCTTGCTATTAGAAAGCTAGCACCCCTGGTAAAGTAGGTACCTAGAGGAAAGTGACTAGCGAGAGGGTGTGAGGCCGTCATGCGGGACGAACCCACGACGGGCGGGACGATGACGCCGCAGGCCGGGCACGGTGCGGCGGGCGGCGGCGTGCAGGCGTGTCCGATCACGCCGGTGCTCGACATCGTCTTCAGCCGCTGGACGACGCCGATCCTGTGGACGCTGAACCAGTTCGGGCGGCAGCGCTTCGTCGAGCTGCACCGCAACATCGGCGCCATCACCGCGAAGGTGCTCACCCAGCGCCTGCGCCAGCTGGAGCGGGACGGCCTGGTGGTGCGCACCTACCACCCGGAGGTGCCGCCGCGGGTCGAGTACGAGATCAGCGAGCTGGGCCGCAGCCTGGCCCCGCTGTTCGCCGCGCTCACCGACTGGTCCTCGGAGCACCTGGTCGAGGTGGAGCGCGCCCGCGCCGCCTTCGACGGCGCCGACGCCTGAGCCGGCGCCCGGGGGGAACGGCCCGCGCACGTCCCGCCCCCTAGCGCGCCGAGGCGGCGGCCAGGCCCCGCATCGCGCCCTGGAAGAAGATCAGCGGGGCCTCCGGCTCCTCGGCGCTGGCCAGGCCGACCACCTCGCCGAGCAGTATCGAGTGGTCGCCGCCGTCGTACTCGGCGGCCAGCCGGCACTCCAGGTGCGCCAGCGCCCCGTTCAGCACCGGCTGGCCGGACGGGGCGCGGTGGTGGTCCACCTCGTCCAGCCGGGCGGTCTGCTTGCCCGCGAACGCCCAGGCCAGCCGCTCCTGCTGGTGCGTCAGGAAGTTCACCGTGAAGCCCTGGGAGCGCTGGACCACCGGCAGCAGCCGGGAGTTCTCGTGCAGGCAGATCAGCACCAGCGGCGGCTCCAGGGAGACCGAGGTGAAGGAGTTCACCGTGGTGCCGGCCGCACCCTCGGCGTCGCCCGCGGTGATCACGGTGACGCCGGTGGCGAAGTGTCCGCAGACCTGGCGCAGCGCCGCGCCGTCGATCTCCGGGCGCGGGGGTTCGAGTTGCGTCTCGTGGATCACGACAGACCTCCTGGTCAGACCCGCGGCTCTACGGCGTCCGCGAGGGATTCGGATCGATCGGTGTCGGTGCGCTCCACCCGGCGCACCGGGACGGAGGGGGTGGCGGCCGCGGGGCGGCGGGACAGCAGCGGCCCGGCCATCGCGGTGGTGACCAGCGCCATGATCACGAGCATGGTGAACATCCGGCCGTCCAGGACGCCCAGGCTGACGGCGGCGTTCAGGATGATCAGCTCGGTCAGGCCACGGGTGTTCATCAGCAGCCCCAGGTCGAGGGACTCCCGCCAGGAGAACCCGGCCAGCCGGGCCGGCAGCAGCGCGCCGGCGAACTTGCCGACGCAGGCCACCAGCACGATCGCGGCCAGCGCGAACCAGTCGCCGGAGGTGAGCGCGCCCAGGTCGACGCCCAGGCCGGTGATGATGAAGAACACCGGCAGCAGCACCACGCTGACGTTCTCCAGCGGCCGGCGGGCGTGCTCGATCAGCACCCGGGCGGGCTCCCGGGGCATCACGAAGCCGAACAGGAAGGCGCCGAAGATGGCGTGGATGCCGATCCAGGTGGTCGCCCAGGCCGACACCATCGCGCCCGCGCAGAGCACCGCCAGCAGCAGCGACCAGCGCTCGGCGGCGGCCAGCCGCCACATCAGCCGGGCCGCGGCGGGCCGCACCACCAGCAGCATCACCGCCAGGTAGACGACGCTGTACGCGCCGATCCGGAGCAGGCCCGCGTAGTCGCCGTGCGAGGTGACCAGCGCCGACACCCAGGCCAGCAGGCACCAGGCCAGCAGGTCGTCGATGGCGGCGGCGCCCAGCGACAGCGTGCCGACCCGGCTGCCCATCAGCCGGTTCTCGGTGATGATGCGGGCCAGCACCGGGAAGGCGGTGATGGACATCGCGGTGCCGAGGAAGGTGGCGAAGGCGGAGAACGGGATGGTCTTCCCGGCCACCGTCATGTGTTCCGGGTAGAGGAACACCGCGAGGCCGGCGCCGAGCGCGAAGGCCAGCGCGATCGAGAGCAGCGACACCCCGGCCGCCATCCTGGCGTGCGGCTTGACCAGACGCTGGTCGAACTCCCAGCCGACCAGGAACATGAACAGCACCAGGCCGACCTGGGAGACGGCGGACAGCAGCGGCCGCACGTCGGTCGGGAACAACTTGTGGGTCAGGTCTCCGGGGAGCAGGCCGAGCAGGCTCGGGCCGAGCGCGACGCCGGCCAGGATCTCGCCGACCACGACCGGCTGCCGCACCCGCCGCACCAGTCGGCCGAACAGCGCGCCGACCAGCAGCACCACGCCGATGTCGGCGAGCATGGTGGCCAGCCGCAGGTCCGTGCCGGAGGCGGCGGAGGCGAGCGTCACGAGGGCCTCCCCGCCGGTGCGCCCCTGGTCCAGAGCACCTTGAACTCCAGGTCGGCCAGCCGCCAGCCGGCCGCGGTGCGGACGGCCAGCGCGGTCGCCAGCGTCCCGGCCTGGAACATCGGGTCGCCCTCGGTGCCGGGGTGGTGGACGTGGCTGGCGATCACGTTGGCGCGCAGCACCGCCCGGTCCGGGCCGGAGCGCTCCAGCACCGCGGCGGAACCGAGGTGCTGGTGCGAGGCGAACTTGTCGAGCGAGGCCCGGTGCCAGTCGACCATCCCGTCGATGCCGCGGTGGCCGCTGATCGGGAACGCCACCCGGGCGTCCGCGGTGAACAGTGCGCGCATCCAGTCGTCGTCGATCTTGTCGTCGTCCAGGCCGATCAGGTAGCGGTCCAGCAGGGCGCGTATCTCGGATTCTTCTTCCCATGGAGGCTGCATTCTCCGAGGATGCACCGGCCTCTTCCGCGCGCGACAGCCGCTTTTCACATTCCTGACAGAGTGCGGAACCGTCCGTGACACGGCCGTCCCGACCTTGGCAAATACACCGGCAGTCCTGAAAGGCCGGGCCTTTCCGATCACCCAGCGGACTTGTCAGACTTTCATTCGACCGCCGTTCCAGACGACGAAAGCGATGAGAGAATGCCGAAGATCTCCGCCGATGGCCAGCACCTCACCGTCCTGAACGTTTTTGCGACCGACGCCCCGGAGAAGCAGGAGAAGCTGCTCGCGGCGATGCGCGAGATCGTGGACGCGGCGACCTACGAGGGCTGGATCTCCAGCACCGTGCACTCCGGCCAGGACAAGTACGGCACCTGCAACTTCATCCAGTGGCGCAGCACCGAGGACCTGGAGACCCGCTACCAGGGCGAGGAGTTCAAGCACCGCACCCTGCCGCTGTTCGGGGAGATCACCACCTCGATCCGGCTGCTGCAGAACGAGATCGCGTACACCCAGCAGAAGGACTCCGTGGACGGTCTCACCGAGATCTCCCCGGACCGCGACGACTACACAGTGGTCGACCTGATCGGCGTCGAGGAGGCCGACCAGGAGGAGCTGATCGAGGTGCTCGGCGCCGGCCAGGAGTGGCTGAGCAACGTCCCCGGCTACCGCACCCACACCGTGCTGCGCGGCCTGCGGGCCCGCGGCCTGGAGGGCAAGTTCGTCGTCCAGTACGCGCAGTGGGACAGCGAGGAGGCGTTCCGCGCCCACCGCGACCTGGCCGAGGACGCGAAGTCCCCGGAGCGCCAGAAGGTCGACTCCCGGGTCGCCGAGCTGGCCACCTGGACCGACCAGAACACCTACCGGGTGGTGCACACCCGCGCCGCCGGGGCCTGACCCCGGACGGCGGGTCGGCCCGCCCCCGAAACCGGCCGCTGCCTGGTCCCCCCTCCAGGCGGCGGCCTTTCGGCGCATCACCACCCGGTGCCGCGCCGCCCACCAGTACGGGAACCCCAGCACAGGAAGAGGACGCACAGTGACCCTGCAGATCACCGAAGTACGCCACACCGCGCACGAGATCGAGATCGCCGTCCCGGCGGAGACCGTCCACCGGCTGCTCGCCGAGGTGGCCGAGTGGCCGCGGATCTTCCCGTCGGTGCTCGCCGTCGAGCACGAGCCGGCCCCGGCCGGCGAGCAGCGGCTGCGGATCTGGGACGTCGTCGACGGGGCGCCGCGGGAGCGGCCGCTGCGCCGGATCGTCGAACCCGCCGCGCTGCGGATCAACTTCCAGGAGTTGCGGGCCGAGCCGCCGGCCACCGCGCTCGGCGGGGCCTGGCTGGTCGAGCCGCTCGATCCGGGCCGCAGCCGGGTCCGGCTGCTGCACGAGTTCCAGGCCGCCTCGGCGGCAGACCTGGAACTGCTGCACGCCCGGGTCGAGGAGTTCGGCCGGACCGAACTCGCCGGTCTGAAGCGGAACGTGGAGTTCGCGCACGCGGCGGAGGCCGCGACGTTCTCCTTCGAGGACACCGTCGAGATCCACGCCGATCCCGCCCGGGTCTACGACTTCATCGACCGCGCCGACCTGTGGGCCGAACGCCTCCCCCACGTCGCCGCCGTCCGCCTCACCGAGGACACCCCCCACCTCCAGACCCTGGAGATGGACACCCGCGCCAAGGACGGCACCACCCACACCACCAAGTCCCACCGCGTCACCACCCCCGGCGAACGCATCGCCTACAAGCAGGTCACCCTGCCCGCCCTCCTCGCCCTGCACACCGGACGCTGGACCTTCACCCCCACCCCCCACGGCACCACCACCGCCACCTCCCAACACACCGTCACCCTCCACACCGACCGCATCACCGGCATCCTCGGCCCGCACGCCACCCTCACCGACGCCCGCACCTACGTCCACGACGCCCTCTCCACCAACAGCCGCGCCACCCTCCAGCACGCCAAGACCCACACGGAGGGCGGACGTTGACGACCACCCGATCCCCGCAGGGGGCGCGGGACCCGCTGGACATCTGGCTGCTGCCGCCGCCGGACTCCCCCCGGGACATCCCCGCCACCGAACTGAACGCGTACGAGCGGCACCGCGCCGAGTCCTACCGGCGCTCCGACGACCGGCGGATGTACCTGGCCGCGCACGTCGGCCTGCGCCGGGTGCTCGCCGTCTACACCGGCATCGACCCGGACCGGCTGCGGCTGGGCGGTGAGCGGTACGACGGCAACGGCGCCCGGCAGGGGCGTCCGCGGGTGCTCGGCGTGCCGGGCGCGCCCGAGTTCTCGCTGTCGCACAGCCACGGGCTGGCGCTGGTGGTGATCTCCGCCGAGCGGGTCGGCGCGGACGTGCAGCGGCTGCCGTCGCCGGAGACGGTGGCGGCCTGCCTGCCCTCGCTGCACCCGGCCGAGCGGGCCGAACTGGACGCGCTGCCGGAGGCCGAGCGGCCGTCGGCGTTCGGCCGGCTCTGGGTCCGCAAGGAGGCCTACCTGAAAGGGCTGGGCACCGGGCTGGCCCGCGGCGCCGACGCCGACTACCTGGGCGAGGCGGGCCTGGCACCCCGCCCGGCCGGCTGGGTGGTCGGCAACCTGCCGCTGTGCCTGTCGCACATCGCCGCGGTGGCGCTGCGCGGCGACGGCGACCGGCCGATCGTGATGCGGTCGGTCCCACCGGAGTACCTGTACGCGGCCCGCGGCGCGGTGGAGCTGATCGGCGGCATGCCGCCCGGTCTGCGCACCGTGCTGCGGGCCGACCCCGCTGCGGCCCGGGCCACCGCGCCCTGACCGGAAACGCCCGAGGGGGCGCGGAGTTCGGGTGAACTCCGCGCCCCCTCGACGTGGCCGGTCGGACCTGACGCGCGCTCAGGCCACCGCCTGCCAGCTGCGCGGCCCCTCGAAGCCGGGGACCCGCTCGGGCCGCCACCACAGCGGCTCCGAAACGCAGCCGGCCTGCTCGGCGACCCGGCGGGCGGCCCGGTCGACGGCGCACCGGGCCAGCAGCACGGCGGTCAGCACCGCCAGCTCCTCGCCGGTCGGCGAACCGTGCTCGACCCGCAGCAGCGACTCGACGTGCAGCACCTCGTCGTCCGCGCCCCCGCCGGGGCCCAACAGGGCGCTCACTGGGGCGGGTTGCCGTGCTTGCGGCGCGGCAGGTCGGCGTGCTTGGTGGTCAGCATGGCCAGCGACCGGGCCAGCATCAGCCGGGTCTCGCGCGGGTCGATGACCTCGTCGATCAGGCCGCGCTCGGCCGCGTAGTAGGGGTGGACCAGTTCGCGCTTGTACTGGTCGATCTTCTCCCGGCGCATCTCGTCCGGGTCGGCGGCGGCGGCGATCTCGCGGCGGAACACCACGTTCGCCGCGCCGTCCGCGCCCATCACGGCGATCTCGTTGCCCGGCCAGGCCAGCGCCACGTCGGCACCGATCGAGCGGGAGTCCATCACGATGTAGGCGCCGCCGTACGCCTTGCGCAGCACCACCGACACCCGGGGCACGGTGGCGTTGCAGTATGCGTACAGCAGCTTGGCGCCGCGGCGGATGATGCCGTCGTGCTCCTGGTCGACGCCGGGCAGGAAGCCGGGGACGTCCACCAGGGTGACCAGCGGGATGTTGAAGGCGTCGCAGAACTGGACGAACCGCGCGCCCTTCTCGCTGGCCTTGATGTCGAGGACGCCGGCCATCGCGATCGGCTGGTTGGCGACGATGCCGACGGTCCGGCCGTCGATCCGGGCCAGCGCGCAGACGATGTTCTGCGCCCAGAAGGCGTGCACCTCCAGGTACTCGCCGTCGTCGACGAGCTCCTCGATCACGGTGCGGATGTCGTAGGAGCGGTTGCCGTCCGCCGGGACCAGGTCGAGCAGCGCGTCCGCGGGCCGGTCCGCCGGGTCGGAGGCCGCCGCGACCGGCGGCAGCTCCCGGTTGTTGGCGGGCAGCAGCGACAGCAGGTAGCGGACCTCGGCCAGGCAGCTCTCCTCGTCGTCGTGGACGAAGTGCGCGACGCCGGAGGTGCCGCCGTGCACGTCGGCGCCGCCGAGGCCGTTCTGGCTGATCTCCTCGCCGGTGACGGCCCGCACCACGTC
The DNA here is from genome assembly GCF_044741705.1 of Kitasatospora sp. NPDC088134. Taxonomy (NCBI): domain Bacteria; kingdom Bacillati; phylum Actinomycetota; class Actinomycetes; order Kitasatosporales; family Streptomycetaceae; genus Kitasatospora; species Kitasatospora sp. NPDC088134. The sequence goes on along the minus strand of NZ_JBIUTD010000004.1, from coordinate 16,463 downwards.
CGGGCCGGTGATGAACATCTGCGAGATGTCGCGGACCGCGAACACGAAGTCGGTCAGCGCGGGGCTGTAGGCCGCGCCGCCGGCGCACGGGCCGAGCATCACCGAGATCTGCGGGATCACGCCGGACGCCTTGGTGTTGCGCTGGAAGATGCCGCCGTAGCCGGCCAGCGCGCTGACGCCCTCCTGGATCCGGGCCCCGGCGCCGTCGTTGAGCGACACCAGCGGCGCGCCGGCCGAGATCGCCATGTCCATCAGCTTGTGGATCTTCTGCGCGTGCGCCTCGCCCAGCGCGCCGCCGAACACCCGGAAGTCGTGCGCGTACACGAAGACCGTGCGGCCGTCGACGGTGCCCCAGCCGGTGATCACGCCGTCGCCGTAGGGTTTGCGGCGCTCCAGGCCGAAGCCGGTGGCCCGGTGCCGGCGCAGCGACTCCACCTCGGTGAAGCTGCCCTTGTCCAGCAGCAGGTCGATCCGCTCACGCGCGGTCAACTTGCCCTTCTTGTGCTGCCGTTCGGTCGCCTGCGGGTCCTCCCCCTCGCGGGCGGCGATCCTGCGTCTGGTCAGCTCCTCCAGCGGACCGGGCGACTCGGTGGTGAGTACGGCTTCCATCAGCTTTTCTCCATTTCCGAGACGGTTGTCGAGACGAATGTCGGTGCGGATGCGGATGCGAGTTCGGATGCGGTCGGTGCGGTGCCCGCCGCGGGGTCCGACGTGTCGTCAGAAAGCCTGTGCGCCGGGGGGACGGGGACCGTGACGGAGCGGCCCCGTCCCGCCGGCAGCAGGGGGAGGGCGGCCAGCGCGACGGCCAGGCCCCCCAGACAGAGACCGACCCGCACACCCAGCCGCTCGGCCACCAGGCCGAACAACAGCGCGCCGAGCGGGGTCGACCCCTGCAGGATCAGCGTGTAGAGCGCCATCACCCGGCCCCGCAGGGCCGGTGCGCTGCCGAGCTGCACGCGGTGGTTGGCGGCCTGCGCGAAGTACACGGCCGCGAACCCGGTCAGGACCAGGGCGCCGGCCGCGGCGGCGGCGCTCGGCGCCAGGCCGGTGCCGACCTCCAGCAGACCGAGGGCCAGCGCCGCGCCGGCCACCGCGCGCGCCGCCGGACGTCCGGTGCGCACCGTGGTGGCCAGCGCGGCGGCCAGCGACCCGGCCGCGAACGCCGTTGACAGCAGCCCGAACGCGGCCGGGTCGTCGTGGAACCAGCCCTTGGCGAGCAGGGGCAGGCTCAGCTGGAAGGTGAACGCGAACACGCCGGCGGCGGCCAGCAGGCCCAGCACCGCCAGCAGGTCGGGCCGCTCGCGGACGTACCGCAGTCCGTCCACCACCCGCCCCGCCCGGCCCGGTCCGGGCCCGCGCAGCAGTTCCGCGGGCCGGATCAGCAGCAGCCCGGCGACGGTGCCCGCGTAGCTGACGCCGTTGAGCAGCATCACGCCGCCCGGGCCGAGCGCGCCGATCAGCACCCCCGCCAGCGCCGGCCCGGCCACCCGCGCCACGTTGAAGTACGCGGCGCTCAGCGCCGAGGCGTTGGGCAGCAGGTCGGGGCCGACCAGCTCGCTGACGAAGGACATCCGGGTCGGCACCTCGACGGCGTTGACCACGCCCAGGCCGAGCGCGCAGGCGTACACCGCGCCCAGCCCGGCGGTGCCGGCCAGCACCGGCACCGCCAGGGCCAGCGACAGCGCCGCCGAGGCCAGGTTGGCCGCCACCAGCAGCCGCCGCTTGTCGTGGCGGTCGGCGAGCCGGCCGCCGTACAGCGTCAGCAGCGCCATCGGGGCGAACTGCAGGGCGGTGACCGTGCCGAGGGCGGTGGCGGAGTCCCCGGTGAGCGAGAGCACCAGCCAGTCCTGGGCGGTGGCCATCATCCAGGTCCCGGCCACCGACACCACTTGGCCGACCGCGAACAGCCGGAAGTTGCGCACCCCCAGCGAGCGGAACGGCACGGCGGCGGCCCGGCGGGCGGCCCCGCGGGCGGATCGGAGCACGGTGGTGGACCTGGGCATCGTTCAGCCGCCCGCCGCCGCGCTCGCCGCGCGTCCGGCCAGGCACTCCTCGAAGAAGGACAGCGCCTGCAGGTGGTAGGCCCGGGCGGTCCAGCCCAGGCTGATGTTGTGCCCGGCGTCCCGCTGCCGGTGCACCGAGACCGCCGGGGCAGCCGCGAACTGGGCGGCCAGCTCGGCGAGTTCGCCGTCGTCGTGGCGCCACCAGAGCTCCACCTCGGCGAAGGTCAGCCGGACCGGCACCCGGACCCTGGCGGCCAGGTCGGCGAACCGGCCGGGCCACTGGGCGGCCTCGGCGCGCTCGCGCGGCGGCATCGGGCGGACCATCGCGTCGGCGTCCCGGAAGGTGTTCGGCGGGTAGTAGCGCAGCGCGCCCCAGTTCCGCCGCCAGTGCGCCTTCTGCGGGGCGGTGTTCAGCAGGTCCGGGTCGACCGCGTAGTCCCGGCCGAGCCCGGACACGTCCAGGCCGAGCAGCGGGGGCGCGCCGGCCGGGGCCGGTTCGGCGGCGTAGGTCAGCGCCAGCTTGCCGCCGAAGGAGTGCGCCAGCAGGAACACCCCGGCGCCGACGGCGTGTTCGCGGGCGTACCGGGCCACCGCCGCGTGCAGGTCCGCGCCCTGCTCGGCCAGCGAGCGGCCGCCGGGGGCGGCGGCCGCGGAGTCGCCGTAGCCGGGCCGGTCCACGGCCAGCACCGCGTACCCGAGGTCGGCGCCCAGGGTGAGCAGTGACAGGTCGGGGTGGGCCTGGCCGTGGAAGTAGCCGGCGCTGGTGCCGCCGCCGTGCACGGCGAGCACGGTCGCCCGGGGCGGGCCGACCGGCTCGGCGAGCAGCGCGGACAGCGTCAGGTCACCGCCGGGCAGGGCGATCCGGCGCACCCCGGGCCGGGGCGGGGCGGCGACGGTGGTCACGCGCCCACCTCGTTCCGACCGGCCACGGCGCCTGCCCGCCCGCACCGCTCGGTTGCGGCGTCCGCCCGCGCGCACTTGACGGCCGCCCGCACGCTCCGCCCGGCCGTGGCGTCCGCCGGCCCGCGCCTCGTCGTGGTCCGCCCGCTCATGCCGTCTCCGCCGGGCCGAACCAGCGGGTCAGGGCGGCTTCGAGGCCGTCGGGGCCGGGGCCGGCCCAGGCCACGTAGCCGTCGGGGCGGACCAGGACGGCGCTCGCCCCGGCCACCGCCCACGGGTCGCGCAGGGCGCCGGTGACGGTGTCGACCCGGTCCTTCCAGGGGGCGGCGACGGCGCGGGCGGCCTCGTCGTCGGCGAGGTCGAGCAGCACGCCCTGGCCGCGGTGCAGCAGCGCGGGGGTGCGGACCTCGCCCGCGGCGGTCTCCAGCACCCGCGGGGGCAGCCGGTGGCCGGTCAGCGGGTGGGCGCCCTCCTCCGCCGGGTAGGCGATGTCGAGGTGGCCGACCCGGCCGGCCAGCAGGCGCTTGACCGAGTCGTGCCGGCCGATCAGCTCGGCCATCAGCTCGCGCAGCGGCTCCGCCTCGGGGCCGCCGAGGTAGATGCTGCCCTGGGCCCGGGTGTTGGCGAGCAGCCGCTCGCCGACCGGGTGCCGCTCCGCGTGGTAGCTGTCGAGCAGCGCCCGGTCGCCGTGGCCGCGCAGCACCGCGGCGAGCTTCCAGCCGAGGTTGGCGGCGTCCTGGACGCCGGTGCTCAGGCCCTGGCCGCCGGCCGGGAGGTGGATGTGGGCGGCGTCGCCGACCAGCAGCACCCTCCCCCGCCGGTACTCGGTGACCTGCCGGGTGGCGTCGGTGAAGTTGCTGACCCAGTCGGCGCCGCCGCCGGAGATGTCCTCGCCGGTGAGGCGCTGCCAGGCGGCGGCGACCTCGGCGAAGTCGGTCCGCCCGGTGCGGTCGGCGGGCGGGGTGCCGTGCTCGCAGACGATGATCCGGTCGACGTTCTCGGCCAGCGGCGCGGACATCACCATGCCGCCGGGCACCCGCTCGCCGAGCGGGCGGGGCTTGACGGCGCAGCCGACCACGTCGGCGAGGTACATGCCGCGGGTGGCGGGGGTGCCGGGGAAGTCGAACCCGGCGGCCCGGCGGACGGCGCTGTGGCCGCCGTCCGCGCCGACCAGGTAGGCGGCGCGCAGCCGGTGCTCGACGCCCTCGTGGTGCAGGGTGGCGGTGACGCCGTCGACGTCCTGCTCCAGGCCGAGGAACTCCCAGCCGCGGCGCAGTTCCGCGCCGAGTTCCAGCGCCCGGTCCTCCAGCACCTGCTCGGTGCGGGACTGCGGGATGCCGCGGGCGCCGAAGTGCCCGTCGGGCAGCACGGTGTAGTCGAAGGCCACGCCGCCGAAGTGGCCGAGCGGGCTGGTCTCCAGGCCCTCGAAGCGGTCGGCGAGGCCGCGCTGGTCGAAGGTCTCCAGGGCGCGGGCGGTGAAGCCCAGGCCGCGGGACTGGCCGGTGGGGGCGGGCAGCTTCTCCACCACCAGGACGCGGGCGCCGCCGAGGCGCAGTTCCGCGGCCAGCATCAGTCCGGCCGGTCCGGCGCCGACGACGATGACGTCGGCGTCCCTCTCCCCGTTCATCTCTTCCTCCTGATACGTGGTCAGTGGTGTGCGGCGGGCGGGCCGAACCAGCGGGTGAGCGCCGCGGCGAGGCCGTCGGGGCCGGGGCCGGCCCAGGCGACGTGGCCGTCGGGGCGGACCAGCAGGGCCTCGCGGGCGGGCAGCGGGCCGTCGGCGGCGGGCGCCGCGCCGGCCGGGTCGACCCGGCCGGCCCAGGGGCGGACCGCCTCCCGCAGGTCGGGGCCGTCGGCGGCGGGCAGCAGCAGGCCGCGGCCGGTGCGGAGCAGTTCGGTGCTGCGGACGGCGGTGCCGTCGGGGCGGTGCAGCACGGTGTCGGGCAGCCGGGCGCCGAGCAGCGGGTGCCCGGTGCCGGCGGTGCGGTAGGCCAGGGCGGTGCCGGAGATCACGCCCGCCAGGTGGGCGCGGACGGGCTCCAGCCGGAGCAGTTCGGCGAGCAGCGCCCGGAACGGCTCGGTCTCGGGGCCGCCGAGCAGCAGGGAGCCCTGGGCGTCGATGTTGGCGAGCACCTGGCGGCCGACCCGGTGCCGCTCCTGGTGGTAGCTGTCGAGCAGGTCCTCGCCGGCGTCGCCGCGAACTACGGCGGCGAGCTTCCAGCCGAGGTTGAAGGCGTCCTGCAGGGCCAGGTTGAGGGCCTGGCCGCCGCTGGGCATCTGCCGGTGGGCGGCGTCGCCGGCGAACAGCACCCGGCCGTGCCGGTAGGCGGCGAGCTGCCGGTGGGCGTCGCCGAAGGCGTTCAGCCAGTGCGGTTCGCCGCCGGAGATGTCCTCGCCGGTGACGGACCGCCAGACCTCGGCGACCTCGCCGAACGCCGGGTCCTTGCCGTCGCGTTCGCCGACCGGGCGCCCGAACCGGTGGACCATCACCCGGGTGACTCCGGCCCGGGTGGCGGCGATGGCCAGGCCCCGGGGCAGCCGCTGGAAGCGGCGGTCGGGCACGTCGAGGCCGGTGACGTCGGCGCGCAGCAGTTCGTGCTCGGCGTCCCGGCCGGGGAAGTCCGGCCCGGTGAGGCGGCGCACGGTGCTGTCCTCGCCGTCGCAGGCGACCAGCCAGCGGGCGGTGACGGACACCGGCCCGTCGGGGGTCTCGGCGTCGATCCGGACGGTGTCGGGGCCGGGCAGCACGGCGGTGACCTTGTGGTGGCGGCGCAGGTCGGCGCCGAGCGCCACCGCCCGGTCCTGGAGCAGCTGTTCGGTGCGGCCCTGCGGGACCTTCCACTGCCCGGGGTGGGGCCCGGGCAGGGTCAGGTCCAGCGGGAGGCCGCCGAAGTGGCCGCGGGGCTCGTTCGGCGGGGTGCCGAGCTCGTCCAGCAGGCCGCGCGCGTCGAGGATCTCCATGGTCCGGGCGTGCAGGGTGGTGGCCCGGGACTCGGTGGTCGGCCCGTCGCGCTCGTCGAGGACGGTCACCCGGGCGCCGCCGAGGCGCAGTTCGGCGGCGAGCAGCAGCCCGGCGGGGCCGCCGCCGACCACGGCCACATCGGTGTCGGCCGGCGCGGCGGCCGGGTCCGGGCTCCGGGTCATGACCGCGTGCCGCCCTCCGCGAAGGCCTTCGCGTGCTGGAGGGTGGCGCGGCTGTTGGTGGAGAGGGCGTCGTGGACGTAGGTGCGGGCGTCGGCGAGGGTGGCGTCGGGGCCGAGGATGCCGGTAATGCGGTCGGTGTGGAGGGTGACGGTGTGCTGGGAGGTGGCGGTGGTGGTGCCGTGGGGGGTGGGGGTGAAGGTCCAGCGGCCGGTGTGGAGGGCGAGCAGGGCGGGCAGGGTGACCTGCTTGTAGGCAATCCGCTCGCCGGGGGTGGTGACGCGGTGGGACTTGGTGGTGTGGGTGGTGCCGTCCTTGGCGCGGGTGTCCATCTCCAGGGTCTGGAGGTGGGGGGTGTCCTCGGTCAGGCGTACGGCGGCGACGTGGGGGAGGCGTTCGGCCCACAGGTCGGCGCGGTCGATGAAGTCGTAGACCTCGTCGGGCTTGGCGGAGATCTCGACGGTGTCCTCGAAGGAGAACGTCGCGGCCTCCGCCGCGTGCGCGAACTCCACGTTCCGCTTCAGACCGTCCAGCTCGGAGCGGCTGTTGCGGTCCACCGCCTGGTCGATCCACAGCAGGTCGTGCGGGTCGTCATTGATCGCCCGGTAGTCGTGCAGCAGCCGGACCTTGCTGCGCCCGCCGTCCAGCGGCTCGATGATCCAGGTGCCGGCCATCGCGGCGACCGGCGGCGCCGGGATCTCCTGGCGGAAGCCGATCCGCAGCGCCTGCGGGTCGAGGTCGCGGTGCGAGGTCCAGTTCTTCGGCTGGCCGTTGGCGGTGGCCGAGATGTGGATGCGCTCCTGGCCCGCGCCGAGGTCCTCGCGGTCCACGTGGATGGTGGGCGGGAAGATCCGCGGCCAGTTCTCGACCTCCGCGATCAGCCGGTAGACGGCCTCCGCGGGGGCGTCCACCGTGATGTCGTGCTCGACCTGACGGGTCGTCATTGCTGGGTTCCCCTCCGGGTTCGGTGCTGCCGGGTGCAGAAGCGGATCAGAAGTTGCCGAGGCCGCCGCAGACGTTGATGGCCTGCGCGGTGATCGACGCGGCCGGGTCGGAGGCGAGGTAGGCGACCATGCCGGCGACCTCCTCCGGGGTGGAGTAGCGGCCCAGCGGGATCTTCGACTGGAACTTCTGCAGGATCGCGTCCTCGGTGGTGTCGTAGGCGGCCGCGTAGCCCGCCCGCACCCGGTGCGCCATCGGCGTCTCGACGTAGCCGGGGCAGACCGCGTTCACGGTGATCCCGGTCGGCGCGAGCTCGTTGCCGAGCGCCTTGGTGAACCCGACCACGCCGTGCTTGGACGCGGAGTACGGGGCGCCCAGCACCACGCCCTGCTTGCCGGCGGTGGAGGCGATGTTGATGATCCGGCCCCACGGCTTGTGCCGCAGCCCGCCGGTGGTCAGCACCTCGCGGGTGAGCCGGAAGACGCTGGTCAGGTTGGTCTCCAGGACGTCGGCCCACAGCTCGTCGGCGATGTCGGCGGTGACGCCGCCACCGGACCGGCCCGCGTTGTTGACCAGGACGTCGACGCCGCCGAAGCGCTCCACCGCGGCCTGCACGAAGGCCGTCGCGGAGGCCTGGTCGCGGACGTCGAGCACCGCGCCGTCGGCCTCGAACCCGTCCTCCTGGAGCTGCTTGACGGTGGCGGCGACGTTGTCGGCGTCACGGGCGCCGATGAACACCCGGTGCCCGGCGGCGGCCAGCGCCCGGGCGGACGCCAGGCCGATGCCGCTGGTGGCGCCGGTGACCAGGGCGACCCGGCCGTGGGCGGAGGGGGAGCTGGACATGCTGTTCCTCTCGGGAGAGCCGCGCCGGGTCCGGCGGTGTGGGGCCCGCCGGACCCGGACGACGGCGGAAGGGAGTGTCGGGAGTGCCGACCGCCGCCCGGAGGGCTGTGCTCGGGAAGTGTGGCGGCGGCCGTTCGGAAATGACTCAGGCGGCGGTGAAGTGCCGGTTGACCGCGTCGATCAGCGCGCGCGGGGTGTCGACCTCGCTCAGCAGGTCGTCGTCGAGCGCGACGCCGAACTCGCGCTCGATCCGGCTGCCGGTCTCCAGCAGGGCCAGCGACTCGTAGCCGAGCACCTCGAACTGCACGTCGAGGATCTCGCCGTCCAGGTCGACGCCCTCGTCGGCGCCGGCCGCCTCCAGCAGGATGCGGCGCAGGTCCTCAAGGGTGAACTCGCGGGTGGAAGTGGACATCTGACGCCCTCTCTGGCGATGCGGATGGGTGTGCGTGCGGCGGACCAGGTGGATCGGGTGGATCGGGTGGAGCTGGTGGAGCTGGTGGATCAGTCGGTGGCGCGGACCACGACCGCGGAGTTGAAGCCGCCGTAGCCGCGGGCCAGCACCAGCGCGGTGCGCACCCGGGCGGTCCGCGGCTGCGGGCCGACCAGGTCCAGGCCCAGCGACTCGTCCGCGTTGACGTTGACGGTCGGCGGGATCAGTCCCTCCTCGATGGCCAGCAGCGCGGTGGCGATGTCCAGCGGCGCGGCGCCGGAGTACAGCCGACCGGTCATCGTCTTCGGGGCGGTCACCGGGACACCGCAGACGCCGAACACCGCGCACAGCGCCTCGGCCTCGACCCGGTCCAGCTCGGGCACGCCCGCCGCGTCCGCGAACACCACGTCCACGTCCTCGGGGCGGGTGCCCGCGTCGGCCAGCGCCAGCTCGACCGCCTTGCGCAGCGCGGGTTCCCGGCTGCTGCCCGGCTTCGGGTCGAAGGTCGCGCCGTAGCCGGCGATCTCCCCGTACACCCGGGCGCCGCGGGCCTGCGCCGACGCCGCCGACTCCATGATCAGGATCGCGCCGCCCTCGCCCGGCACGTAGCCGGACGCCTCGGTGTCGAAGGGCAGGTAGGCGCGGGCCGGCTCGTCGCTGGTGGTCATCCGGCCCGCGGCCTGCTGGGCGACCCAGCCCCACGGGCAGATCGAGGCGTCCACCGAGCCGGTGACGATCACCGGGGTGCCCTTGCGGATCAGCCGGCGGCCGTGCGCCACCGCGTCGATCCCGCCCGCCTCGTCGCTGACGATGACGCCGCTCGGGCCCTTCATGCCGTTGCGGATCGAGATCTGACCGCTGTTCACCGCGTAGAACCAGGCGAAGGACTGGTACGCGGACACGAACTGGCTGCCCTGGCCCCAGAGCTTCTCCAGCTCGTTCTGGCCGAACTCGAAGCCGCCCGAGGAGGACGCGGTGACCACGCCCATGTCGTACGCGGGCAGGTCCTTCGGGTCCAGGCCGGCGTCCTTCAGCGCCCAGTCCGCGGCGACCAGCGCCAGCCGGGTCATCCGGTCGGTCTGCGGGATCAGCCGGCTCGGCAGGTGGTCCTCGGCGACGAAGCCGGGCACCTCCCCCGCCAGCGTCGACGGGTACGAGGCCGGGTCGAACCGGGTGACCCGGCCGATGCCGCTCTTCCCGGCCCGGGTCGCCGCCCAGTAGTCGGACGTGCCGAGGCCGTTCGGGGCCGCGATGCCGATGCCGGTCACCACCACCGGGGTACTCATGCCAAGCTCCTCTCGGGCCGCGCCAGCACCATGGCGCTCTGGAAGCCGCCGAACCCGCTGCCCACGGTCAGCACCGCGTCGGTCCGCTGCTCGCGGGCCGTCAGCGGGACGTAGTCCAGGTCGCAGTCCGGGTCGGGGGTGTGCAGGTTGGCCGTCGGCGGCACCACGTGGTGCTCCATGGCCAGCGCGGACGCGGCGATCTCGATCGAGCCGATCGCGCCCAGCGAGTGCCCCACCATCGACTTGATGGAGCTGACCGGGGTGGCGTACGCGTGGTCGCCCAGGCTGCGCTTGAACGCCGCCGTCTCGTGCCGGTCGTTCTGCTTGGTGCCGGAGCCGTGCGCGTTGATGTAGTCGATCGCGGTCGGGTTCATCCGGGCCTCGCCCAGCGCCGCGTCGATCGCCTCGGCCATCTCCGCGCCGTCCGCCCGCAGACCCGTCATGTGGTACGCGTTCGAGCGGGTCGCGTAGCCGGCGATCTCCGCGTAGACGTGCGCGCCGCGGGCCTTCGCGCTCTCCAGCTCCTCCAGTACGAACACCGCCGCGCCCTCGCCCAGCACGAAGCCGTTGCGGGAGGCGTCGAACGGCCGGGAGGCGTGCGCCGGGTCGTCGTGCCGCGGGGTGGTGGCCTTGATCGCGTCGAAGCAGGCCATGGTGATCGGCGAGATCGGGGCGTCCGAGGATCCCGCGATCATCACGTCGGCGGTGCCCTCGCGGATCAGCTCCACCGCGTGGCCGACCGAGTCGATGCCGGAGGTGCAGCCGGTGGAGACCACCGTGCTCGGGCCCTGCGCGCCCAGGTCCCAGGCCACCTCGGCGGCGAAGGAGCTCGGCACCAGGAAGTTGTAGAGGTGCGGGACGGCGTAGGTGTGGTCCACCAGGTGCAGCCGGCCGCCGTCGCTGACGACGTTGTACTCCTGGTCCAGGCCCATGGTCGCGCCGACCGCGCTGCCGATGGTCACCCCGACCCGGTACGGGTCCGCCCAGTCCGCGGTGATGCCGCTGTCCGCCACCGCGCCGCGCGCCGCGACCACCGCGAACTGCGCGGCCCGGTCCATCCGGCGGATCTCCTGCGGCGTCAGACCGTGCTCCGTCGGCTCGAAGTCGATCTCCGCGGCGACCCGGGACCGGAACGGCGCCGGGTCGAAGAAGGTGATGCCGCGGGTCGCGGTGCGACCCTCGCTCAGCAGGTCCCAGAACGCCTTGCGCCCGACACCGCCGGGCGCGATCACCTCGATGCCGGTGATCACCACGCGACGGGCGCTCATGCGGACGCCTCCCACTGGTAGAAGCGCTGCGCCATCGCGTCCGACGGGGACCGCCAGGTCTTCGGGTCGTAGGCCTCGATGAACGGCTTGAGGTCCTGGCTGATGCCGGCGAACCGCGGGTCCGTCTTGGCGCCCTCGATCCGCTCGCCGCCGTTGTCGGCGTCGAAGTCCTGGAGGTGGAAGTACAGCCCGCGGTAGTGGAACAGCTGGCGCCGGCGGGTGCCCATCCGGTGCGGCATGTCCGTGCGGTCGAACTCCCCGAAGAGCGTGGCGACGTCCAGGCTCGCCTCCGGGTCCATGCGGGCGACAATCAGCGTACTGTGCACCGTATTCCCCTTCTCGAAATCAGCGCACCTGGATACGGTGCGACCATTTGACACCTATTCTCCGAGCCCTTTTGCGCGCTTTCAACGACTCGATCGTCAGGGAATTGCCAGGGCTTCGAAAAAACCGTCCGGACCGACCCGGGAGAATTCACTCGGGCGTTTACTTGATCTCGCAGAGCGCGGCGCCGCTGGAGACCGGGGCACCGACCTCGGCCTTGAGACCGGTGACGGTGCCGGCCTTGTGGGCGTTGAGGGGCTGCTCCATCTTCATCGCCTCCAGGACGACGATCAGCTCGCCCTCGGCGACCTGCTGGCCCTCCTCGACGGCGACCTTGACGATGGTGCCCTGCATCGGCGAGGCCAGCGTGTCGCCGGACGCCGCGCCCTTCCGGGCCGCACCGCCCGCCCGCCGCTTGGTCTTCTCCGCCGCCGCCGGAACGGGCGCCCCCACCCCGAGCGAGGAGGGCAGCGAGACCTCGATCCGCTTGCCGCCGACCTCGACCACGACGTGCTCGCGCGGCGCGGGCTGCCCCTCCTCGCCGCCGGTCGCGGTGAAGGCGGGGATCCCGTTCGCGAACTCGGTCTCGATCCACCGGGTGTGCACCCCGAACTCCTTCGCCCCGCCCAGCAGTTCGGGGGCGAAGGCGGGGTCGGTGACGACGGCCTGGTGGAAGGGGATGGCGGTGGCCATGCCCTCGACCTTGAACTCCTCCAGGGCGCGGTGGGCGCGCTGGAGGGCCTGCTTGCGGTCGGTGCCGGTGACGATCAGCTTGGCGAGCAGGGAGTCCCAGGCGGGGCCGATCACGGAGCCGGACTCGACGCCCGCGTCCAGCCGCACCCCCGGGCCCGAGGGCGGGGCGAAGAGGGTGACGGTGCCGGGCGCGGGCAGGAAGTTGCGGCCCGGGTCCTCGCCGTTGATCCGGAACTCGATCGAGTGGCCGCGGACCTCCGGATCGTCGTACCCCAGCTCCTCCCCCTCCGCGATGCGGAACATCTCGCGGACCAGGTCGAGGCCGGTGACCTCCTCGGAGACGGGGTGCTCGACCTGCAGGCGGGTGTTGACCTCCAGGAAGGAGATCAGGCCGTCCTGGGAGACCAGGAACTCGCAGGTCCCGGCGCCGACGTAGCCGGCCTCCCGCAGGATCGCCTTCGACGCCCGGTACAGCTCGGCGTTCTGCTCGGGCGTGAGGAACGGCGCGGGGGCCTCCTCGACGAGCTTCTGGTGGCGGCGCTGCAGCGAGCAGTCCCGGGTGGAGACCACCACCACGTTGCCGTGGGTGTCGGCCAGGCACTGGGTCTCCACGTGCCGGGGCTTGTCGAGGTACTGCTCGACGAAGCACTCCCCGCGCCCGAACGCCGCCACCGCCTCGCGGACCGCGGACTCGTACAGCTCGGGGATCTCCTCCAGCGTGCGGGCGACCTTCAGGCCGCGCCCGCCGCCGCCGTAGGCGGCCTTGATCGCCACCGGCAGGCCGTGCTCGGCGGCGAACGCCACCACCTCCTGCGCCCCGGTGACGGGCTCGGGCGTGCCCGCCACCAGCGGCGCGCCGGCGCGCTGGGCCACGTGCCGGGCGGTGACCTTGTCGCCCAGGTCCCGGATCGCCTGCGGCGGCGGGCCGATCCAGGTCAGCCCGGCGTCCAGGACGGCCTGCGCGAAGTCGGCGTTCTCCGACAGGAAGCCGTAGCCCGGGTGGACGGCGTCCGCCCCCGAGTCCGCCGCGGCCTTCAGCACCTTCGCGATGTCGAGGTAACTGGTCGCGGGGGTGTCGCCGCCCAGCGCGTACGCCTCGTCGGCCGCCCGCACATGCAACGCGTCCCGGTCCGGCTCCGCGTACACCGCAACACTGCCGATCCCCGCGTCCCGACACGCCCGGGCAACACGAACAGCGATCTCCCCGCGATTGGCGATCAATACCTTGCGCACTGTGGTGGACACATTGACTCCTCTCGGAGCCACAAGCCTGTTCGATCACCGGGGGCCCGGCAATGGCGACCGTTGCAGGAATACGCCGGAATCACCAGGGACGGTCGCGCGCAGGCCGGTGGCGGAAAGGAATCCGCCAAGCCACCGTCAAGCGCGCGACCGGGAATTCCCCGGGGAATTCAAAGCCGGGCCGGGGAGAGCAGTTCCCGGTACCACGGCGCGGCCCGCCGGAACCCGGCCGCGAACGGGGCGCCGGGCTCCAGGCCGAGCCCGGTCCAGAGCCGGCCGCATTCGAAGACGTGATCCTTCGTCAGCAGGTCCAGCCGGTCCGGGTCCAGGCCCTCCGCGGCCAGCGCCGCCCGGGCGGTCCGCTCGTCGACCTCGCGCTCCGGCCCGGGCAGGCCGGCCACCTCGGCGACCGCCGCCAGCAGGGCGTGCACCGGCACCGGCTCGGGGTGCCCGGCGTGGTGGACCACCCCGCGCCCGGCGGTCGGGGCGAGCGCCACCCCGACCAGCAGCCGGGCCAGGTCGCGGACGTCGATCAGGGTGCTCCGGGCCGGCCAGCCGTCGACCGACCCAGGCAGCACCCGCAGCAGCCGGGCCAGGCCGGGGCCGACCCAGCTGTCGCCGTCCCCGTAGACCAGGTGCGGGCGCAGCACCACGCCGCCCTCGGCGAGCACCGCGTCCTCGGCCAGCGCCCGGCTGCGCGAGGTGGGCGAGGCGGGCCGCCGCTCCAGCTCCTCCGGCCGGGCGCCCCGGAACACGCCCCGGCCGTACACCGAGGCGGTGCTGAGCTGGACGATCCGGCCGACCCCGGCCCGCCGGGCCTCGGCGACCAGCGCGGCGGTGCCGCGGGCGTTGACGGCGTGGTTGACCGCCTCGTCCCCGCCGATCTGCGCGGCGCAGTGCACCAGCACGTCGACGCCCGCGCAGACCCCGCGCAGGGTGCCCGGGTCGGCCAGGTCGGCGGCGACGGTCTGCAGGCCGTCGTCGGCGAGCGGGACGGGGCTGCGGTGCCGCAGCACCCGCAACCCGACGGCCTGGCGGCGCAGTTCGCGGACCACCCGGCGGCCGACGAAGCCGGAGCCGCCGGTGACCAGTACGGTGACCACGGCGCTCACCGGGGCCGCGGGAGCAGGCAGAGGTCCGAGCGGAAGACGGTGCAGTCCTCCTGCACCCCGCGCACTCTGACGGTCCGTCCGCCGCAGTCGCCGTCCGGCCCGACCTCGGCCTCGATCCAGCACGGCCGGTCGAGTTCGACGTACTTGGTGAAGTCGGTGGTGGCGGCGGTCAGCACCGCGTCGGTCAGCCCGGTGGCGGCGTACGCGGCCTGCCGGGCGGCCTCCAGCAGCACCATGCCGGGGACGTGGTCGACGGGGTGGTCGAAGAAGATCGGGTGCCCGGTGTCGACCCGGAGCTGCCAGCGGTCGCGGTCGCCGGGCAGCGGGCGGGCCAGCACCACGTGGCCGACGCCGGGGCGGCCGACCTCGGTGTGCGGGAGCGCGCCGAGCGGCAGCGGGACGGGCGCCCCGAGCGGGCGGCCCTCGCGCAGCCGCCGGTAGACCACCGGGCTCAGACAGCGGAAGCCGGCCGTGGCGGTGGCCATCGGGCGGCCGTCCCGGACGGCGGTGACGTGGTAGCGCATCTCGCTGAGCGCGCGGCCGCGCCGCACGATGTCGCTGCAACTGGTGCGGAGTTCGACCTCGGTGGGGACGCCCTCGGCCAGGAACAGGTCCGGGCCCGCCTCGAAGGACATGTCCCACATCAGGAACTGGTGCCCGAACGGCACGTCGAACTCGGCGTGCGCGAGCAGCGCGCCGGCCTGCCGGACGGACTCCACCAGCAGCATCGGGTCCTGATAGCCGCGCTCCTGGGCGAACAGGGCGTGGCCGCGCGGCCACTGCGCCCGGACCACGAACTCGGGTGCGCCGTCGGCGCGTTCCTCCTCGACGGTGTCCCAGTTGGTGAGCAGCACCTCCGAGACGGCGGCGCGGTGCACGTACTCACGGGGAACAGTGCAGGTCAGTGCGGTGCGCGGAAGTTCTCGTACCTTACCGGTGAGACTGGGCATGTGCGTGGCACTCCTGTCCTGGGCAGGCAGGGGCGGCGGACACTTCGCGGGCCACCCCCTCGACCAACGGCTGTGACGCCAAGATACAGACAAGTTGGTCCGGTTTATCAAGACCCCATCGGAGATCCTCATCCGGACGGTCACCGACCGCGCCGCCGAACCGGCCGGGAGCTGCCGTTTTTCCGGGGAACCGCGAACAAACATGACGGCCTGTACGATTCGGTTGCACCGGGCCTCGGGCGGCCCCAACTGCCTTACGGGCGAACGCCGGAGCGAATCATGGGCGAATGTCCCGGTTTGCCCGGCCAAGGTTGACGGCTCGTTACCCGCAGGGGTCCGGTCGGCTACGTCAACCTCACCCGCACTTCCGTTGACAATCAGACAGGTCTGTTTGATATCTTCGCAGTAGCGAGTGCACAACTGACCGTGAAGACGAGGGCGTGCCCGAGGAGGACCAGATGAACCGGCCGGCCGTGGACATACTCGAACCACCGACCGGGCGCCGGCCCCGGCCCCACCCCGCCGTCCCGCCCGCCCCGCCGGCCGCCAGAGGCAGCCAGGCGCTCCGGGTCCTGGTGGTGGAGAACGACGGCCGCGCGGCGGACGCCCTGCTCCAGGGCCTCACCAGGCAGGGGTACGCCGCGTACGGCGTCGGCACCGGCGCCGAGGCGCTGCGCGGGCACCCGGACGCGGAGCTGATCCTGCTCGACCTGGACCTGCCCGACCTGGACGGCCTGGAGGTCTGCCGCGGCATCCGCGCGGTCAGCAACACCCCGATCATCACCGTCACCGCGCGCAGCTCCGAACTGGACCGGGTGCTCGGCCTGCAGGCCGGCTCGGACGACTACCTGGTCAAGCCGTACGGCTTCCGCGAACTGCTGGCCCGGATGGACGCGGTGATGCGCCGGGTGCACGCCCAGCCGCCGACCAGCCCGGTGATCACCCACGGGGCGCTGTGGATCGACGTCGGCGCCCGGGTCGCCACCCTCGGCGGCGTCCCGGTCGACCTCACCCGCAAGGAGTTCGACCTGCTGCACCTGCTGGCCTCGCAGCCCGGCACGGTGATCTCCCGCCGCCAGATCATGGCCCAGGTCTGGGACGACGCCTGGTCCCCGCGGGGCCGCACGGTCGACACCCACGTCGGCACGCTGCGGGCCAAGCTGGGCACCGAGTGGATCATCACGGTGCGCGGGATCGGCTTCCGGCTCGGCATGGGCGAGGCACCGCCGGCCTCCTAGGGCTCGTATTCTGTTGTGATCATTCTGGGAAGTTGCTCTCGCGGCGCGGCCTGATCCGGTAGACCGTGTTCCGTGACGCGAGTGCAACTTT